>JBGPSI010000147.1:0-12331 GCA_041490045.1 Bradyrhizobium sp.
GCGGAATACCTGTCGTCGATCGCAATCGTCTTGCCGCTCAGACCGGAGACCGACGTGATGTCGGGACGAGCCATGAGAACGGCAACCAGCAGGTCCGCGTCGTTGGCCGATGCAGATGTCGTCTTTTCGGCATTGCCACGCGCCAACGTTTCCGCAGAGCCGGGCTCGCCCGTGTTATTCCCTTTCTTGTCCGGCGGCGGATCCGCGGTCGCAACCGTCAAACGCTCCGCAAGCATCGTGGCGGCCGCCACCTGTGTCTCGATCGTTCTGGCATCGGAGCTCGCGACGCCGACGGGGGAACGCGAATTCGCGATGGTTGCAGTCGTCGGATCGGGGTCGGCAGCGGCAGCGCTGCCCGCGGGGGGCAGCGGCTTGGAGTCCACGGCGGCAGCAGCGCTATCCGGGGGCTGCAGCGGCGCCCTCGATGAAACGGGCGGGAGTGGGATGCGGGGTGCCGGAGGCCCGGCTTTCGCCGCGATCGCGGTGGACGTCACCGCCACCCGGCACGGACGCCGCTGTCGGTCAAAAGCCCTGTAGGTGCCGGATGCCGGGTCGTAGCTGCGAAAGTGCGTGCAGCCGGGCGGCCCGACGCTGCGCTCTCGCGCCTCGCGCTCAGCACGCCTGGGCAATGCAACCGTACCCACCGTTTCGGGTGCCGGTTTGCTGTCCTCCGGCACCGCACTTTCCGGTTGCTTTGCGGCGGTCTTTTCTTCCACAGCCGCCGGTTTCTGGTCCGCAGGGGTCGGCTTCTGCTTCTCTCCAGTAGCGGTTGTCCGATTGGCGGCCTTCTGCCGTTCGATGAACTCCCTGCATTGAAACGGGAAAACGATTTCTCCAGAAACAGTCAATCCGATCGGCGCGCAATCCCCGCCGGGCGCTGAAGGTTCCGTGGGAGCGGCGCCCGGATTCGCTGGACCCATTGTCTGGGAAAGCGTTGTCTGGGGAAGCGTTGTCTGGGGAAGCGCTGCGCTGCTCATCACCCCGAGCAGGACAAGACACGGCGCGCCGACCCGGGCGATTTGAACAACGAATGTGCGCTTCATACAATTACTCAAACAACATACAACGTTGGACAACGCTTCATCACGACTTCTGGGCATGCTCGTGGCACGATGAGGACCGCGCCAAGGCACGGCAAACGGATGGCCCGGAGAGGGATGATCCGGAAGGCGCCTCCCTCTGGCTTGTCGGATGGCTCACGTCGTAGGGCAATGAAGGGGAGCGGCACTCCCGCGCGAGTCCAGGATGAACGCTGCGGCCATTCCACGCCGTCGCGCCCGGCGCCGATGTTCGCCCAGACGACCGAGGAAGGGCTGATCCCGATGACGTAGTCCACCCGGGCATCGTCGATGGCGTTTGGCAGCGCGGCCTCCGCGCCCTTCACCGACCAAGCGCGACAGAAGCCCCGCTTTAGGCGTCGGGCTTCCCAAGGATACCCCTCAAAGATACTTCGACCGATCCGAGAGCGTCCGGGAAGTTCCGAATTGGCAGGTTCGGCTCAATGGCGCTATGATTCTCCGAGGTGCAGGCCGGGTAGCCCCGATCGGATGAGGTCGCGTTTGTGAATTCGAAGCGTAAGAAGACAAGGTTGCGGCTCGCATATCTTGCCGTTCTGGGTCTGACCGCGCTGATCGCGGCCGGAGATCGTGCGGGAGCCACGGAGCGTCAGAGCGAGCGCCGGGTCGAGTCCGTCGAGTCGCGCGCAGCCGGCGAGCCGATCATGGCGATCGTTTCGCTCCGGAACCAGCGGATCACCGTCTACGACGCCAATGGCTGGATCCTCCGGGCGCCGGTGTCGAGCGGCCAGAAGGGGCGAGAGACACCCGCCGGGATCTTCAGCGTGATCCAGAAAGAAGCGGACCACTATTCGAACATCTATGACGATGCCTTCATGCCCCACATGCAACGCATTACCTGGTCGGGCATCGCGCTGCACGGCGGCCAGCTGCCGGGGTATGCAGCGTCTCATGGCTGCGTCCGGATGCCTTTCGACTTCGCAGCGCGTCTGTTTGAGATGACTCGGCTGGGCTTGCGGGTGATCGTGGCGCCAACCGATGTGGCGCCCGTCGAGATAGCCCATCCGGCGCTGCTTCTGTCGAAGCCGGGCGCCGGCGCCCTGGCCGCCGCCCGTGTCGCTGAGGCGAATGAGGCGACCAGGAAGGCGGATCAGGCGAAACGCGCCGCCGGGACGGCCTTCCGGGATTCCGTGCAGGCCATGGTGCCGGTGCGCGTGGCGGAATTTCAAATTCGAAAAGCCGAAGCGCAATTGGCCGCCGCCGAGACGGCGCCTGGCTCCGCCATCCCGGGTGATGCAACGGAGCAGGCCGAGGGCGCCAAGGCGCAGGTCATCGCCAAGCTCGCCGAGCTGCAGGCTCAATTGGCTGCCGCAAAGGCGGAACTGCAACCGAAGCTCGACGCCGTCGCGACCGCGCGTGCAACCGTCGTCGTCGCGGAGGCCGAGCGGATCGCGGCAGTCGAGGCGGCGCGCCAGGTGGCACGCGAACTCGAACCGGTGTCGGTGTTAATTAGCCGCAAGACCCAGCGGCTGTATGTCCGGCAAGGCTTTGAGCCGATCCTGGAGAGTCCGGTGACGATCCTGGATCCCGACCGGCCGATTGGCACGCATATCTTCACCGCCATGGATCGGACCGACGGCGGGACCAACCTGCGATGGAGCGTCGTCTCGTTGGAGGGCGCGCGTCCGCAGGGTGGCCCGTCCGTCTCACAAGGCCGGGCGCGCGGGGACCATGGTCGCGACGTCGAGTTGGCGCCGACGGATCCAAGCAGCGCGAAGAGCGCGCTCGACCGGATTGTCATTCCGCAGGACGCATTGGACCGGATCGCCGGGATAGCGCCGCGGTCTTCCCTGATCATCACGGACGAAGCATTGAGCTCCGAGACCGGCAAAGGCACGGATTTCATCGTGCTCCTGAGCGGCGAGCCGCAGGGAGGCATCAAAATCCGGCGACGCGATCCGGGCGCCGAATTCAGTTACGCGCGCCCACGCGACCGGCTGTTTGATTGGCGATAGCCGCTTTCCGGTGATGGCCGTGCGCGCGGACTGGTGCCCGCCATGTTCGCGCCGGGCCGGCACCGGGTCGCCGTTGCCCGCCCCCCTCAATTTTCGTACACCGCCGCGATGATCAGACCCCTGCTCGCCCCCGGCTCCGCCGACGCGCTGTTGTTCGATCTCGGCCGCGTGGTGCTCGATATCGACTTCAGCAAGACGCTTTCGTGCTGGGCCCGCCATGCCGGCTGCGATCCCGCCGACTTCGCGGGGCGATTTTCGTCGCGCGACGAGATCTATCTGCGCCACGAGACCGGCGAGATCAGCGACGCCGAATTCTTTGCAAGCCTGCGCGCCGGGCTCGGCATCGGCATTTCGGACGCCCAGTTCCTGGAGGGGTGGAACGCGATCTTCGCCGGCGAGATGCCTGATATCGCCCAGCAGCTCGCGCGAGCGGCCAAACGCCTGCCGCTCTATGCCTTCTCCAATACCAACGCTGCCCATGTCGAACATTTCTCGGCCGCCTATGCCGATGTGCTCGGCCGTTTCCGCCAACTGTTCCTCTCCTCAAACATCGGGCTGCGGAAGCCCGACGCCGACGCATTCGATCACGTGGTGAAAGCGATCGGTGTGCCGGCCGGTCGCATCGTTTTCTTCGACGACCTCGCCGAAAACGTCGAGGGCGCCCGCGCCCGCGGCCTCACCGCGGTTCACGTCACCTCGCCCGCCGACGTCGCCGAGGCGCTTGCCGCGCTCGGGATCTAGAGATCCGAAGAGATATCGGTGCGCATCCGGATACCTCCCGGTGCGCCGTGACGGGCGAGCCGCGGACGGCACCCGACACGGTTAAGGATTGTTTAGGAATCAGTCATAAGGATCAGACCGCTACTTTCTCGAGAGCGGGCCGATACGCATGAAAGAGCCTGATATCTTAAGCCGCAAGATCCGTGAGCTGAAGGATTGGCAGACTGCAGCCTGGCAGCGGATTGCCGACCCTCTGCTGACGACAATTGAACGCCGTGAAATCCGATATCATCTCAGGGACAGCGAGTTCGAGCTGCGTCACTATCTGGACATGATGTCCGACCGGCTCCGCTTCCGCCCTGCGCCGGTGGAAGAAGTCGGCGACAGCCTGGCAAAGCTGGAATTCCGGCTGCTCGCCTAGCGATCGGGCCGGAACGCCGGGCGGTTTCGGCGTGACCCGCCAGGCCGAACTGGTGCGCCTCTTGCTCCAGAAGTGAGAAGCAGTCGCAACGTTCGATTCTTCTCGCCGACCCACCCGCCAAGCCTTTTGCCTCCGCGCGTGCTCTCCGTTAGAAGGCACGCAACGATCCCGCTCGCCAAGTCCGGCCGGCCGGATCGAGGAGACACGTCGTGGCCCTAATGCCGGTTACCCAGGCGCTTGCAGCCGTTCTCGCGGGCGCCGAGCCATTGCCTGAGGAAATGGCCGCGCTGGACGCGGCCTTTCACCGCGTGCTGGCGCGCGACGTGCCGGCGCTGCGCACCCAACCGCCGCAGGCGATGTCGGCGATGGACGGCTATGCGGTGCGCGCCGCAGATGCCGCCGCCGGGACGCATCTCAAGGTGATCGGCGAGGTCGCTGCCGGCCGGCCGTTCGACAAGGCGCTGGGAGCCCGCGAGGCGGTGCGGATCTTCACCGGCGGCGTGGTCCCCGAGGGCGCCGACGCCGTCGTGATCCAGGAAGATACCGTGGCCGACGGCGATGGCGTCACCATCACCGAGGCCGCGCGGCCAGGCCGGCATATCCGGCCCGCCGGTATCGACTTTCGCGAGGGCGACGTGCTGCTGGCAGGCGGTATCCGCCTCACCGACCGCGATCTGTCGCTGGCCGCTGGCATGAACTATCCGGCCTTGCCGGTGCGTCGCCGGCCCAGGATCGCGCTGCTCGCCACCGGCGACGAGCTGGTGATGCCGGGGCAAACCCCCGGCCCCGGGCAGATCGTCTATTCCAACGGCTATGCGCTGCGGGCGCTGGCCCGCCACGAGGGCGCCGACATCATCGATCTCGGCATTGCCGCCGACACAATGGAAGCCACCGTGGCCGGCATCCGCCGCGGCCGCGACGCCGGCGCCGATATCCTGGTCACGACCGGTGGGGCCTCGGTCGGCGACCACGATCTCGTCAAGCGGTCGCTGGAGGCCGAGGGCGTCACCATGGCGTTCTGGAAGATCGCGATGCGGCCGGGCAAGCCGATGATGCACGGGCGGCTCGGCGCAATGCGGGTGATCGGCCTGCCCGGCAATCCCGTGTCGTCCTATGTCTGCGGTTTCCTGTTTCTGGTGCCCTTGATTCGCGCTTTGTCCGGGCGATCGGCGGTCCACCACCCCCACGAGACGGCCCTGCTGGGGCGCGATGTCGGCGCCAACGACTTGCGCGAAGACTATTTGCGCGCCCGGCTGGAGACGCGCAGCGACGGCGCGCTGATTGCCATTCCCGTCGACCATCAGGACTCCTCGCTATTGGGGAATCTCGCTGCGGCACGGGCCTTGGTGGTCCGTCCACCGTTCGCGCCGAAGGCTTCCGCGGGCTCTGCTTGCGACATCCTGCGGCTGCCGGCCTGAGCCGTCAGGCGCTCTGCAGCGCTGCCTGCAAATTCTCGATCGTGTTGACCAGAAATTAAGTGGTTGCGGAACACATATGGAACATATAGTGTCTGTTCATGATTTGTTTCGAGTTCTTGTGTCTACGAGTGGAAGTCGCCTGACTCCGCAGTGCTGGTTTCGACCGTCGAAATCGAGCGGCAGCTGTCGGGCCTGAGGATAAGCAAATTGGGGATTGGTCGAGATGCTCACGCGCAAACAATATGAACTGCTGCGATTCATCAGCGAACGCCTGAAGGAAAGCGGCGTTCCGCCCTCCTTCGACGAGATGAAGGACGCGCTCGATCTGCGCTCGAAGTCAGGCATCCACCGCCTGATCACGGCGCTGGAAGAGCGCGGTTTCATCCGCCGCCTGCCAAACCGCGCCCGCGCCATCGAGGTGATCAAGCTGCCGGAGCTGTCCGGCGGCGCCAACAGCCGCCGCGGCTTCACGCCGAGCGTCATCGAGGGCACGCTCGGCAAGGTGCGTTCCTCCGGCGGCGGCTCCGAGAGCGATGGCGAGCGCCCCGTTGCCGTGCCGGTCATGGGCCGCATCGCTGCCGGCACGCCGATCGAGGCGCTGCAGACCCGCAGCCATACCATTAGCGTGCCGCCGGACATGCTCGGCTCGGGCGAACATTACGCGCTCGAGGTGCGCGGCGATTCCATGGTGGACGCCGGTATCCTGGACGGCGACATGGCGCTGATCCAGCGCAACGAGACCGCCGATACCGGCGACATCGTGGTGGCACTGATCGACGACGAGGAGGCAACCCTGAAACGTTTCCGCCGCCGCGGCGCCTCGATCGCGCTGGAGCCGGCCAACGCCTCCTATGAAGTCCGCATCCTGCCGCCGAACCGGGTGAAGATTCAGGGCAAGCTGATCGGGCTGTACCGGAAGTACTGAGCGACCGTTCGGGTGGGAAGGATCGCCATTCCGGGACGAGCCGTTACAGGCGGTCATTCCGGGATGGCCCGAAGGGCCAGACCTCAGATGCGCAATTGCGCATCGCGGAATCCCTGGATTCCGGGTTCGCTCGTTTCACTCGCGCCCCGGAATGACGCTTAACTGCGCATCGCAGCTACGAGCGCAAAAACGGATTTGTGATCTGGGCCCGTCGGCCCAAGCCGCACAATTGCCCACAAGCGGGCAAAAGCTCCTCGTTCACTGTCCACTCTGATAGAGGCCTGCGCCTCTCAGCGGCGCGGGTTGGCTATCTCTAACGAGGAGCAATCCGATGTGTGACTATAGTATGCACGCTTTAGCGACGCGCCCGGCCAAGGTCGGAGAGACGCTGATCACCACGACCTTCCCCGGCACTTCGACCCGCGGCTTTGCCAGCGAGAGCGACCCCAACGTCGCCGTCTGCATGCTGCCGGGAACGGAGCTCGCGTTCGCCCAAAACGTCAGATACGACAACCGCTGGATCTGGACCCGCGAGGTCGATTTCCGCGTCGGCAAGTTCGGCGAGATCGACCGCCATGTGCCGGATCGTCACCATGATGCGATTGAATTTCCGGACGGCAGCCGTGTGCTGGTGACGCTGCTCTGCGAAGGCCAGCGTGCGACCGTGCTGCAATTGCCTGTGCTGGCGCAGCCGGCGACCGAGCGCGCGCATCCGGCTGTTTCCGGCACGACCACCCGGACACGGCTGCCCGCCGGTTGAATCGGATCGAACGCTTCGCGCGAATACCGGCCGGTTTCGGCCGGTGGTGATTGGTGTGTGCCTGACCGCAAGGGCCGGCACAGGAGTAACAAGATCAGGGCTGTACATGAGTCACGGTAAAGACGCGCGCGCCGAAGAACTGGATAATCTGCGGCTCGCGCTGGCGACGTTTGCCGTGCAGCTCGATGCGTTCGAAATGCGGGCGAGCGACGCCTTGCTCGCGGCCCGCCGGGAGGCTTCAATCGCGATCCCGCGGCCCGACAGCTCGCGGAATTCCAAAGGGGGGAAGTGATTGGGCGTCAACAAGGTCAGTTGGCAGCAAGTCGGCCACGTCACCGCGCCCGGCCGCTACATGTTCCGGTTCGGCTGGCTGACGATTGTGGCGGAGGACATCGCGGTCTGGGAGCAATTCCCGGACGCGGTGTTCGCGCTCGTCAAGACGGCCTCCGTAACCGCCACCGACGAAAACGAGGAATTTCACCTCGGCGCGTTTGAGCTCAAGGAAAATCATTCGCTCGATGAGAGGTGACGGCGAGCACCGTCGTTCCGGGGCGCGTCGAAAGACGCGAACCCGGAACCTCGAGATTCCGGGTTCGGTGCTTCGCACCGCCCCGGAATGACGTAAGAACGTCAATCCTCCGGCTGCAGGTCGGCTTCCGCCGGCGTCGCGTCCACCGACCGTGCGGGGCCCGGGCGCGGCGCCAGCGTAGTCTCCGTCGCCGCAGCCCCCGCGACCGCCGGCGACCACGGCCGGTCGACGCCGCGCGGCCTGACCGCATCGACGGCAAAGCCGTCACGGGTGCGCCTCAGCGCGGTGGCACCCTGCCCGCGCAAGCGATCGCCCGACATGGCAGCGGAGGCACAAGCCGGCGGCGTCTGTCGCGTCGTCACCACCAGCGCGGCACGCTCGCAATCGTCTGCCAGCGCCTCCGGTTTCAGCGAAAGCGCCACCAGGCCGCCGCCGGCGAGCGGCGTCACGCAGCCCGCCTCGTCGCAGGAGACGCCGTCGGCGAGCGAGGCATCCGTGGGCGGCCGCGGATCGGCGTCGGCGGCGAGCCATTCTTTGAGCAAGAACGCATCCTTGGCGGTCCGCATCAGATGCAGCCGGCCGTCCGGGCCGCGGACACCGACATTATGGCCGTCGGCCGAGATCAGGACATCCGGCTGCGGCACCGCCACGCCCCAGATCACCGAAAGCGCCAGCACGATCGCGCCCGACCAGCGCAGCGGCGTCCGCAACAGGCCGAGCAGGACGATGCCGATGCTCGCCGCAATCAGCGGCCCGATCCCGAACGCAGCCATGCGGCCGATCGCGCCTGGCAGGTTCGCCACCCACTCCGTCACCGCGATCATCCAGTCGATGCCGAGCCCCATCAGCCACCAGAACACGCCGTCGAAGCCGAAAGGCATTGCCGCCAGCCCAAGCAGGCCCGCCGGCATCACCACCGCCGACACGACAGGCATCGCCGCCAGGTTGGCGAGCACGCCGTAGGGCGTCACGCGATGGAAATGAAAGGCGGCATAGGGCGTGGTCGCGAGCCCCGCCACCAGCGAGGCCAGAGCCAGCGTCATGATTTCGCGCCCGCCCCACAGCGCGACCTTCGCGGTCGCTGAGTTGTCAGGGGACGCGAACAGCCGCGGCATGCCGATCTGCACCAGCGCCACCAGCCCGAGCGTGGCCGCGAACGACATCTGGAAGCTCGGATGCACCAAAGCTTCCGGCGCGATCGACAGCACGATCAACGCCGCGACCGCGAGCGTGCGGAAGGTGATCGCGCGGCGGTCGACCATGACGGCGATCAGCACCACGGCCGTCATGAAGAACGAGCGCTGGGTGGCGACTTCGGCGCCCGACAGCAGCAGATAGAACAGCGCCGCCGCCAACGCTGCCGCCGCCGACCATTTCTTGATCGGAAAGCCCGATGCGAGTTGAGGGATCAGCGCCAGCAGCGCCCGCACCGCGAAGAACACCACGCCGGCCACGACCGCCATGTGATAGCCCGAAATCGACAGCACATGGCCGAGGCCGGAGATGAACATGGCATCGTTGACCGGCGTCGTGATCGCGTCGCGCCGGCCGGTCAGCAGCGCGGTCGCGATCGCGCGCTTGTCGCCATCGAGCGTCGTACGTATCCGCGCATCAATCGCATCGCGAAGATTCTGCATGAAGGCGGCGTAACGCAACGACAGCCCGCCGCTCTCGGGTGCCTCCACGGTCTTGATCGCGCCGGTGACAAAACCGGAAGCGCCGATGCCCTGAAAATACATGTCGCGGCCGAAATCGTAGCTGCCCGGCCGCAACGGCGAAAGCGGCGGCTGCAGCCGTGCCTTCAATTCGACGAAGCTGCCGACTTCGGGCGCGGTGCCCTTGCGCACCGACAGCCGGACGCGCTCAAGTCTTATCTGTGAGCGCGGGCTTTCCATCGACGCCACGCGCAGCACAAAACGATCGGTGCGCTCGCGGATGTCGCGGGTTTCGACAAAGCCCGACAGCGACACGCCGAACATCGGCCGCGCCAGCACGCCATGCGCGATCCGCGCCGTCTTCCAGGTCGCGCTGGCAAAGCCCGCGGCGACAGCCGCAATCATCACCGCAACGGGAAATAGCCGCTGCCGCCGCAGCAGAAATGCCGCCAGGCAAAACGCCGCCGCCGTAGCCGCGGCAACCGGCAGGACCGGTTCATGATCGGCGGCAAAATAGAACGCGATGCCGGTGCCGAACGCCACGGGCACCCAGGGCAACAGCCGCCCCGCGCCGGCCTCGGCGCGGATCCACTCCCGCAGCTTTGCGGCGAATGACGACCAGGTGGAAAATCCGGAGGGAGCGAAACCGCCGGCCCGCGCCGCCTCGCGCGGCGGCCACGTTCCCGCGATCCCCTGCGTCCGGGCCCTGCCCCGCTCCGCCATCCCGGTACACCCACCGATCCCGTCCGGAGCCCGATGCTATCGAAAGGTATGATGGGGCGGATAGTGGAACGAATGCGGAATCCCTGGGAAAGGGCGTTAGCATCCGATTAGGGAAGTCTCGATAGGCTTACCGGCCATTATTGCGCCGTTTGAAGTCGAGGGGCCACGACCGCTTTTTTTTAACGTCTGGGTTTTGAAATGCTTGTTCATTTCGTCACCGATGAGCCCAATAAAATACCGGCCATCCGCGCGATGCTGGAGCCGCGATATCACATCGTCCCCCGCCTGTTGGGAGCGAGTGACACACCAATCGCATCAAACGGCGTGCTGATGGTCGACGCGGACCTGCGCAAGATGGCCCGTGTCGAACAGATCAAAATTGTCTTGCGGGAGCTTGGCTCCATTCCGGAAAAGCTGTTCGTCGTCCAGAACCACGTTCGCTCCCTCGTTGCGCAAGCTTACGCGCTCGGAGCGACCGCCGTGGTTTCGCGCCCAAGGGAAATCGTATCCAAACTGGCGCAGATCGCGGCGAAAGCCACACAAAGCGGTGTTGCCACCGTCTCACCCGAAATCACGAATAGTGCGACCGTTTTTGCGGCCATGTTTTCCGCCCTGCAAGCCGGCAAAGCGATACGCCTTTCGGATGCAGAATACGCTACGGCACAAATCATCGATAGCATCGCGCGAAACGGGCTTAGCGCGTGGCTTGACGAGGTACGCCTCTACCATGAAGGAACGTTCCAGCATTGTCTGCTGGTGACGGGAGTGGCGGTCGGCTTTGCCTTCGATATCGGGTTCGCCGGTCCGGATGTGAAACGATTGGGAATGGCGGCAACTCTCCATGACATCGGGAAAGCCCATATTCCCTTGTCGATTCTCGACAAGCCCGGAAGCCTTGACCCGGCTGAAGACGAGATCATGAGACGTCATCCGGTTATCGGGTACGAGTTATTGAAGGATATCCCCGATGTCGGCCCAGAGATTCTCGACGGAGTGAGACACCACCACGAATATCTCGATGGTTCCGGTTATCCGGACGCGCTGACGGCGCCGGAGATTTCCGATCTGGTAAGATTGCTGACGATCTCCGATATCTTTGCCGCGCTTATCGAGTCGAGGCCATACAGGCCGGCGATGCCCCGCGAGAACGCCTACAAAATCCTGTGTGGCATGGAGGGAAAACTGGAACGCTCGCTTGTGAAGGCGTTCCGGAAGGCAGCGCTCGCAGCCTGAAGCAAATCGCAAACCCGTCGCGCGGGAGGATCGTTCCGCGGCTCTGAACCGCGACGAGCCTCCCGCAAGCGGCCGGCGTCAGACCGGACGCGATGTCATTCGCGAAGGGCGAACTGAAAGCGCAATCGATTGGCGATTTCCTCAACCCGCCGTTGATATCCAATCAAATCGCCGGGAGACGAAATGACGGTCGGCTGCCAGCCGTAAGCGTGATCCCTGCGTATCTCGATACCCAGGTCTCTTACGCCAAGCGCGGAAACGATCATGTCGGACAATTGTGCAGCGGTTCTGAGTTCCTTGGTCATGGATGGATCATCCCCTAAAAACCAGCCCGGGGCCCCCTTGCGATTTTACGGTTCGCTCGCTGATTCCCGCCAGTCGAATAAAATTCACGTCGCGACGGCGAGCGGTAACCTGGTCTCCGTCGCGCCCTCAAGCCGCCCGAATCGCAATCGCACTTGGCCTTCGTCGACGCGGCGGCGTCGATGGCTCCAGAGACTTCCGCCTCATCGCGATTTCAACCTCAACCACTGAACCCGATGGGGCGGCATTTTTAACAAGAGGCCTGAGGTCTCTCTGCGATGATCGCAATGCGCGGCAGCGTCCGCGCTAGTCCAGCTTTGAGCAGAATGGCCGGGAAAGATGCGCGCCAGCCTTCGCAAAGGCGGGAACCATTCGAGTCCGCGGCGCTTGCTAGAGTTCCATGACCGACGACAAGATGCCATTAGCCAATCTCGGACTTGAGCGAGCCATCGCGCTTCGCTGGGCGCTTCGCGACATCAAGGCCAAGCGCCTGAAACTGTCTCCGGTCAGCACAGTCGATCTGAACATCCTGACCGAACTCGGCCTGATTGAGATGCGCGACGACGTGCCGGTGCTCACCAACGCCGGTCACGCCGCGATCGATTGACGGCGA
>JBGPSI010000148.1:0-12262 GCA_041490045.1 Bradyrhizobium sp.
AGCCCAGCATCTTGTCGAAGCGCGCGCGCTCGACATTGAGTATCTTGCCGCGTAGCGGCAGCACGGCCTGGAATGCACGGTTACGGCCCATCTTGGCGCTGCCGCCGGCGGAATCGCCCTCGACGATGAAGAGCTCGGACTTGCCGGGGTCCTTTTCCTGGCAATCGGCGAGCTTGCCGGGCAGCGAGGCGTAGTCGAGCGCGCCCTTGCGCCGTGTCAGCTCACGCGCCTTGCGCGCGGCTTCACGGGCGGCGGCGGCTTCCACCACCTTGCCGACGATGGTCTTGGCCTCGGCGGGATGCTCCTCGAACCAGGCGGCGAGCGCCTCGTTCAGCACGTTTTCGACCACGGGGCGCACTTCCGAGGACACCAGCTTGTCCTTGGTCTGCGACGAAAACTTCGGATCGGGCACTTTCACCGAAAGCACCGCGGTGAGGCCCTCGCGGCAGTCGTCGCCGGTCAGCGCGATCTTTTCGCGCTTGGCGTTGGCCTCGGCATAGCCATTGACCTGGCGCGTCAGCGCGCCGCGGAAACCCGCCAGATGGGTGCCGCCGTCGCGCTGCGGAATGTTGTTGGTGAAGCACAGCACGTTCTCGTGGTAGCTGTCGTTCCACCACAGCGCCGCCTCGACGCCGATGCCGTTCATCTCGGTATTGATCACGATCGGCGAGGGCACCATCGGCTTCTTGTTGCGATCGAGATATCTAACGAATTCCTCGATACCGCCTTCGTAATGCATCGCCTCGCGCTTCTCGACCGCGTGGCGCTTGTCGGACAGCACGATATTGACGCCGGAATTGAGGAAGGCGAGTTCGCGCAGGCGGTGTTCCAGCGTGGCGAAGTCGTATTCGATATGGGTGAAGGTTTCAGGCGATGCGAAGAACGTCACCTCGGTGCCGCGCTTGCCGTTGGCGTCGCCGACCACCTTGAGCGGCGCCACCGCGTCGCCATGGGCGAATTCGATGAAATGCTCCTTGCCGTCGCGCCAGACCCGCAGCAGGAGCTTGCTCGACAGTGCGTTGACCACGGAGACGCCGACGCCGTGCAGGCCGCCCGACACCTTGTAGGAATTCTGGTCGAATTTTCCGCCGGCGTGCAGCTGGGTCATGATGACCTCGGCCGCCGAGACGCCTTCGCTGTGCATGTCGACGGGAATGCCGCGGCCGTCGTCGCGCACCGTGACCGAGCCGTCGGCGTTGAGCACGACCTCCACCGCGGTGGCGTGGCCGGCCAGCGCCTCGTCGATGGCGTTGTCGACGACCTCGTAGACCATGTGATGCAGGCCCGAGCCGTCGTCGGTGTCGCCGATATACATGCCCGGCCGCTTGCGCACGGCATCGAGGCCCTTCAAGACCCGGATCGATTCAGCGCCATATTCGATGGGAATGGAATGCTCAGTGTCGGCGGTGGTCTGCCGGGCAGGTTCTGTCATGTGTGGCCTTCGAGGGTGTCCCGAATCAGCGGCGCAAAACGGGCGCTGAATCATCTATTTGTGCCATGAAAGGCGTGATGCGCCTAGCGCAAAGTCTCTATTGGCAACCTGTTGAATAAATGGGATTTTTGGACTGTTTTTCAAGCCCGCCGAAAGCCGATTCCAAGGCCTCGCAAAAGCGCGATTCGGCAGGCGGTCCGGTCACCGGAATCCGCCCTGTTCGGCCCCCGGGGCGTCCGCGGAAAGGGGCCGGTCCTTGATTGGCCAAGTGCCCCGCGCGACGCGTTCAATTACCCAACGCGTCACGGCGTTCCGGCCCCGGCGATTTTGCGCCCGCTCGCCGCGTCAATAGACATGCAGCGACATGACCTCTCCATTGGGAGCCACCATTACCCCCCAGGCGTCGTCGGCGGCCACCTCGATTTCGTTGTTCCGTGCAGGGCCGCCTCCGACCTTCAGCGAATATCGATATTTGCCGGGCGGCAGCTCCAGCGTCGGGCCCTTGGCTTGGGGACCGCCCGCGCCGGGAGCGATCCTGATGGTCTGCTTGTTGATGGTGACGGTGGCATCGCCATTGCCGAGATTGCTGAACATCAGCTTGGCCTGGCCCGGCTTCGGCATGATGTCGGCTTTCGCCGCCGCGGCCGGAATCTTCTGCGCCAGTGCGACGCTGGTCTCGCCATTGCTGCGGCCGAGTTTCAGCGTCGCCGGCCCGTCGGGAGAAACAAACGCAAGTTGTGCCTGGTCCGGCTTCACGATGGCGCGCTCGGCCGTCTCCTTCCATCCGAGCCTGCCGAGTTCGCTGCGATAGAATGCCAGCACCGAACCGAGTTCGGCCGGGACGCTGGCGCTGAGCTCCCGGTGAAAGGCAATATCGGTGCCCGGGATTTTGCTGCTCCCGATCGAACTCATCGTATGCTGCTTCGGCACCGGCAGCGCGGAATCGGGCTCGGCTTCGAGCGCTTCGACCGGCGCCTCGGCCGCCGCCGCATCGGCGGTTTGGCGGCCTTTCGCATCCGGCCTCGCATCGGCCATCACCAGCCCCGACCCGTCGGCGCTGACATTCACCTTCGGACCCATCTGCATCACGGTGAACGACAGTGCCTTGCCGCCCTTGGCGAACTCCATCACCACCATGTTGGATTTGTTGATGACCGAAGGCTGCTCCTTCCAGCCGAGCGGTTTCAGGACGCCGCGATAGAACGTCGCCAGCGCCTTCACGCTGGAAGAGGAATCGAATTCGAGTTTGCCATCCGGGCCGTTGAACTGCACGTTCTCGGCCGTGTCGGGCAACGGCACCGGCGTTGCCTGGTCAACGAGCGCGTGCAACGGCGCGTCCGACAGGCCGGCGGCCTGCGCGGTCCGCCTGGCGGCATCCTCGGCCATCACCTTTTTCACCATCGCGTCGGCATCGCTCGTGAACTTGTCGTCGGCGTCCTTTTTGGCCTTGGCCCGCGCCGCCAGCGCGGCCTGGGTCATTTGCGTCGCGAGATTGAGAATGGTCAGGTCGTATTTGCGGCTCAGCCGGAGGGTCGAAGTTTGATCCGGGCTGGAGAAGTTCAGCGTCACCTCGTCGGGGGTGACGACGGCGCCGTTGGCCTCCTCCTTCCAGCCCCGCGCCGCGAGCTCCCTGCGATAGAACGCAAGCACCGCCGGGATATCGGCAACGCTCATGCCTTGCACGGCGCGCATAGCGGAGTCGCACCGCTGCTTCCGGAACTCGGGGTATGATCAGGCACCGGCAGGCCGGCCGATTCCCTGGCGAGTGCGAGGTTCTGCGGCAGCGCGAACGGCGCGACCCGGATCTCGACGCTGGTCCTGCCATCGTCGCGGTGGCGCAGCGACAGCATGATCGGCGGTTGCCGATAACCGCCGTCGCGATTGGCGTAGCTGAAATAGGCGCGGGCGCCGTTCGCGATCTTGTCGTCGAAACCGGCGTTCGGCCAATCCGCCGCGGCGTCCGCTGCCGACAGGGGCAACCAGCCGGAGGCGGCAAGCGCCTTGCGGAAGAAATCCAGACTGGCCTCGACCGGCGCGGCCGTGAAACAGCTGAGATAAGGCCGGCGATCGTCGAACAGGATATCGGTCGCATCGTCGGGAAACGGCACATTCGCGGTCAATCTGGTCGCGGTGTAATACACCACCGACAGGTCCGGCCTGCCGAGGCCCTGGGTGAACGACACGTCCAGTCCCTGCTGGCCCTTTTTGAACAGCAGGGAGCTGCTCGCCTCGTCCATCGACCGCAAATATTGCGCCCAGCCGTTGGCGGCCAAAAGCTTCCTCGTCGCCGCCGATGTGATCGCGACCACGGTTGGAACGCCGTAGCGCAAGCTGTGAGGTTGGGTGCGCGCCGTGTCTTCGACCGCACCTTCGAGGCGCGGCAGTGTCCGGACATCGACCATCCCGTCGTCGGCGTTTGCGGCGAGCGGCGTGCCGAAAGCCAGTGCAACGGTGACGGCCAAAAGCACTTTGCCTGCCGGGATCAGCATCCCGCGCGTCGTTCCAAACATCTGTTATCTCCGGTATTGCCGACGGCTGCGGCTGGTCACGCGGCGGCGCTGGCCGCGGCGTTGACGGCGCGGCTTCAGGAGTCTAGTCGCGCGGCCGCTGCCTTCGGTTCAACCAAGCCCGCCCCGCCATCTGACCCGCTGCGCGATCCGCCCGGAATCGACGTCGAAAATCTCGCCCGACGCGCCGATTTCGGTGAAGGCCGCGGGGTCGGCGCCGGTCATCCAGACCTGCGCTCCGAGTTTTGCCAGTTCACCGAACAGGGCCGCGCGCCGGCCCGGATCGAGATGGGCCACCACCTCGTCGAGCAGCAACAGGGGGGTGATGCCGGTCATGTCCGCGACCAGATTGGCATGCGCCAGCACCAGCCCGATCAGCAGCGCCTTCTGCTCGCCGGTAGAGGCGTCGCGGGCCGGCATGTTTTTCGGCGCGTAGATCACCTGCAGGTCGGTCAGATGCGGTCCGTCCAGCGTGCGGCCCGCCGCGGCGTCGCGTGCACGGCCGTCGCGCAGGATCTGGCGGTAGCGATCCTCCACCGCGGTGGCGGGTTCGTTGAGGAGGGCGTTCTCCATCCAGCCGTCGAGCATGATCTGCGCGGACGGAAAGGCGGAAGCTTCGCCACGAGCGCGCAGCATCGCGGCGAGCCTGGTCGCGGTCTGGCCGCGCGTTGCCGCCACCGCGACCGCAAGTTCCGCGGTCTCGCGCTCGATCGCGCCGCACCAATGGTCGTCGTAATTGCGCACCTCCAGCAGCCGGTTGCGCGAACGCAAGGAACGGTCGAGCGCCGACACCCGGCTGGAATGCTCGCTGTCGATCGCCAGCACCAGCCGGTCGAAGAACCGCCGTCGCTCCGATGCCGCGCCCATGAACAGCCCGTCCATCGACGGCGTCAGCCACACCATGCGCAAATGATCGCCGAAGGCTGTGGCCGAACTCACCGGCTCGCGGTCGATCCGGCAGCGCCGGCTGGTGGCCGCGCCGTCGCTGCCGGGCGGATCGATGCCGGTGCCGAGCGTTGCGAGCCCCAGCGCGCCCTCGATTTCGGCCGACACTGCCCAGGAACCGTCGCCCTGGTTGTCGGCGACATCCTCGAGCGTCGCCCGGCGCAGGCCGCGCCCCGGCGACAAGAACGAGATCGCCTCCAGGCAATTGGTCTTGCCGGCGCCGTTCGGTCCAACCAGCACGACCACGTCGCCGCGCGTCTGAAGGCTCGCCGCGCGATAATTGCGGAAGTGCGTGAGACTGAGGCGGTGAATGCGGGAGGCGGTCATGATTAAAGACGTCGGTCGATCTTTCTTCCCCTCTCCCCTTGTGGGAGAGGGTGGCGCCGAACGAAGTTCGGCGACGGGTGAGGGGTTATTACGGCTGGGCGAGCCTTGCGAGGATGTCCTCCAATACGGCGGTAGGCGTCAGCAACACATCGTTGTTCCAGTAACGAGCGATTCGAAAGCCTTCGGCCATCAGCGCGGCTTCCCTCGCTGTGTCACGTCCAGACGATGCGTGCTGACTGCCATAGATCTCGATCACGATGCGCCTTTCGACGCAAACAAAGTCCAAGATGAAGTTCTGAAAGGGGACTTGGCGACGAAATTTGAAAGGCGCAAGGCGTCGATCGCGCAGCAATCGCCACATGGCTGCCTCAGCGTCAGTGGGCTCGCGACGCATCTTCCTGGCGAACTCGCGGATGCGTTTGGCGGTCGGCCGATGGTGTGGCGTGTGCGGCACGAACCCCTCACCCGTCGCCTCGCTACGCGAGGCGCCACCCTCTCCCACAAGGGGAGAGGGACGATTAATGCGCGGTTCGAAGGATGTCTCCTACACCCGCATCGGCATCAGCACGTAGAGCGCGCCCTTGGAATCCTTGTCCTGCACCAGCGTCGGCGAGCCGGGATCGGCCAGCCTCAGGACCGCGACCTCGCCTTCGATCTGGGCGGCGATATCAAGCAGATAGCGCGAGTTGAATCCGATATCGAGCGGGTCGGAGGCGTATTCGACCTCCAGCTCTTCGGTGGCGCTGCCGGAATCCGGGTTGGTCACCGACAGCACCAGCTTGCCGGCGGACAGCGCCAGCTTCACCGCGCGGCCGCGCTCGCTGGAGATCGTCGAGACGCGGTCCACCGCGGCCTCGAAATCCTTTTTGTCGACAATGAGCTCCTTGTCGTTGTTCTGCGGGATCACGCGACCATAATCCGGAAACGTGCCGTCGATCAGCTTGGAGGTCAGCACCACGTTGCCGAGCGTGAAGCGGATCTTGCCCTGCGACAGTTCGATCTTGACCTCGGCCTCGTTGTCCTCGATCAGCCGCTGCACTTCGCCGACGGTCTTGCGCGGCACGATGACGCCAGGCATGCCGGCCGCTCCCTGCGGCAGCGGCAGATCGATCTGGGCGAGGCGGTGGCCATCGGTTGCGACCGCGCGCAAGGTCGGGGCCTTGGCGGTGCCGGCGGTGTGCAGATAGATGCCGTTGAGATAATAGCGGGTCTCTTCCGTCGAGATCGCGAACTGGGTGCGGTCGATCAGCCGTTTCACGTCGGCGGCGGCCAGCGTGAACGAATGCGTCATGTCGCCGGCGGCGAGGTCGGGGAAATCGTTTTCGGGCAGGGTCTGCAGCGTGAATCGGGAACGGCCGGCGCGGATCGCCAGCACCGAGCGGTCGCCGTCGCCCTCCAGCACGATCTGGGAGCCGTCGGGCAGCTTGCGCACGATGTCATAGAACATGTGCGCCGGCACGGTGGTCGAGCCGCCGGTCGCGGTTTCCGCGGCAAGCGTCTCGGTGACCTCAAGGTCGAGGTCTGTGGCCTTCAGCGATAGCCGCGCGTTCTCGGCGCGCACCAGCACGTTGCCCAGGATCGGAATGGTGTTGCGGCGCTCGACCACGCGATGGACGTGGCCCAGAGACTTCAGAAGCTGCGCGCGTTCGACGGTAACCTTCATTGCAATACCCGCCCGATCCCTCAAGATGGAAAAGCCGGGCGGCCCCAAGGGCGCGCCGCGGCATTTGAAACCCGAAAAGCCCGATCCAGACTGGATTTGATCAAACCCACGGGGGGACCGCAAGGTGGCGCGGATGGCCCGCAAGCGCAAGGGAAACGGGGGGCGTTCCCCATTTTTTGCGGGCCCTCCCGGGCAAGCCGGGAGGGCCCGAAAAGCCTATTCCTGCAGCTGGCGCTTGAGCGATTCGACCTCTTCGGACAGCGCGGTATCCTTGCTGACCAGGGCCTCGATCTTGCGAACCGCGTGCAGGACGGTGGTGTGGTCGCGCCCTCCGAACCGGCGGCCGATCTCGGGCAGCGAGCGCAGCGTCAGCGTCTTGGCCAGATACATCGCGACCTGGCGCGGGCGGACCACATTCGCGGTGCGGCGCGAGGACAAGAGATCGGAGCGGCTCACATTGTATTGCCGCGCCACCACCCGCTGGATGTCCTCGATCTTGATGCGCTTGGGCTCCTGCGGACGGATCAGGTCGCGCACCTCGCGCTCGGCCATTTCCAGCGTCACCGGCTGCGCGTTGAGCTTGCTGTGCGCCAGCAGGCGATTGATGGCGCCCTCGAGATCCCTGCCGTTATGGGTGATGGTGCGGGCAAGATAATCCAGCACCGGTTCCGGGACGTCGAAGCTCGCATGATGGGCACGGGCGGCCGCGACCCGCGACTTCAGAATTCCAAGCCGCAGTTCTTCGCCGAGCGAACCCATCTCGACCACGAGGCCGCCGGCCAGCCGGGAGCGAACGCGGTCGTCGAGGCTCTCGAGGTCGGAAGGCGGCCGGTCGGCCGCGATCACCACCTGGCGGCCGGCGTCGATCAGCGCATTCAGGGTGTGACAGAATTCAGCCTGGGTCGACTTGCCCTGCAGGAATTGCAGGTCGTCGATGACGAGCACGTCGATGCCGCGCAGTGCCTCTTTGAACGCCAGCGCCGTCTGCGTTTTGAGCGCCGCGACGAAGCCGTACATGAACTTCTCGGCGGTGAGGTAGAGCACCTTGCGTTCGTTGCCGGAGTTGCCGGCCCAGGTCACCGCCTGCAACAGATGGGTTTTGCCGAGTCCGACGCCGGCGTGGATATAAAGCGGATTGAACATCACGGGATCGCCGCGCCGGCCTTCGGCGACCTGGCGTGCCGCGGCATGCGCCAGCGTGTTGGAGCGGCCGATGACGAAGCTTCCGAAGGTCAGGCGCGGGTCGAGCGGCGAGCCGCCGAGCGCGTCATGGCTGGCCGACACCGGCGCGGTCGCGCGCAGCTCGGGTGCGGGACGGCCGTCGGAGCGCTCGGCGCGGCGCGCATCGAGCGGAGCGGGAGCCTCCTTGGCGGGCGCCGCGCATCGCATCGCCGTGCGCACGGTAAGATCGATCCGGTGCACCTCCGGCATTTCGGCCTGCCAGCAGGTGAGAACGCGCTCGGCATAATGCGCCTGGATCCAGCTCTTGAGGAACCGCGTCGGAACCGAAAGGCGGACGCTCTCCTGCTCGACGCTTTCCAGATCCATCCGCGCAAACCAGCTGGTGTAGACGTCCTCTCCTACGCTCGTGCGCAGCCGACCCTTCACGCGTGACCAGCGATCCTGTTCCGTATTTGTCATTGCCTGAAAACTTTTCCGAAAGAGTAAGGTTGCCTTGCGAAAACCGCCGTGCAGGTTTCCTGCCAACGGCGCGACCTCGAGCGAGGCTTCGCCTTCAGTCATAGACCAGCCGTCCGGCGACGCCGCCGTTGGGTCAGATCAAGGACTGTAAGAGAAGCTTCGCTAGGTCAGCGCGTACTCGACGGTGTGTCCGGAGTCCGCGGGGGAGGCCGTCTGCCGGGGTCTAAGGCATCCAAGTCCAAGGCATCCAATACAGCATCATCTGAAAATGGCATTTGATCGAATACCGCGCTGATTCCGTAAAGCATGCAACCTCCCCATCCCACCGTGATTGCTCACGGCAAGTTGTCATCCCACGTCTGTTTCAAATTCAGTCGGCAACGCCCGAACATTAAAATCGTTCAGCCGCAGCGCCGCTTCGTTTGGCCCACTCGTTTACCCGTCCAAGTGCTTCGCTTCCGCTGCTGCTGTCGGGTGGCCGGTGCGCATCTCTCTTGTTAAGAGCAAACGAGACACGAATGCCTCGCCTGAGAAATTTCGACACAGAACCACATTCCTCATATTGCTATGAGGTTAAACCCGACAATCGCTTGGAAAGCGTCGCCAACGCGCACACCGCCGCCGATTTGCACGTCCGCCCCGTATCTTAAACCGCGCTGGTCTGAAGAGCCGTGGGCGCCGCGAACGTCTTAGAGATACAGCATGCCCCATTTCCCGCAACGAAAATGATTCCGCACCAGCGCCGCGAAAAACTGCTTCGCGACCGCGAGATCAGGCGGCGAGTTTTTTGGAGCGCGGCAAGGTTTTGAATCTGTGCGGAGATTCGAACGCGCCGAACCACTGTGACATTTCTGACAACGCCCAAAAGAAATTCATAAATCGTTTACGTTTGAATGTGGCAGAGAGGTTTTTTCGAACAACTCTTCGCCACTATGCCGATAAGTGACTACGCAAGCGCGCATTTTTTTGCTCATCCGAAGAGGGTAACCCTGCGCTGCCCTCGAGCGTTACCGCGCCGCAGCAGTTGCAATTTGAAAAGCACGGCGGGGCAACGGTTCGGGCCAGCTTCGCAAGCGCTGTCGCAAAACGCCCAAGCCTGTCTTTTCGCGCAGAGCCAGTAATGACACGGGGAGCGCAAGAATTTTGCCGGCCACCATTTGCAGAGCGCGGCACCTGCAAAATAAAAAGCCCGACAAGGCCGGGCTTTTTGACGAATTACATTTTCGTTCAGTTCATTTCGCCAGCTTGGCGATCTGATGCGCGAGCCGCGAAACCTTCCGGCTCGCATTGTTGCGGTGGATGATGTTGCGTTGCGCTGCCTGCATCAGTTCCGGCTCGGCACGGGCCATCGCCTTCAGCGCCGCATCGCGATCGCCGCTCTTGATCGCCTCTTCGACGGAGCGGACCGCGCCGCGCATCTGGGTGCGGCGTGACTTGTTGACGATGGTGCGGCGGGCAATCTTGCGCGTCGCCTTCTTGGCGGAACTCGTATTGGCCATGGTCTCAAATATCCTTCGGCGGTGACCGATCGCTAAGTGGTCGGGCTTGAAAGCGCGCCGGCCGTCCAAATGCGTGATCGACGATTTCGTGTTTTCGGGCGTCTCTGACAATGCCATTCTACGCAAGCAAATATGCTTGCATGACGGCGCCGCTCAAAGAACTGCGGCGGCGGGATTGCGCCCGCCGCCATTGGCGTCCTTATAGAGGCCACGCCCTGCAGCGTCAACGCCTTCCGGGCTCCCCGGTACCCCCGGGACCCGGGCTGGAAGGGCGGATAGGGTGCTGATGAGGTTGAATTTCCCGGGCCGGCCCGGTAAGGGCTGACGGCACCTTCGGGCGCCAGAGATAGAGGGTGACGCATGATCCGCGGTTTTTTCCGACTGGTGGGGCTACTTCTGCTGGCCGGTGGGTTTGTATTCATGGTCTATGACGGGGCCCGCTGGGTCGCAGACCAGACCCTGCGCTTCACCCGTCTTGGTCAATTCTGGAACGACGTTCACCAATCCAGCCAGCAGGCGTTCCGGGCCTGGGTGGAGGGGCATGCGCCTTGGCTCTGGGACAGCGTCGTCAAGGTGATCCTGGAGCAGCCGGTTTTTGCCGTCATGGGCGTACTAGGCATTCTATTGATGCTGCTGTTCCGGCCCCGCAAGCCGTTGATCGGCTATTCCCGGAACTGACGGGGTTTGCGGCTCTGTCTGGAGCCTCCGGCGCAACCGGGCTGCCCCGGTCTGCGTATCGCCCTATATTTCCCTATATATATAGAGTCACATTTCGCTGTCGTGGCTGCAAACCGATCCCGCGCGGAGGTCCAACATGCTGTTCATGCGCAAGACCACTGCACTGCCGAGCGCAGCCGAGGCGCTGCCGGGGCGTGCGCAACCGATTCCCACGGCCAAGCGCCATTTCGTCAACGGCCGTCAGCTGAAGCCGCCTTATCCGCAAGGCCTGGAGCAGGCGGTGTTCGGGCTCGGCTGCTTCTGGGGCGCGGAGCGCAAATTCTGGGAACTCGGCGACGGCATCTTCACGTCAGCGGTGGGCTATGCCGGTGGCCATACTCCGAACCCCACCTATGAGGAGGTGTGCTCGGGCCGCACCGGCCACACCGAAGCGGTGCTGGCGGTGTTCGACCCCGGGAAGATATCCTACGAGCAACTGCTCAAGACGTTCTGGGAAAGTCACAACCCGACCCGGGGCATGCGTCAGGGCAATGATGTCGGCACCCAGTATCGCTCGGCGATCCACACCTTCAGCGACGCGCAGCGCAAAGCCGCCGATGTGTCGAAGGCGGCCTATCAAAAGGCGCTGGCGGCCAAGGGGCTCGGCGCGATCACCACCGAGATCGCTTCGGCGGACGAATTCTATTTCGCCGAGGACTATCATCAGCAATATCTGGCCAAGAACCCGGCCGGCTATTGCGGACTAGGTGGCACCGGCGTGTCGTGTCCGATCGGCGCCGGCGTCAGCGCCTGACCGCTTGGTCCTTTGCCTCTCTCCGTCTGCGGGGAGAGGCCGTCTTGTTTCGCGTCGCGCCCGAAAAAACCATTTATTAACCATACCCGGTGCAAGAATCCGGCTGTCTCGCGATGAGGGATGGCCAAGGTGCGGGTTGCGCGCGCGTTTCGATTACCGATCATTGCCGCCTTAGCCGCGCTCGCCCTGTCGGGCTGCATGCAGACGGCAGGGCCGGTCGCGATGGCGCAGCCGCAAGGCGATCTCGATTCCCTCGCCTACGGTCCAGCCCCGGCAGGCGTTGCTTCGGCGCGATCCGATGTCGTGGATTCCGGCGGCGCCATTGGCGCACTTCACAATGCCTTTGCCGCGGCGCCGCGGCCGGCCTACGCGCCCGTTCCGGCCGCCTACGCTGCCGCGCCGATGCCTGCGGCCTATGACACATCCTACAAACTCGATGCCGGCGACAAATTGCGGGTCGTGGTCTATGGCCAGGAAGGCCTCACCAACACTTACGCGATCGATGCCGGCGGCTCGATCACCATGCCGCTGATCGGCCCGGTGCCGGCGCGCGGGCGGACGCCGGCGGGCCTCGCCGCCGCAATCACCGCCAAACTGCGCAACGGCTATATCCGCGATCCCTCGGTGGCCGTGGAGATCGAATCCTCCCGCCCCTTCTTCATCCTTGGCGAGGTCGCCGCCCCCGGCCAATATCCTTACGTTCCCAATATGAGCGTCGAGAGCGCGGTGGCGATCGCCGGCGGCTTCTCGCCGCGCGCCCGCCGCGACAGCGTCACG
>JBGPSI010000149.1:0-12000 GCA_041490045.1 Bradyrhizobium sp.
CTGCGCGCGCAGTGCGCCTTCCGGAAGCCGGTCCAGGATCTGGTCGACCAGCGACAGACTCTGCTCGACCTCTCGCACCCTGATCCAGACCCGCGCATTGACGTCGCCTTCGTTCAGGACCGGCACCTCGAAATGCAGGTCGTCATAGGGCGGATAGCCGAGCGTCCGGCGCGCGTCGAAGGTTCGGCCCGAGGCGCGGCCGATATAGCCGCCGGCGGCGTATTGTTTTGCCAGCGCGGGCTTGAGCAGGCCGGTATCGACGGTGCGATCCTGCAGCGAAGCGGTGTTGTCGTAGAGTTCGATCAGGGCCGGAAAGCGCAGGCGGATATTGTCCAGCGCCGCGTGGATGGCTTCCCGTCCGCTATCGTCGAGGTCGCGGGTCACGCCGCCGGGAACGATGATATCCCGCATCAGGCGGTGGCCGAACGCAGTATCGGCCGCGCGCAGCACGGTTTCGCGCAGCACGCTGGTATGGGCGTGGATCAGCGCGAACGAAGCGTCGTTGCAGATGGCGCCGATGTCGCCGAGATGGTTGGCAAGCCGCTCCAGTTCGGCGAACAGCGCGCGCAGCCAGGCCGCGCGATCCGGCGCGGCAAGCCCCAGCGCCGCCTCGGCGGCCCTTGAAAAGGCGTAAGCATAAGCCACCGTGCTGTCGCCCGATACCCGCCCGGCAAGCTTTACCGCGCGCTCCAGATCGGCGCCGGTCATCAGCCCCTCGATGCCTTTGTGGACATATCCGAGCCGCTGTTCCAGCCGCACCACGGTCTCGCCGCTCGCGGTGAACCTGAAATGTCCGGGCTCGATGATGCCGGCATGCACGGGACCGACCGCAATCTGGTGCATGCCGCCGCCTTCCACCGGCAGGAAGCGATAGGGCGGTGATTTCCGCAACGCGTCGATGCGTTCTCCAAGCGGAAAGCGCACGCCCCAATGGCTGTGATCGAGCCATGGGCGGGTGTCGGGCAGGCCTCGCGCGACCAGGCCGAAAAGATCGTGGGCGGAGCGCTCCAGGCGAAGCGCCGGCGGATGCAGGGCGCCGACCGACGGAAAATGGCGGTCGGGGCAATCCAGGCTGACGATGGCGATGTCCGCCGCCGCCTCGTCCAGGATCGCCATGTGCACCGTGGAGGCTTCGCCCCAAAGCCCGAGCAGGCTCCAGCTTCCTCTCGCCAATTCGCCGGCCGCAAATTCCCACATCTTCGCATCGAGCACGACGCGCGGCCATGGGCCGGATCGTCCGATCCGGCGGCCTTCCTGCAGGAAATCGATCAGCGAGGGCATGTCCAGTTCATCCTATCCGAGGAGGCGGGCCACATGCTGGAACCAGGCAACGAGCGGCGCGGGAAGATAGATTCCCGCGCACAGAACCAGAGCAAGATGTGCAAACATCGGCACATAGGAGGCTTCCGCCGAGGCCGTGCTGCCGCGCGGCTTGCCGAAGGCGACGGTGGTCAGGCGCAGCGTCAACGCGCCGAAGGCCAGCAGCAGCCCGAACACCAGCACGATCGCAAGCAAAGGCTGGCGCGCGAAGGTCGAGCTCACGACCAGGAATTCGCTCATGAAGATGCCGAGCGGTGGCAGGCCAGCGATTGCGACCACGCCTACCACCAGTCCCCAGCCCAGCGCCGGATGGGTCACCGTCAGGCCGCGGATCCGGTGGATCCGCTGCGTGCCCTTGATCTGGGATATGTGGCCGACGGCGTAGAAGATCGCCGACTTGGTCAGGCTGTGCATCACCATGTGCAGCAGGCCTGCGAAATTGGCGAGCGGCCCGCCCATGCCGAAGGCGAACACGATGATGCCCATGTGCTCGATCGAGGAATAAGCGAACAGCCGTTTGATGTCGCGGCGGCGGTAGAGCATGAAGGCGGCGAACACCAGCGAGACCAGCCCCATCGTCACCATCAGCGGCCCGGGCGCGATCGCGTCGGGCGCGGCGGCGAGCAATATCTTGAAGCGCAGCAGCGCATAGAGCGCGACGTTCAGCAGCAGGCCCGACAGGACAGCCGATATCGGGGTCGGGCCCTCGGCATGCGCGTCGGGCAGCCAGGCGTGCAGCGGCGCCAGGCCCACCTTGGTGCCGTAGCCGAGAAACAGGAAGATGAAGGCGACATTGAGCAGCGCGGGATCGAACTTCGCCGCATGCTGGATCAGAATCGTCCAGACCATGCCGTCCTGACCTTCGCCGACCACCGGCCGCGCCGCCATATAGACCAGGATGGTGCCGAACAGCGCGAACGCAATCCCGACGCTGCCGAGGATGAAATATTTCCACGCCGCTTCCAGCGCGGCGTGGGTGCGATAGATGCCGACCATCAGCACCGTGGTCAGGGTTGCGATTTCCACCGCCACCCACATCAGGCCGATATTGTTCGACACGAAAGCGAGGTTCATGCCGAACATCATGGTCTGGTACATCGCGTGGTAGAAGCGCAGGTAGACCGGCGTCAGCCGTCCGGTGTCGAGTTCATGGGCGATATAGCTCGCGCTGAAGATGGAGGTGGTGAAACCGACAAAGGTATTGAGCACGATGAAGACGATGTTGAGGTCGTCGACCAGCACATAGGGTCCCGGCTGCGGACGATCGACGACGAACAGCGACAGCGCCGAGAGGAACGTCGCAAGGCTCGCCACCACGTTCAGCCGCGCCGTGAGCCGATAGCCCGGCAGCACGGCCAGCAGCGCCGCCGAGCCGATCGGTATCAGCAGCACCGCCGCCACGGGATCGAAGGAAGGCATGTTCATCGGTGTTCGCCCCGGTAGTCGTCGAGGGCGGACACGTCGACGGAATCGAAGCGCTCGCGGATCCGGAACAGGAAGATGCCGATCACGATGAAGGCGATCAGGATCGAGAAGGCGACGCTGATCTCGACCACCAGCGGCATGCCCTTGGCGCCGGTCGCCGCCAGCACCAATCCGTTCTCCAGCGACATGAATCCCACCACCTGGCTGACGGCGTTGCGGCGCGTCACCATGACGAGCAGTCCGAGCAGCACCACCGACAGCGCGAAGGCGAGGTCCTCGCGCGCGAGCGGATCGGCCTCTGCGGTGACCCGCAGCATCAAGACCATCGAGAGCGCGACCAGCCCCATCCCGGCCAGCATGGTCGGGCCGATCCCGACCGCGGATTCGATGTCGCGGTGAATCCCGAGCTGCTTGACAATACGATGCAGCGCCACCGGAATGACGATCGCCTTGAACACCAGCGCGATGACGGCGGTGACGTAGAGATGCGGCGCGTCCTGGATGAAGGCCTGCCAGGCGACGGAAAGCGCGAGCACCAAGGCGTGCAGCGCGAAGACGTTGAGCAGCGAATAGAGCCGGTCCTGGTACAGCATCAAAAAGCTGATCAGGACCAGCCCGCCGGCCAGCGTGTGCGAAACGTCGAAGGAGAGGCTGTGCATCTGCATCAGAAACTCCTCGACACGAACAGCAGCAGCGTACCGAGCAGCCCGAGCATCAGCGCAGCCCCCAGGAATTGCGGAACGCGGAACACCCGCATCTTGGCGGTCGCCGTCTCGAACAGCGCGAGCAGGAAGCCGGAAATCGCGAGCTTGACGAGGTAGGCGCCGGCGCCGATGGCGTAGGCGAGCGGGCCGGTGCCGAACAGGGCGATCTTCCACGGGAAGAACACGCAGGCGATCAGCGAGATGTAAAGCAGGAGCTTGAGAAAGGCGCCGAATTCGATCATCGCAAGATGGCGTCCGGAATATTCCAGCACCATTGCCTCATGCACCATGGTCAGTTCGAGGTGGGTCGCGGGATTGTCGACCGGAATCCGCGCGTTCTCCGCCAGCGCCACCATGATCAGCGCGACCAGCGCCATTCCGAGCGACACTCGCAATCCGACATAGGACGAGGCCAGGAAATTCGCGACCGTCGAAAGCTGGGTGGAGCCAGCGACCAGCGCCACGCAAAACACCATCAGCAGCATCGCGGGCTCCGCCAGCGCCGCGATCATGACTTCGCGGCTGGAGCCGATGCCGCCGAAACTGGTGCCGACATCCATGCCCGCAAGCGCCAGGAAGAAGCGGGCGCTGCCGAGCAGCGCCACGATGGCGATCAGGTCCGCGGTCCAGTTGAACAACAGGCCGGTGGCAAAGGTCGGCACCAGCGCCGCAGCCACCCAGATCGCGGCAAAGGTCACATAGGGCGTCACCCGGAACAGCCACGAGGCGTTGTCGGCGAGCACGACTTCCTTGCGCAGCAGGCGCAACAGATCGCGATAGGGCTGAAAGACCGAAGGCCCCTGGCGCCGCACCAGCCGCGCCTTGACCTTGCGCACGAAGCCGGTCAGGAGCGGCGCGAGCACCAGCACCAGCAGCATCTGAATGCTTTGCACGAGGATGTCGGAGACTACGACCATATCGCGAGCACCAGCAGCAGCGTGACGAGGGTGGCGAAGACGAGGCTGAGATAGCGGCGGATGGTCAGGAACTGCAGGCGATTGAGCCATTCCGAGGAGATGCCGACCGCGCCCACGATCGGCGCATACATTGCCTCCCAGATCAGATCGTGCAGTTCAATTCTGAGCCGCGCCGGCCGGATATCGCCGGGGGCCGGCATCTCGACGTGATCGCGGGCGTGGAACACCATCGTGCCGAACACGCGGCGGATCGGCTGCGCGAAGCTTGCGCCCGAATACTGCGCCTCGGGCACGGCATCGGAGAAACCGCAGCCCCAGGCGGGCCCGCGCCGCAGCGCACGCGAAGCGAAGCGGTGAATGAAGAACACGGCGAGCGAAGCGGAGATCGCGATGAACACCATCACCAGCAGGCCGTTGTAGGAACTGCGGCTCTCCGCGATCGGCGCGATCGAGAGCCAGGCTTCGTTGGCCTGGATCGGCATGCGGCCGCCGAGGATTTCAACGGCAACGGGCGACAGCGCATCGATCACAAATCCCGGCAGGATTCCGGCCAGCAAACAGAGGGCGGCCAGGATGAACATCGCCGTCAGCGAGTATCGATCGACTTCGCCGGCTGTTTCCGCCTCGACGCTTCGGGGACGGCCGAGAAACGTCACGCCGTAGGCCTTGACGAAAGTGGCCGCCGCCAGCGCCGCCGCCAGCGCCAGCATTGCGCCGACCGCCGGCACGATGATCTTCAGCGCCCATTGCGGCAGGTCTGGGCTTTGCAGCACGGCCTGGAACATCAGCCATTCCGACACGAAGCCGTTGAATGGCGGCAGCGCCGAGATGGCGACGCAGCCGACCAGAACGGCGAAGCTGGTAAACGGCATGCGGTGAATGAGGCCGCCTAGCTTGTCCATGTCGCGCTCGCCCGTCGAATTCAGCACCGCGCCGGCGCCGAAGAACAACAGGCTCTTGAAGAAGGAGTGGTTGAGCACGTGAAACAGCGCCGCGGTGAAGGCCAGTGCGGCCGCGAGCTTCATGCCGTTGGCCTGAAAGCCCAGCGCCAGGCCGAGGCTGACGAAAATGATGCCGACATTCTCGATCGTGGAATAGGCGAGCAGGCGCTTGAGGTCGTTCTCCATCATGGCGTAGAGGATGCCCATGACGGCGGTGATGCTGCCGAGGAACAGGACGACCACGCTCGCCGGCCAGTTCGGCGGCCCCAACAGGTCGAACACGACGCGGATAAAGCCGTAGATCGCGACCTTGGTCATGACGCCGCTCATCAGCGCCGAGACATGGCTGGGCGCCGCGGGATGGGCGAGCGGCAGCCAGACGTGCAGGGGAACGAGGCCCGCCTTCGAGCCGGCGCCGAGCAGCATCAGGATCAGCACCAGCGCCGCCACATAGGGCGTGTGCGGCGCCGCGCGAATGGCGGCAAATCCGTAATCGCCTGCCGGTCCCGCCAACAGGCCGAAGGCCAAAAGCAGCGCCAGCGTGCCGAAGCTCGCCATCACCAGATAGACGTAGCCCGCCTTGGCGTTGCCGGGTTCGCGGTGGTGCGCCATGACCAGCGCCCAGGACGCCAGCGACATGAATTCCCAGCACAACAGATAGGAAAACGCATCGTCCGCCAGCACCACGAGATTCATGCCGGCCAGGAAGGCCGGAAAGAAGGGAAGCACGCGGTGCGGGGAAGGCTCGTGATGACCGTAGCCGAGGCCATAGAGGCTTGCCGCCGCCCCGCCGAGATTGACGACGACGAGAAAGAACGCGGCCAGCGCATCCAGCCGGAAATACGCGCCGAGCCAGGGCAATCCGATCGGCAAAGTGAGAGTGGAGGCCTGCGCGGTGTCGCCGAGCAACGCGCGCAGCGCGCCGAACAGGGCGACTGTGCAAATCGCCAGCGTGGCGCCGTAGATGACGGCCGTGGCGCGCTCGCTGCGGCTGAGCGCGATCGCGAGGATGGCTGTCACCAGCAATGCCGCGACACCAGACATTTGCAGGGCGACGGAAGGGGTGACCACGGCCGATATCATGCGCGCGCGCCCGGAACGATCTTGGCCGATGCGTTCTTCAGCCGGACGCCGCGCCCCTGCGCGGTGCTGGCCGCGCCTTCGTCGATCATCTCGATCCCGGCCGCGTCGAAGGCCGCGATCAGCTTGACCAGCGAATCGACATTGCCGCGGACCATGGTCTCGGAGGCCTCCATGCGCTGAATGGTCGGCACGGAAAGCCCGGACATCTCCGCAAGCTGGCGCTGATCGATGCCGAGAAGCACCCTGGCCGCCCGCAATTGTGCCGCTGTGAACATGAGTCTGCCCCGGGACGCCAATGCCCATCAAACATCACTGCTGCATCATAAGTAATGATGCCAAAGTGTCAATAAGTGATGTTTAAAACATCTATTTTAAAACATCTATTCTAATGGGCTTGCTTGGATAAGGCCGGTGGCGGGGCACGGCACAGCCTTCACGTCGGCTGCGTCTGGATACGCAAGCACCATCTTTTCTTGGATATCCGGTCCTCACCGCCGCGGATTGACCAGGATCAAGGTTTGGCAGGGGCGAGGAGGGATCAATCGTTGCTACAGCCGACCACGGCGGCGCTAGGAGTCGCGACAGTTCGCTTCCGGAACAAAATCGTGAAAATTGCGGTGCGGTTTCCGATCAGACGCTAACCTTGTGGGCAAGGCCGGCTGGAATTGCGCGAGCCAGCTTCTTAAATAAAGCGTCGTTGCCGGATTTTTCCGTATTTCGGGAGGCCTTGATGGTCCTGAAAAATACTTTCATCGCCATCACTTGTGCCCTGCTTCTGGGATGGAGCGGGGTATCGTTCGCCGATGAGTATCGCCCCGACCAGTTTCTCGGCCTCGACCTTTCCAGGGCAGTGCTCTCGCCGAAGCGGCTCGGGCCGACGGCCGAATTCGAGCCGGTTCCGGTGCAGGCGAGAGACGATCGCGAGAGCGAGGGCGCGCAGGCCCGTGCGGAGCCGACCGCCGAGCCCAGGCTCCACATTCAAAGCCCACGCATTGCCGATTTGCCCGTCGAGGAGCCGCAGGTGCGCGTCGAGAAGCCGCGCGTTGCGGCGCGCCCGAAATTCGCCCATCGCCACCGCAATCCGCTCGACGCCCAGGCGTTCGATACGCGGATTCAGGTCTGGCCCTGCAGGTCCGGCGGCATCTGCAACTGGAAACGCTAGGTGAGAGTCCGGCTGCTTCCTGGCGCCGGCTCAGCGCGACACGATCAGATAGCCGCCGAACACCAGCACCATCGACAGCACGACGAGCCCGCCGGTCACCCCGGTGACGATCGCAAAGAGTTCGTTGGCTTCCAGCCATCGTCGTAACGCCTTGACCATCGTCAGCCACACCCGATCTTGATTTGGACCCTGCTCTGCGGGCAGACTATCAAACGGCGGTTACGCTGTCTCATTCAATCCCCCCAACTGCACGCCCGTTCGCGCGGCATCGCCGGTGGCTCATCCCGGCGGATCCCTTCAGGAGTTATCATGGAACATCTGCAAACCCAGGGCATCAGCCTGCCGCGGCTTGGGCTCGGCACCTTTCGCCTGCAGGGCGATGCCTGCCGCGCGGCGGTGGAAAGCGCGCTTTCGCTCGGCTATCGCCATATCGACACCGCGGAGATGTACGGCAATGAAGAGGCCATCGGCGCCGCTTTGGCTGCCGCCGGCCTCCCGCGCGGCGATCTGCATGTTACCACAAAGGTCTGGCACGAGAACCTCGCGCCGGATGCGATTCGCCGGGCGTTCGACGCCAGCCTGAAAAAGCTCCGGCTCGATCACGTCGATCTCTATCTCGTGCACTGGCCGTCGAAGAACATGAACCTGCCCGCGATATTCGAGACCCTGACGAAGCTGAAGGGGGAGGGGCGCACCCGCGCCATCGGCGTCGCCAATTTCACCGTCGCGCTCCTGAAGACCGTGGTCGAGGACATCAAGGCGCCGATCGCCTGCAACCAGGTCGAATACCATGTGATGCTGGATCAGACGCCGCTGCGCAAATATCTGGCAGCGAAATCGATCCCGCTGGTGGCCTATTGCCCGCTGGCGCAGGGCAAGGTGGCGTCCGATCTGACGTTGACGGCGATCGGCCGCAAGCACGGCGCCAGCGCCGCACAGGTGGCGCTGAAATGGCTGCTCGATCAGGATGGCGTGGCCGCGATCCCGAAGGCCTCGCGCGCCGAGAGCCAAAAGGCCAATCTCGACGCGCTGAACGTGGGACTCGACGACGAGGACATGAAGGCGATCGCAGGTCTGCCGAAAGACAGACGCTGCGTGAATCCCGGTTTTGCCCCGGCGTGGGATTAGATGGGAACTCGTCATCCCTGCGTAACGGCTATGCCGTTATCGCTGGAGGCGCGATCGCTTGCGAGCCTCGAAGGATGACAGACGTGCCGCATCCTTCGAGACGCGCGCAAATGCGCGCTCCTCTGGATGACGGCCGGTTTTCGCGTACAAAAGAAAATGGCCCCTTCCGGGGCCATTCCTGTGTCAGCCTTCAGTACATGTGACGACCGTGCCTGACGACCACCACCCGGTCGGCATGGCGATGGCGCCATCCCTCGTGCCAGCCGCGATCGTGATGTTCGCGGAATTCGGCGCGGGCGCCGTAGTGGTGGCCGCCGTGCTTGATCACGACGGTTTCGGCGCTTGCAATCGACGGCGCGGCGATGGCGATCGCGCCAAGGGCTGCAATGACGTAACCAGACTTCTTCATATTGTCCTCCTCGTTTGAGCGAGGATAAAACATCGCATCCGGGTGAACGTTCCCGGGGAGCGCGAAGAGAATTCTGAACGGTTGTTCAGCTGCGATCCCGGCGCAGAACATAGCGTCTGCGCTCGCTACATGCACTTATGCTGCGGCGGAGTGGGGCTGCCGTTGGCGGTGAACTTGCCGTCCTTGATGCTGTATTCGTTCTTCTGGTTGCGATTGTAGATCGCGCGCATGGTGCCGTCGGGCTGCATCATCAGGCCGAATTCGCGGGTCTGCTTGAGGCTCGGGAAGAACACCCGCAAATTCAGCATGCCGTCTGCGGAAATCTCGGCGGTGACGACTTCGCTTTCATCGGTGGTGCCGCCGAAGTCGCGCCGGTGCACGACCCGGCTATCGCCCACGATCTCATAGTCGAGCACCGCGCCCCTGTCGCGGTCGGGCTTGAGCGAGCAGTCCAGCGACCACGGTCCGATCAATCCCCACTTTTGCACGGTCTGGGCCACCGTTTCGGCGGAGGCGGGAAGCGGAAGCGTCAGGGCAAGCAGTGCTGCCAGCACCAGTTGGTTGAAATGCCCGTTCAAGTTTCCGGCTCCGTTTTTGGCACCACCCCTGAAGCCTAGCATTCCGATCCCCGTGCGCAATGCGGCCCGCGCCAGCGGCCGTGCCTGCGCCAGGCCGGCTCTATCAATCCTCGTTTGCCGCAATTGTGGGGGATTTAAGCCCGGTTGCGTTTCGGCCGCGGGCGTCGGGCGGATTTGATCCGCATCAATGCGGGCGCCCACGCGTCTGGCGAGCATGCCCGAGGGGTGAGGGTTGCGCGTGGCAGACAGCAGAATCAGATCCGGGGCGGACGCGCCGTCCGGCTTTGCGGCTCGGGCGGCGCCGCCCGATGCGCTGCCCTATTCCGAAAGCGAATTTTTGTCCCTGCTCGGCGACCGCGTGCGGGCGATGCGCCTCGTCCGCGACATGTCGCGCCGCGAGCTTGCCCGCAAGTCCCGGGTCTCCGAGCGCTACATCGCCCAGATCGAAGCCGGCAAGGGCAATGTGTCGATCGTACTGCTGCTCCGGATCGCCCATGCGATCCGCTGCGACTAGCCGCTTCATTCCCGCGCCTCGCGACAGGAGAATTTCTGGATGGGAAAGCTCGTTCTCGCCGCCAAGGTCACCCATGTCCCGTCGCTGATGTTGTCGGAGGTCGCGGGCAGTCCGCTCAAGCCGGCGCGGGAAAACGCGGTGCGTGCGCTGCGGGAGCTTGGCCGCCGCGCGTCGGAGCGCCGCGTCACGACCTTCGTCGTGTTCGACACGCATTGGCTGTCCAATTTCGGCTACCACATCAACGCCAATCCGCATCATCGGGGTTCGTTCACGAGCCACGAAGCCCCGCATATGATCCAGGATCTGCGCTATGACCTGCCGGGGGACACCGCGCTCGCCGAGGCGATCGCCGCGGAGGCGCGCGAGGCCGGGCTCAACGTCATCGCGCACCGGGTTGCAAGCCTCGGGCTGGAGTATGGCACCATCGTGCCGATGCACTACATGAATCCCGACGGCTGGGCCAAGGTGGTCTCCGTGGCCTCTCCCTTGTTCACCTCGCCGGAGGAGAGCCGCATTCTGGGGGAAGCGACGCGGAGTGCGATCGAGCAGTCCGATGAACGGGTGGCGATCCTCGCGAGCGGATCGCTGTCGCATCGGCTCTGGCCCAACAAGAACCTCGGCCCGGACGCCTGGACATCGATCGCCAGCGAATTCAACCGCCAGGTCGATCTGCGGGTGCTCGAGCTATGGCGGCAGGGGCGCTACCGCGAATTCATCGACATGCTTCCGGATTACGCCACCAAGTGCAACGGCGAGGGCGGAATGGCCGATACCATCATGCTGTTTGCCGCGCTCGGCTGGTACGACTACCACGGCGCCGCCGAGCAGCTCTGCGAATATTTCCCGTCCAGCGGCAGCGGGCAGGTCAATGTCGAGTTTCACGTCGACGGCTGATCCGGATTGGCCACCGGCGAGATATTCGCCGGCGTCGCCCGCGACACCATGTCGGCGGTCACGTCCTCCACATGATGCAGGATGTAGATCAGAATCCCCTCCCGGTCATGGATCGGCGAATTGATCGGCTGCCAGTGCCGCTCGACGAACTGGCCCTGCGGGTCGCGGATATCATAGCGCTGGACGGCCATGGCGTGGGGCTGGCCGGTCCTCACCACCGTCCGCAACGACGTGTAGAGATTGCTGACACCGTCGGCGAATGCGTCGTCCGGATTGTCCGGAAATATCTCGAACAGCGAGTGGCCGACGACGTCGTCCCGCCCGGTGAAGGTCGCGCGCGCATAGGCGTCGTTGATATCGACGATGTGCAGGCCCGGGGCCGGATCGAGCAGCATGTAAGGATGCGGCGAGGCGTCGAACTCCGGCTGAAACTGTTGCCTGATGGCTTGCGCGTCGCCATGCCGCCGCCGGCGGGCCTCGATCGGCGACTCCTCAGCGCCGGTCAGCGCGGATTCCAGCAAGGCCAGATCGCGCCGCGCCGACTTGAGCAAGCCCTCCAGCGTGCGCCGAAGCGCGGGCTCCGTCGCTTCGTTCAGCAACTTCTGAAAGTGGGCGATGTTTTGTTCGCAGATGAACCGTTGCATGGTCCGACACCGAAGCTGCCTTTGACCGTGGGGATTGACAACGCTATTGGCCGGGAAATTTTGCCCCGGAGCGCCCTTGCTGGGCAATGTTACAAATTGTCCCGCCGTCGGTGCTGGCGGCTCGATTTTCCCGATTATCTGCGGGAATCGACGCGAAATCACCCCAACCGTGCATCAGCACCAGAAGTGTTGCGATCGGACCGCCGCCGAACAATCCCCGCCAGAACAGGATCGTCCAGGAGTCGAAGGGCAGTAGCCGGGTGACGAACGGCGCCGTGCTC
>JBGPSI010000150.1:0-11990 GCA_041490045.1 Bradyrhizobium sp.
CCGGTTCTCCGCCTCGGCCTGCTCGGCGCGCCAGCGCTCGGTGACGTCGTGCCCGACACCGCGATAGCCGATGAAGCCGCCGCTGTGGTCAACCTTGGGCTTTGCCGACAACGACCACATCCGCGCTTGCCCGCCGGCGACGACATGAACGATGACATCGTGCAACGGTTCGTGCTTTTCCATCAGGCCGGCAAGTCCTGTGACGGCGGCGGCATCGGAAGGGCAAAGCATCTCCAGGGCTTCGACGAACCTGGCGCCGAGCAGCAATTGAGGCGGCATCTGCGCCACTTCGACGAAACGTTCGGGAACGTGGTTCAACCTTCCTTCGGCATCGGTCTGCCAAAGCCAGTCGCTGGCATTTTCCTGAAATTCCTTGAGCAACAGCGAGATGGTCTCGGTCTGGCGCTCGAGTTGCAACTGCGCCCGCAGATTGTCGAAGAACAGATCTCCGTTCGACACCACGTTGCGCGAAATGAAAACCGCGTAGATCAGCAGGAAAATCCCGGTGATCGATAACGTCTTTTCCCGGCAGAGCAGCAGAGCCAGCACCGAGGCGCAGGTCATCGTCCAGGTGTAAGCCAGTGCCGCGCTGGGCACGCTCGCGAGCGCGAAGCCGCCTGCCGAGATCATTCCCGCCATCAGGCAGGCGACGATCAACTGATGCTGCGGCTCAATCATGGGAAGCAGCACCACCGGCATCGCGCCCCAGCTCAGCGCCAGGACGAACACCTGAACCGTCATCCGCCTCGTGGCATTGCGCGATGCTTCTTCGGGCGGCTTGCGGCGCGACCGTGCCCACGATCGCGTCGCCATCACGGCGGCTGTGGCGATCACCGACGCCCACGCGCTGAGGAAGAGGTTGAAGCCGGTATTCCAGAAAAAGAAAAGGACGATCGCGACATTGGCCAGATTGATGGTCATGGTAACGGGGACGAGCCGCGTCACCGCGCCGATCTGCTTGGCGCGGATGCGGCGCATCTCCCGTTCGCCGACGTCACCGGCCTCAAATCCGTTCGTGGAGAAGCCGACCAGCCAATGGAGAAACGCGCCCAAAGGGCCATCGCGCGCGGTCCGCTTCGGGTTAGACAAATCACCGGGCCATTTCATGCTGCGCGAACCTTCTGTGCAGCGTCATGGAATGGGGCCGCCGTGGCTTCAACGGCGTTAATTTTCTGCCCGTATTAATACCGGCAGGCGCGGCCGCCGGTAAATTGTTACTCGGCCGCGACGACGTGCGGGCGATCGAGATTCTCGGCCTCCTCGGCCTGCGGCTCGAGGCGGCGCTTCAGGCGGCGGTCGATCCGGTCGAGATAAATGTAGATCACCGGGGTGATGAACAGCGTGAGCAGCTGCGATACGCAGAGACCGCCAACCACCGCGACGCCCAGCGGCTGGCGCAATTCGGCACCGGCGCCGGCGCCGATCGCGATCGGCAGCGTGCCGAAGATCGCCGCGAAAGTCGTCATCATGATCGGACGGAACCGCAGCAACGCGGCTTCGCGGATGGCGTGCTCCGCGCTCAGGCCGACGCGGCGGCGCTCCAGCGCAAAATCCACCATCATGATGGCGTTCTTCTTGACGATGCCGACCAGCATCACGATGCCGATCATCGCGATGACGGAGAGCTCCATGTTGAACATCATCAGCGTGAGTATGGCGCCGATGCCTGCCGACGGCAGGCCGGAAATGATGGTGATGGGGTGAATGAAGCTTTCGTAGAGGATGCCGAGGATCACGAAGGCCGCGAACACTGCGGCCAGGATCAGGACGCCCTGCCCGCGCAAGGAATCCTGGAACACCTGCGCGGTGCCGGAGAAACCGGTGGCGATGGTGGCGGGAAGATTCGAGCTTTGCTCGATCTTGGTGATCTCGTCCACGGCATAGCCGAGCGAGTAATTCGGCGCGAGGTTGAACGAAATCGTCACCGCGGGCTGCTGGCCCTGATGGTTGATCTGCAACGGGCCGACCGACGGCACCAGCTTTGCCACCGCATCCAGCGGAATGGTCTGGTTGTTGGTGGTCTTCACATAGAGCTTGGACAGGTCGGACGGATCGACCCGAAACTGAGGCTGCGCCTCCAGGATGATCTGGTAGTCGTTGGACGGCATGTAGATGGTGCCGACCTGGCGCGCGCCGTAGGCGTTGTAGAGCTGGTTGCGAACCTGATCGACGGTCACGCCGTAGACGGCGGCCTTCTCGCGGTCGATGTCGACCGTCATCTGCGGGTTCTTGATGTAGAGATCGGTGGTGACGTCGAGCAGTCCCGGTATCCTGGCGATGGCATTGCGCATCTCCGGCGCCAGCCGGTATAGCGCTTCGGTGTCGCCGCTCTGCAAGGTGTACTGGTACTGGCTCTTCGACGGCCGTCCACCGATGTTGAGGTTCTGGATGCTCTGGAAGAACGCCTGCATTCCCGGCACCTGCGTCGCCTTCTGGCGCAGACGCGCCATCACCACGGTCGCCGATTGCCGTTCCTTCCTCGGTTTCAGCGCGATGAACAACCGGCCGTAATTCGCCGTCACGTTGGGACCGCCTGCGCCCACCGTGGAATTGATGTATTCGACCGCGGGATCCCGGCTCAGGATGTCAGCCAGTTCCTTCTGGCGAACCGTCATGGCTTCGAACGAGGTGTCGGTCGCGGCTTCCGTCACACCTGACAGAAAGCCGGTGTCTTCCTGGGGAAAGAACCCCTTGGGCACGACGATGTAGAGCGCGATCGTGCCGGCGAGCGTCGCCAGCGTCACAACCAGCATCAACGCCTTGCGCGCAAGCACCCAATCGAGTGCCCATTCATAGGCGGCAAGCCAGGATTCGAACATCCGCTCGAACAGACGGAGCACGATATTCGGCTTTTTCGTCTCGTCATGCGCCTTCAGCACGCGTGCGCACAACATCGGCGTCAGCGTCAGCGAGACAAAGCCGGACACCACAATCGCAACCGCGATCGTGACCGCGAATTCGCGGAACACGCGCCCGACGATGCCACCCATCAGCAGCACCGGGATGAACACGGCGATCAGCGAAAACGTGATCGAAATGATGGTGAAACCGATCTCGCGGGCGCCCTTCAGGGCCGCCTCATACGGGCGCATGCCGTGCTCGATGTGCCGGACGATGTTTTCCAGCATGACGATGGCATCGTCCACCACGAAACCGACCGACAGGGTCAGCGCCAGCAGCGTCATGTTGTTGATGGAGAAGTCCAGCATGTACATGGCGGCGAAGGTGCCGAGCAGCGAGATCGGCACCGCCAGCGCCGGAATGAAGGTCGCCGACGCCGAGCGCAGGAACAGGAAGATCACCAGGATGACGAGCCCGATGGCGATCAGCAGTGTCTCCTCGACGTCGCTGACGGACTGGCGGATCGACACCGACCGGTCCATGGCAACGTCGATCTTCACCGACGGCGGGATCTGCGCCCGCAGCATCGGCAGCTTCGCCAGCACGCCGTCGACGACGGCGACCGTATTGGCATCGGGTTGCTTGTAGATCGCCAGCACGATCGCGCGGGTACCGTTGAACCAGGTCGCGATCTTGTCGTTCTCGACGCTGTCATAGACGTGCGCGATCTCATCGAGCCGGACCGGCGAGCCGTTGCGCCAGGCGACGATCACGTGGCGGTAATCGGCCGCCTTGTCCATCTGGCCCGAGGCCTGAAGCGCGACATCCTGTTTCGGACCGTTCAGCGTGCCGACCGGGGTCGACGAATTCGCCCGCGACACCGCGGCGCGAACGTCTTCCAGCGATATTCCCCGCGCCGCCGCGGCCTCCGGATCGGCCTGCACCCGGATCGCGAATTTCTGGCTGCCGAAAATCACGACCTGGGCAACGCCCTGAATCTGCGACAGCGCCTGCCCAATGGTGATGTCGCCGTATTCGTTGACGGCCGACAGCGGCAGCGTCTCGGAACTCAGCGAGATGAACAGCACCGCGAAATCCGACGGATTGACCTTGCGGAAGCTCGGAGGGATCGTCATTTCGATCGGCAAGCGGCGCTGCGCGATGGTGAGCGCGGTCTGCACGTCGAGCGCGGCGGCGTCGATGTTGCGGTTGAGATCGAACTGGATGACGATCGACGTCGTGCCTTGCGAGGAGGTCGACGACATCGACGAGATGCCGGCCACGGTCGACAGCTGCCGTTCGATCGGACCGGCGACGGACGAGGCCATGGTGTCGGCGCTGGCGCCCGGCAGGGTCGCGGTCACGGCGATGGTGGGGAAATCCACTTTGGGCAGCGCCGACACCGGCAGCAGCCGGAAACCGAACACGCCGAAAGCGATGATCGAAGCGGTCAGCAGCGTCGTCATGACCGGGCGACGGATACACAGCTCCGAAAGGGTCATCGGTCAGGCCCCTGCCTTGGGCGCGCGCGGCGCGACCGGGGTTCCCTCCGACAACAGCAATTGCCCGTCGACCACGACGTCCTCGCCGCCGGCGAGTCCCGACGCGACGACGGAAACTCCCTGGAAGGTGCGGCTGACGTTCACCGGTTGGACGTGGGCCTTGCCATCCTTCACGGTGAAGACGTAGTTGCCGTTCTGGCTGCGCTGCACCGCAGCCGTGGGCACCGTCACGCTCTGTTCGGTCCGGATCACGAGCTTGGTGTTGACCAGGATGCCCGGCCACAGCGTCTCGTTCTCGTTGTTCATGATGCCGCGCACGGTGATCATGCCGGTGGTGGGATCCACGGTGTTTTCGACCATCGCGACCTTGCCGTCCTCGGAACGCTCCCGGCCGGGGATGGTCGCGATCACCCTCGATCCCCCCGATGCCATGGCGTCGCGGAGATCGGCGAGCACGCGCTGCGGAACGGCGAAGGTCACGTAGACCGGCGCCATCTGGTTGATAATGGCGAGCGGTGCGGTATCGGCGGGCCGCACGAAATTCCCGACCTTCACATTGGCCGCGCTGATCCGCCCCGAGAACGGCGCCCGGATGACGGTAAAGCTCTTCTGGACCTTCAGATTGTCGAGGGCGGATTGATCGGCCTTGATGGTGCCGATCAGCACATCGGCCTGGGTCTTGGCATTATCGAGGTTGACCTGGGTGGTCGCGCCCTTGCCGACCAGATCGGTGTAACGCCGAAAATCGCGTTGGGCGCCTTCGAGCTGCGCCTGATCCTTGGCGAGCACGCCTTCGGCCTGTTCGATCTGGGCATCGATCTGGCGTGCGTCGAGGGTAAACAGCACGTCGCCTTCATCGACCTTGGCGCCGTCCTCGAAATGCACCTGCATGATTGTCGTCTCGAGCCGCGATTTCAGCGCCACGCTGGAAATCGGCGTCACCGTCCCGATCGAATCGACATCGACAGGCACCGGCTTGCGCTCCGCCTTGGCCAGTTCAACCGAGATCACCCGCGCCCGCTGTGGGCCCTGCGCGCTGGCGCCACCGCCCATCCATGACGAACGGGTGACAAAGGCAGCCAGCGCCGCAATGCCAACGGCTCCGGCGAAGAATATCAAATTACGTCTTTTCATCGCATGTCACGGGCCAGCCCGTCCGGAAACAACGGGGCCGGCCCTAATCTCCCTGCCCCTTGGCGATATTTGCGCCATTTTCTAAACGGTTATCACAGCCCTAACGCCCGTGGTATGCCATACGGCCGAAAATGCGGGATTACGACCGGGACCTTTTTCATGCGTATTGCTACGTGGAACGTTAATTCGATCAGGCAACGTATCGACCACCTCGTAACCTGGTTGAAGGATTGCGCGCCCGACATCGTCTGCCTGCAGGAAATCAAATGCCTCGACGAGGCCTTCCCGCGGGAGCCGCTCGAGGCGCTGGGCTACAACGTGGTCACTCACGGCCAGAAGACCTTTAATGGCGTCGCGTTGCTCTCGAAGCTGCCGTTCGACGAAACCAAGTCGGGCCTTGCGGGAGACGATGAGGACGCTCACGCCCGGTTTCTCGAGGGCGTGGTGCCCCTGAAGCGCGGCGTGCTGCGGGTCGCCTGCCTTTATCTGCCCAACGGCAATCCGCCCGAGACTGAAAAATATCCATACAAACTCAAGTGGATCTCACGGCTTCTTGAGTATTCGAAGCAACGGCTTAAGGCGGAGGAACCGCTGGTGCTGGCGGGCGACTTCAACGTTATCCCCAAGCCTGAGGACGTCCATAATCCGGCGGCATGGGTTAACGACGCCCTGTTTCGCCCGCAGACCCGCGAAAGCTTCCAGTCGCTGATCGGCCTCGGGCTCACGGATGCGCTGCGTGCGGTCACCGACGCTCCCGGCCAGTACACTTTCTGGGATTATCAGGCCGGTGCCTGGCAGAAAAACCAGGGATTGCGGATCGACCATCTGCTGCTGTCGCCGCAAGCCAGCGACCGGCTGATCGATGTCGGAATCGACAGTTACGTGCGGGCCTGGGAAAAGCCGTCGGACCACGTCCCGGTATGGGCGGACCTCGATCTCGATACGGCGTGACGATTGCGTGGGGTGGGCAAAGGCGGGTTTCGCGCCGTGCCCACCAGCCCTACAATTGAAGTTGATGAAGAACGGCGGGCACGCTTCGCGTTGCCCACCCTGCGACTGTCAGGTTCAGTCCTTGCGGCCCTGCACCCAGTGCTCGAGCATCTGCAGCGCCATCGCGCGGTCGTCGTCGGACGCCCTGGCGATGGCCTTGTTGTAGCTTTCCTTGATCCAGACCTCTTCGGGCCCGGCGCTGTCGCGCGCCAGCGTCAGCCACATCAGGCCGCGGGCGGCCTGCCGCGGCAGCTGGTCGCCGTTGAACAGCATCTGGCCGAGCAAGGCCTGCGCCTCATGCTGGCCCTTCTGGGCGGCGAGGCCGAGCCATCGGGCGGCATAACGGAAATCGTCGCGCGAGGTGCCGGCGTTCTTGAGATAGAGCCGGGCCAGATCGTATTGCGCATCCGCATTGCCGAAATACGATGCCGCGTAGGAGAACATCTCCCGCGCCCGGTCCGGATCCGACTTGATCTTGGAATTGGGAATACCGTTCAGATAATACCGGCCCAGCGCGACGAAGGCGTTGGCGACGATCGCGGCCTGCGGTGCCGACGGGCTGTCCTCGGCATGCGCGTTGGCGATGCGGCTGAAATATTCAAAGGCACGCAGATCGTCCTGGGTGACGCCGTCGCCGCTGGCATACATCCGCCCCAGTTTCCACTGCGCGATGGGGTGGCCGCCCTCCGCGGCGTATTGCAGCGACGTCAGCGAGGTGTCCGGGGTGGTCGACGGTATCGCCTTCTTCAGCGCGGCAGCCGCCCCTGGCTGGGCCGCGACGACGGGAATCGACGTATCCGAGTTCGCCGGCGCCCCATCGAAGGCGAATCCGGGGGTCGCCACCGGGGTGGCCCCTAACATCAACGCAAGAATGGTACGCTTAAATATCCGCATAACACTGTTTCTCGTGCGCGCCGCCGGGATGGGTGACCGCGCCATCCACCGCCGGCCCCACCTGCTGGGCGTATTTCCACAGCACGCCTGATGTATGATTGGTCTCCCGAGGCTTCCATTTGGTCTTGCGTTCAGCGATCTCGGAGTCGGTCAACTTTACGTTAAGAGTCCCGACCACAGCGTCGATTTCGATGATATCGCCGTCGCGCAGCAACGCGATCGGCCCGCCCACGGCCGCTTCCGGCCCGACATGGCCGATACAGAAGCCGCGGGTGGCGCCGGAGAACCGGCCGTCGGTGATGAGTGCGATCTTGCCGCCCATGCCCTGACCGGTCAGCGCTGCCGTGGTCGAGAGCATCTCGCGCATGCCGGGGCCGCCGCGCGGTCCCTCATAACGGATCACGATAACCTCGCCCTCTTTGTAGGTCTTCTTCTGGACCGCCTCGAAGGCGTCCTCTTCGCGGTCGAAGCAGCGGGCCGGCCCGGTGAATTTCAAGTTCGACATGCCCGCGACCTTCACGATCGCGCCCTCGGGCGCGAGGTTGCCCTTCAGGCCGACCACTCCGCCAGTGACGGTGATCGGCTTGTCGGCAGGCCGCACCACATCCTGGTGCGGATTCCATTTCACGCTCTTGAGGTTTTCGGCGATCGTGCGGCCCGTGACGGTTAAGCAATCCCCGTGCAGGTGGCCATTATCGAGCAGCGTCTTCATCAGAAGCGGTATGCCGCCAACCTCGAACATGTCTTTGGCGACATAACGACCGCCCGGTTTCAAATCCGCGACATAAGGAGTCTTTTTGAAGATTTCAGCGACGTCGAACAGGTCGAACTTGATGCCGCATTCATGGGCGATCGCCGGCAAGTGCAGCGCAGCATTGGTCGAGCCGCCGGAAGCGGCCACGACCGCCGCCGCGTTCTCCAGGGAGCGGCGGGTGACGATGTCGCGCGGGCGGATATTCGAGGCGATCAGCTCCATAACCTTCTCGCCAGCGGTCGTGCAGAAGGCGTCGCGAATCTCGTAAGGCGCGGGTGCCCCGGCCGAATAGGGCAACGCCAGCCCGATGGCTTCCGAAACCGTCGCCATGGTGTTGGCGGTGAATTGTGCGCCGCACGCGCCGGCGGACGGGCAAGCCACCCGCTCGATTTCATCGAGGTCGGCATCCGACATGTCGCCGACCGAATGCTTGCCGACCGCCTCGAACATGTCCTGCACCGTGACTTGCTGGCCACGGAAATTGCCGGGCAGGATCGAGCCGCCATAGATGAAGATCGAGGGCACGTTGAGCCGGACCATCGCCATCATCATGCCCGGAAGCGACTTGTCGCAGCCGGCGAGACCCACCAGCGCGTCATAGGCATGACCGCGGATGGTCAGTTCGACCGAATCGGCGATGCATTCGCGCGACGGCAGCGACGAGCGCATGCCGTCATGGCCCATGGCGATGCCATCGGTCACGGTGATGGTGCAGAATTCGCGCGGGGTACCGCCGGCGGAAGCGACGCCCTTCTTGACCGCCTGCGCCTGACGCATCAGCGAAATGTTGCAGGGCGCGGCTTCGTTCCAGCAGGAGGCCACGCCGACGAACGGCTGGTGAATTTGTTCGGTCGTCAGCCCCATGGCATAGAGGTACGAGCGATGAGGTGCCCGTTCCGGGCCCTCCGTCACGTGACGGCTCGGCAGCCTCTTCTTGATGCTGGTCTTGGCGTCCATCGCGACCCTGTTTCCTCAGCCGCCTCTGGTCGGTCCCGGAAAATGGGAATTTTCCTTCGCCTTCGCGAGCGCCGTGGTTGTCAGCCTACGAACGATGATTTCATCGAGGGGTGTGGCCAAAAAGCGGCGCGGACGAGAGCTACCTGCGAGGAGGGTTAAATCTTCCCTGAGTGTTGCGGGCAGGCAACAATCGTGGCGCTGCGGCAACCATTTGTCATCCCGACGAAACGCCCAAATGCAGCAAACTCAACTTGAGCGGGCATCGAGGGATCGCGCATCCGCCATACGAAGCAGCGCTGCTATTGCCGGTCAGGTGCGACCGGAAGACGCTCAATCGCTTTCGGGCCGAGTCGCTTGCGCCATTTGATCTCCTGCTCGCCCACCGCCAGCGTCAATTTCGGCCAGCGCCGGAGCAGGGATTTCAGCGCGCATTTGCCTTCGATACGCGCGCGGCACCTCCGTCGCCGACAAGCTGTGCAGCCCATCGTGGCTTTTCAAGGAGGCTGCTCGGAAGCTATTCGACCTTGACGTTGGCGGCCTTGATCATCGGCCACCATTTTCCGATTTCCGCCTTCTGCCAGGCGCCGAGCGCGTCCGGCGACAGTTTGTCCTTCGGCGGCATCTGCAATCCCAGGTCCTCGAACTTCTTTCGCACCGCCGGATCGCTCATGGCGTCGACCGCCGCGGCATTGAGCTTGGCGACAATGTCCTTCGGGGTGTTTTTCGGTACCCAAAGCCCGGACCACAGCGTCATGTGGAATCCGTTCAATCCGGCTTCGTCGACGCTCGGAACATCGGACGCCGACTCGACGCGCTTGCTGTCGGTGACGGCATAGGCGCGGATAGTGCCGGCGCGCACTTGGGCGATGGAATTGGAAGTCTGGTCAATGATGATGTCGATCTGGCCCGCAACGAGATCGGTCAGCGCCGGCGCCGTGCCGCGATAGGGCACATATTGCAGCTTGATGCCGGTGACGTTTTCGAAATAAAGCCCGGCGATGTGGCTTCCCGAGCCGGCACCCGCGGTGCCTGCGGTGGCCGGGGTCGGCTTCGCCTTCAGCCACTCGATCAACTCCTTCAGCGTTTTGGCCGGAACCGCATTCTTGCTGACGATGATCATGGGATTGCTCGGCAGCAGCACCACCGGCTCGAGGTCGGCCACGAGGTCATAGCCGAGCTTGTAGATGGCGCCGTTGGCGACGTGGGTGCCGAGATGGCCGATGCTCACCGTGTAGCCGTCGGGCGCCGCGCGCACCACGCGCCCGACGCCGAGCGAGCCCGCCGCGCCGGTCACATTCTCGATCACGATATTCTGGCCGAGTGTTGTCCGCATATGGTCGGCGAGAATCCGCGCCATCGCGTCGGTCGGGCCGCCGGCCGAGAACGGCACCACCAGGGTGATCGGATGCGACGGGAAATTGTCGGCCCGCGCGTTGCCGCCAAATGCCATTAGCGCCATCAGCGCAGCCAGAACCGTCCTTCGCATCGTTCCCTCCCCTCAACGCCGCATCATTCTTGTGATGAATACGGCTTCATGTCATCAACGACTAAAGCCTGGCGTAGTCGATCGGCGCGTGACGATCGAGCGTACGCGTGACCGGCGGCAGCGGATATTTGAGCCCGGTCGCGCAATTGAACAGCATCACGCGGTCGCTCTTGGTCACCCGGCCGTCCGCGAGGCTCTGCTGGTAGGCCGCGTAGGTGGCGGCGCCCTCCGGACACAGCAACAAGCCTTCCTCGCGCGCAACCTCGTTCAGCGCTGCGGAAATCTTTTCATCGGAAACCGCAATCGCAAAACCCTTGCTCTCCCGCACGGCGCGCAGGATCAGAAAATCGCCGACCGCCTGCGGCACGCGGATGCCGGAGGCGATGGTGTGGGCGTCCTCCCATCGGGTCGCGTGCTCGGTGCCGTTCTCGAACGCGCGCACCATCGGCGCGCAGCCTGCCGCCTGCACCGCCACCATCCGCGGCCGTTTCGAACCGATGAAGCCGATGGCCTCGAGTTCGGCGAATGCCTTCCACATGCCGATCAGGCCGGTGCCGCCGCCGGTGGGATAGAAGATCACATCCGGCACGTCCCAGCCGAGCTGCTCGGCAAGCTCCAGCCCCATCGTCTTCTTGCCCTCGATCCGGTACGGCTCCTTCAGTGTCGAGGTATCGAACCAGCCGGCCTTGGCCTTGCCCTCGCCGACGATCTTGCCGCAATCGTCGATCAGGCCGTTGACGCGATAGACGGTGGCGCCCTGCAGTTCGATCTCGCTGACATTCACTTCCGGCGTATCGGCGGGACAGAAGATCGTGGTCTTGATGCCGCAACTGGTCGCGTAGGCCGCGAGCGCCGCGCCGGCATTGCCGTTGGTCGGCATCGCCATGTGCTTGATGCCGAGCGCCTTGCCCATCGACACCGCCATCACAAGCCCGCGCGCCTTGAACGAGCCGGTCGGCAGTCGCCCCTCGTCCTTGACGATGATTTCGCCGCCGCCGAGCTTCTTGGCAAGCTTCGGAAGGCGGATCAGCGGCGTCGTCACCTCGCCGAGGCTGACGATGTCGGAACATCTCCGTACCGGCAGCATCTCCCGGTAGCGCCAGAGATCGGCGGGACGCTCTTTGAGCGCGTCCTTTGTCAGAGCCTTCTTCACGCCGGCGAGGTCATAGCGGACCAAAAGCGGCTTGCCCGCCTTGGAGAGGTTATGAATCTGGTCGGCGGGATAGCGATCGCCTTCCATCGCGCATTCGAGATGTGTCACGAACGTCGGACGTTCGATGGTCAGGTTGTCGTTATCTTTCACGGATTGCAGACCTTCTTTTGATGTTTTTATATGTTCAGCACGCGGCCATAGGCATCCAGCACCGCTTCCTTCATCATCTCCGACAGCGTCGGATGCGGGAACACGGTGTGCATCAGCTCTTCTTCGGTA
>JBGPSI010000151.1:0-11931 GCA_041490045.1 Bradyrhizobium sp.
CACGATGGTCCAGAACATCGAATTGATCAGGGCCCGCGCGGCGAACGCCCCGGCATTCCGCCAGGCGAGTGCGTGAAGCCCCATGGCGCCGAGGATAAAGACGAGCGGCGTCGCGAACGCGATCTGGGCCGGGATCAACTCGGCGATGAACGCCGGCCTGAAATCCTCGATCCTGGCGCGGCCCATCTGCTTGATGAAGGAGACCCAATGATGATCGGCATTCCAGAGGATATCAGGCGCAAACAGCGCCAGCGCGACGAGGCCGCCGAGGTAAGGCCAGGGCGAGCGCAGCCAGAACCGCAATTTGGGAACGCTGACGAGCCAGATCAGGATCGCCGGGCCGAAAAACAGCGCGGTGTATTTCGACAATAGCGCGGCGCCGGCCGCGACGCCGACCGCAAGCCACCATCCTCCGCGGCCTGTCTCCAGCACCTTGGCGAGGAAAAACAGGACAAAACTCGAAGCCACCAACAGCGGCGCATCCGGCGTCACGATCAGCGTACCGACCGCGGCCAACAGGGTGACGTTGAGCAGGATGGTCGCGGTCGCCGCCACGCGATCGCCGCCGAACAGGATGGCGGCCGAGCGAAACACCGCGAAACTCATCGGCAGCGCCAGCAGGATCGAAACCAGCCGCACGCCGAGTTCGGTGTCGCCGGCAATCATCGTACCGAGGCGGATGACGATGGCGACCATCGGCGGATGATCGTAATAGCCGCCGGCGAGATGCTTCGACCACATCCAGTAATAGGCTTCGTCGAAGGTCAAAGGCGTAAAGGCGGCGGCGACCAGCCGCAACGCGACCAGCGCCACGATCGTCAGCACCGTGTTGCGGACGAGCCGCCCCTCGTCCGCGCTCATTGCCCGTTCTTTGGCAGATTCTCTGGCAGGTTCATCGCTTGCGCCAGACGAACAATCCCGACATCGCGTAATTCCACACCACGCCCATCAGCGCGCCCGCAGCACCCGCCAGCCACCAGATCGGCTCCTGGTCGAACACCGACCACGCCACGCCGACATTGGCGAGCAGGCCGACGCTGCACACGAGATAGAACAGCAGCAGCCCGCGCAGGATGGCAAGACCCTTCAGCCGCTGGTCGCGATAGGTAAGAAAATTATTGAGGATGAAATTGCTGGTCATGGCGCTGAGCGCGGCTGCTCCTTGCGCGTTCGGAAACGGCAGATCGAAAGCCTCGAGCGCTACAAAGAGCGCCGCGAAATGCACCAACAGCCCGATCGAGCCGACCATCGCAAACAGCAGGAAGCGCAGCGACACCACGTCGTGGGTCAGCTTCGCCAACACCAGCCCCAGGAAATCCAGCGCCACCATGGAATCGAGCTTGCTCTCGCCGTGCAGCCGCGAGCCGAACGTGTAGGGAATTTCCCTGACCCGCAACTCGCCGCGCGCGGTGGCGACGATATCGAGCAGGATCTTGAAGCCCTGGGTGGAGAGCTGCGGCGCCAGTTGTTCGAAGCGATCCCGGCGGATCATGAAGAAGCCGCTCATGGGGTCGGCGATCTTGACCCGCAGCACGCGTCTTGCCACTTCGGTGGCGAACTGGCTGGCCCCGGCCCGCTGCTTGTCAAAACTGTCGGCGCTGCCGCCTTCGATGTAGCGGCTGCCGACCACGAGGTCGGCCTCGCCGGCCTCGAGCAGCGCCAGCATTTTCGGCAGCTGGGTCTCGTCGTGCTGCAGGTCGGCGTCGATCACGGCCGCATATGGCGCGCTGGAGGCGAGAATCCCCTCGATGCAGGCGCCGGACAGGCCGCGCCGCCCGATCCGCCGGAGACAGCGAACCCGGGAATCCTGCCGCGCCAGGTCGCGCACCACATCCCAGGTGCCGTCGGGGGAATTATCATCGACGAAGATGACTTCCCAGGCCTTTCCGGCGAGCGCGGTCTCCAGCCGCCGGAACAGCGTGGTGACGTTGTCGCGCTCGTTGAAAGTGGGGACGACGACCGAAAGCTCTGGGATCGCGGCCGCCCGCGGCGGGCTTTCGGGGCCCGGTCTGATGGCTTCATTCATGCGCCAGCGTATATCCGATAGCCCAAGGGGAAGCCAAGGAGCAGTTGGGTAGCGGGTGAGGCGCAGTTTTCGAGCCGGGATTGCCGAAAACGGGCCAAAACAGGCCCAAAAATGCCAACGACCACGAACAGAGGGCGCGCGTACATCCGGCGCAGCCTGACTATTCAGTGGTCGTCCTAGCGCCGGAGCTGTAAAGCGTCAACGTCGCCGTTGGAAGGTAAATGGGGATGGCCGCGACGTTCCGCAAGGGGCTCGCCGATCGCGCCGAACTACTGCGGCACCTCTCGCACCACAGGTCCCCTCGCGGCGGGCGGCGGGGGTGCGGCCGATTGCGCACCGGGCTCAACCTTCGGCGCCGGTTTGGGCGGCTTTCCGATCGGCCCGTACATGAACGCTGTCACCAGCACCGCGGCGGCAACGATCGTACCCAAAATTCCTGCAATTTTTTGCGAATTCATCTCGATATCCCGGCGGTCTCCCCAGAGCCCTATCGCAGAAAACCGCCGATATGGCGAGTGGGGTTCAGCTGAACTTAATCGGCCCGTGCCGAGATGCGAGCACAAAATTGGTCACGGCTCGTGCCCCCCGCCGTCAATGCCGCCGCATTCCTGATTTTGGGCCTCGCCGCGATCTGGGGCATTCGCAAGGACATCATAACAGGTACGGCGTCCAGCCGTGGCTGGACCTGCACCATCGACGATAACCCGATCGGCTTCTGCCCCTACTTCGCTGCAGCCTTGTGGTTGACGAAGGCCTTTACGACGTCCTGCTGCGCCGCGGCGATGGCGTTGTTGGCGGTGGTCATATGCGCCCCGGAATCGACGTTGGGGAATTGCAGCGACAGGAAATCAACCAGGCTGACCCGAAAATTCTGCCGCTCGGAGGGACAGACGCTCGCGATCAGGGAAGTGAAATCCGGCCCCGTCATGCCCTTGTTGCTCTCGCTCTGGTATTCCCGGGCGAGACAGTTCCAGTAGGAATCGCGTCCCGACACCGCCAGCCGGTGCGCGTCGTCGACCTCGTCGGCCAGTGCGGCGGAAGCCGTCATCGCCAGCGCCGCCACCATAAGCATCCGCATTCCGTTCTCCTTTTTTCGGCATCCTAACTCGAACGCCGGAGTAAGGTAAGGCGGTGTATCTCGCTTGCAAACGAGGCATTCCAAATCTCAACACATCGGCGCCGCGCAACGAACAACAGGGAAACGCGATTCCAGCGCAAACATGGCGGAGGCTGGACTTTTGATTTGATGTTGGACGAGGAGATCCAGGGCATGTCGAGCACAGACCAGAACGCACCGGGCACGAAACCCGGCCGCCGCGGCCGCAAGGCGCCGCGGAACCCCAAGTCCAAGCAAGCCCAGGGCCCGCAAGCGGATCAACCCGAGACCGCCGAAGAGCCGATCGTCTCGACAGCCGCGCCGGCGGAAACCGCGGCCATCGATGCGGTCGCCGAACCCGCAGCCGCGGTCGAGGCGACCGCGGTGGAGCACAGCACCCCGATCGCGGCCGCGCCGGCGGAAACCGGCGGGATCGGTGCGGAGGCGCCGGAGCACACGCCCCCGCTTGACACCATTCCAACGGAGGACACCGGCCCGGTCGGTGCGGGCGCCGCGCCGGCCGCTGCCCCGGTCAGCCTGCAGACCATCGCCAACGCCTATGGCGACTACACACGGCGATCCCTCGAGGAGACCCGATCTTTTGTCGAGAAGCTGAAGGGCGCGAAGTCGATCGACAAGGCCGTGGAGGTGCAGACCGAATTCGCTCACCATGCTTTCGAGATCTTCGTCGCGGAGTCGCGGAAGATTTACGGACTCCACAAGGAACTCGCCAGGCAGACGCTGAAACCGCTGGAGGGCCTCGTGAACAAGCCGAACCGGGACCAAAGCTAGATCGCAGGCAGACCGATCGCCGCCTGGTGCCGACGGGATCGAAGACGCCGACGGGATGGAAGACAAAGGCTCCGGTTATTCCGGGGCCTTTTTGATTGGGCACGGCGTCCAAAGGGGCGATCGATGGGTGCCGCGACGATACTTATTGCACACCTGCCGGCGATGCCGGGATCGATGGACTCGCGTATCGGCGAACTGGCCAATCCCGATCGATTTGACTAGGCTCGCCCGAAATCCCCTCCCTCCTTCGCGACGAGAGCACCGGTGAGCAAGGCCCCCAAGAAGGCATCGACATCCGCGTCCACCCATTCAGGCCACATCTATATCGGCGTCGGCGGGTGGACCTTCGCGCCGTGGCGCGGGGTGTTTTACCCGGAGAAGCTGACGCAGGCGAAGGAGCTGGAATACGCGGCATCAAAACTGACCTCGATCGAGATCAACGGCACCTATTACGGCTCGCAGAAGCCGGAAAGCTTCCGCAAATGGGCGCGCGAGGTGCCGGACGGCTTTGTGTTTTCAGTGAAGGGGCCGCGCTTCGCCACCAACCGCCGGGTGCTGGCGGAGGCCGGCGACTCGATCAAGCGGTTTTACGATTCCGGCGTGCTGGAGCTCGGCGACCGCCTCGGTCCGGTGCTCTGGCAATTCGCGCCGACCAAGAAATTCGACGAAGGCGATTTCGGCAAATTCCTGGAATTGCTGCCGCGCAAGCTCGAGGGCCGCGCACTGCGGCATGTGGTCGAGGTGCGGCACGACAGTTTCCGCGCGCCCGATTTCATCGCGCTGCTGCGGAAGTTCGAAACGCCTGTCGTGTTCGCCGAACACGGCAAGTACCCGGCGATATCGGATATCACCGGCGATTTCGTCTATGCGCGGCTGCAGAAGGGCAATGACGACATCAAGACCTGCTATCCGCCGAAAGAGCTCGACGCCTGGGCCAAACGGCTGGAACTGTGGGCCGCCGGCGGCGAGCCCGACGACCTGTCGCGCGTCGATCCCTCAAAGGTGAAAAAGACCCCGCGCGATGTCTTCGCCTATGTGATCCACGAGGGCAAGATACGCGCGCCCGCCGGCGCGATGGAATTGATCGAACGCGTGAGCTGACCGGACATCGAATGGCAAAGGCCAAAAAGCTCTTCACCATCGGCTATGAACAGACGCCCGCCAGGGCCGTGCTCGACGAACTCGAACAGGCCGGGGTCAAACTTCTGGTCGACGTGCGCGCGGTCGCCGCCTCCCGCCGCCCGGGCTTTTCGAAGAACCAGCTCGCCGCCGGGCTCGACGAGCGCGGCATTTCCTATCTGCACCTGCGCGGGCTCGGTACGCCGAAGGACGGCCGCGAGGCCGCGCGCAGCGGCAAGTTCGATCTGCTGCACAAGATCTACGCCAAGCACCTCAAGACGCCACAGGCCAGGGAAGAGCTCGACGAGCTGTCGGCGCTGGTGAAGAAATCCGGCCCGGTCTGCATCCTCTGCTACGAGCGCGATCATCGCGAGTGCCACCGCCAGTGGATCGCCGAGATCATCGAAGAGCGTGATGGGGTGAAGGTGGAGAATCTGGCGGCGCGGCAGGTGTAGGATCAACCCACCGCTCGCAATTCCGGGGCGCGCGATGCGCGAACCCGGAATGACGAGCGTGGGAGAATGCGACCAAACGCGATCTTACCCCTCTCCCTTCAGCCGGAACGTGCCTTCCATCATCTCCACGCAGCCGCCGCCGACATGCGCGGACACGACCTCGCCGTTCACCTTGACGACGCGGGTCAGGAGCAGGCTCGGCCGGCCCATGTCGACGCCCTGCCCGATCCGCAGTTTCAATTCGCCGTCGCGCTCGCTGGCGAGGTCGGCAAGCATGGCGGCCGCCGCCACCGTGGCGCTGCCGGTGGCGGGATCTTCGGAAAGGCCGCTCGAACCCGGGTGAACGCGCCTGCAGGTCGAGCGGCTGCTCGGCCGGCGGCACGTCGCGCGTATAGAGGTAGACCGCATCGCTGCCGTCGCGGGGAAAGGCGGCCGCGAACGCCGCGGCATCGGGCCGCGCCCTCCGCAAGGCCTCGCGCGAGGCGACCTCGACCATCAGGAACGGCAGGCCCACCGAGAAGATTCGCGGCGGATGCCGGTCAGTCCTGATGTCGGCCGCCGACAGCGAAAGGCAGCCTGCCGCCTCGCCGGCGCTGAATTGCGAAAGTTTGCTCAAAGCCAGCGGCGCGGTAAGTTCGGCGCCGGCCACCTTGCCCGCCTGCTGCAGGATCTCGACGGGCACCAGGCCCGCGCCCTCCTCGAATTTCAGCCGCGCCGGCGGCGTGGCGGCGCGGCTCGCCAGCACGTAGGCGGTGCCGACATTGGGATGGCCCGCGAACGGGATCTCCCGGTTCACAGTGAAGATGCGCACCTGCGCGTCATTGGCGGCGTCGCGCGGCGGCAGCACGAAGGTGGTCTCGGAATAGTTGAACTCGCAGGCTACGGCCTGCATCTGCGCGGTCGACAGCCCGCCGGCGTCCAGCACCACGGCCAGCGGATTGCCGCCGAACGCGCGGTCGGTGAAAACATCTACGGTGATATAGCGCCGCCGCATCTGAAGTCTCCCAATTCCTATCCCAACTGCCACACCGTCATCGGCCGGTCATAGCCCCGGATGGCGACTTCGCCGAGCGCTTTGGCGTCGGCGCAGGCCTCGCCGAGTGCGTCGCGAACCGCGGCCGAGACCAGAAGCTGCGAGTCAAATTCCTTATTAAGGGCCTCCAGCCGGCTTGCAAAGTTCACGGTGTCGCCGATCACGGTATATTCCTTGCGCCGGGGCGAGCCGATATTGCCGGCCACCACTTCGCCGAAATGGATGCCGATGCCGATGCGCAGCGGCCAGCTCGTCTGCCGGTTGGCGCGTTCATTCGCCGCCAGCATTTCGCGCGCGGCGGCGACCGCGTGGTGCGCGGCGTCGGGCGCCTCCAGCGGCGCGCCGAACAGCGCCAGGAAACCGTCGCCCAGGAACTTGTTCACGATGCCGCCATGGCGGTCGAGGATGTCGACCAGCACCGCGAACGCGCCGTCGAGGCGGTCCACCACCTCCCGCGGTGAGCGCGTGCTGGCGCCCGCGGTAAAGCTGCGGAAATCGACGAACATCACCGCGACCCGCCGGATTTCGCTTCCACCCGCGGCGCCCTCCGCCATCAGCCGCTCGACCACCTGCGGCGAGACGTGCTGGCCGAACAGATTGGTGACGCGGTCGCGCGCGGTTGCGGCCAGAATGCTGGCCTCGAATTGCCGGCGCAACTGCACCCCGACGGCGCCCGCCAGCATGCCGCAGATCAGGACCACCACGCTGCGCACCGAGTGATAATAGAGGTCGGGCGCCGGATCGGTGCTGCCGGCGGGATTGAAGAACATCGCCATGCAAAACAGCTCGGCCGCGGCGACGAAGCCGGTAAAGGTCGACAGCCAGAAATCCAGCCGCAGCGTCGAGAGAATGATGAAGATGAAATAGGTGAACGGCACCACGAAGCCGAGCGCCTCGACCCGCCCCATGCTGTCGATGTGCAACGCCAGCACGATCGTCGGCATCGAGGTTTCGATCAGCGCGCCGAGATACCGCCTGAACACCGGCATGTCGCGATCGAGCCGCAAGGCGCGGCTGATGTTCCGATGGACCCACAACTCGAACAGGATGAACGGAATCAGGACCAGATACAGGTAAGCCGGCGTCAGATGGCCATGCCAGAGATGACTGATCGCATAGGGGTCGAGCGCATAGAGACCCAGGACCAGAAGGGCGAGAACCGCCGCCGTCGCGATCAGCGCCTTGATCCGGATCAGCTCGGTGCGCAGCACCTGCCGCATCAGGGCATGGCTGAAATCGGCCGACACCGCCGGACGTTCATCGCCAGTTCTTTTCCACCACGGCTTCGGCATCGCTTCCCCCCGATGCCTATCTTGCCTCAATCGAGCGTGCGGCGGAAGCGCATCACCGCGATGATCATGGCCAGCAACATCAGGGCCAGCAGGGCAATTGAATCGTATCGCAGATTTGGCAGGGTCGCGCCCTTTAGCATGATGGCGCGGACGATCCGCAGATAGTGCGTCAGCGGCAGGCCCTCGCCGATATATTGCGCCCAGACCGGCATGCCGGCAAACGGGAACATGAAACCGGACAACAGAATGCTCGGCAGGAAAAACATGATCGACATCTGCATCGCCTGAAGCTGGTTCTGCGCGATGGTCGAGAAGGTATAGTCGATCGAAAGGTTCGTGGTGATGAACAGCGTCGAGAGCAGCGCCAGCAGGGCCAGGTTGCCACGCACCGGCACGCCGAACAGCAGCACGCCGATCCCGATGATCAGGATGGCCTGGATGAAACCGACCAGCACGTAGGGCACGATCTTGCCGAGCATCACCTCGACGGGGGTGATCGGCATCGAGAGCAGGCTTTCCATGGTGCCGCGCTCGATCTCGCGCGTCACCGACAGCGCCGTGAATATCAGCATGGTCATGGTCAGGATGGTGCCGACGAGGCCTGGCACGATGTTCAGCCGCGACGAGGCCGCCGGGTTGTAGCGGGCGTGGGCACGAATTTCGAACGGCATCGCCGGCGGATCGCCGGTGAAGAGATCATGCTGCAGCGCGGTCTGCACGATGACGGAGAGCGCCGACATCGCCGATCCCGCCGCCACCGGATCGGTGGCGTCGGCCGCGACCAGCAGCGCGGGATGGTCGCCGCGCCGCACCGCGCGCTCGAAACCGCGCGGAATTTCCACGCCGAACAACACCTTGCCCGAGAGCAGGAGATTGTCGAATTCGGCGACGTCGTGCACTTCCCGGGTGAAGCGGAAATAGGCGGTGTTCTCCAGCGCCTTGAGGATCGAACGCGAGAGGTCGCTGTCCTCCTGCAGCAGCACCGCGGTCGGCAGATTGCGCGGCGTGGTGTTGATGGCGTAGCCGAACAGCATGAGCTGCATCACCGGGATCATCACGATCATGGCGAACGACACGCGGTCGCGCCGGAGCTGGATGAATTCCTTGATCACCATGGCAAAGCTGCGCCGCCAGAAGCCGAAACGGGACTCCGGGGTTTCGCCTCTGTGGTGGGTTGCCTCGGCCATGCTCATTGGAAATTATCCTTCGAGCGGGTCATCAGTTCGATGAACACGTCCTCCAGCGACGGCTCGCTGTGCTGCCATTGCCATCCATGGCTTTCGCGGAATGGAGAAATGGTGGTCTCCAGCGCCGCCCTGTCGCGGCCGGAGACATGCAGGCTGTTGCCGAACGGCGCCACCATGTCGATGCCGGGGTGGCCGGTGAGCTGGTCCTGCAACTTGTGGAGGTCGTCGCCGGTGACGGTGTAGGTCGACAGCGCCGATTTCGCGATCACCTCCTCGACCGTGCCGTGCGCCAGGAGATGGCCATAGGCGATATAGGCGATCTCGTGGCAGCGCTCGGCCTCGTCCATGTAGTGGGTGGAGACCAGCACGGTCAGCCCGTCGGCCGCCAGCGCATGGATCTCGTTCCAGAAATCGCGCCGCGCCTTGGGGTCGACGCCGGCGGTCGGCTCGTCCAGCAGCAGCAGCTGCGGGTTGGGCAGCGTGCAGGCGCCGAGCGCCAGGCGCTGCTTCCAGCCGCCGGAAAGCTCGCCCGCGAGCTGTTCCTCGCGGCCGCCGAGGCCGAGGCGCTTGATCATGTCGCGCGCGGAGCCTCGCGCATCGCGCATGCCATAGAGCCGCGCGACGAATTCCAGGTTCTCGCGCACCGACAGATCCTGATACAGCGAAAAGCGCTGCGTCATGTAGCCGACCTGGCGCTTGATCTTGTCGGCGTCGCGGCGGATGTCATAGCCGAGGCAACTGCCCTCGCCGCTGTCGGGCGTCAACAGCCCGCAGAGCATGCGGATGGTGGTGGTCTTGCCGCTGCCGTTGGGACCGAGGAAGCCGTAGATGGTGCCGCGCTTGACCTGCATCGAGAGGTCATGCACCACCTCGCGGCCCTCGAACGACTTGCTCAGGCCGCGCACGTCGATCGCGATGTCAGGGGCGGAATCAGGCAGCCCGGTCATCGCTTGTCCGCCACCGGTGTCTTGGGGTTGAGGTAGACGCTGATCGGCTGGCCGACGCGCAAGGAATCCGGCCGCGCGGGCCGCGCCTGGATCAGGTAGACGAGCTTGTTGCGTTCATCGAGCGAGTAGATCACCGGCGGGGTGTATTCGGCCGTGGTCGAGATGAAATAGATCTTGGCGGTGAGATCGGCCGCGCAATTGTCGCAGGTCACCCGCACCTCGTCGCCGATCGCAAGCTTCGGCAATTCCGTCTCCGGCACATAAAAGCGGATTTTCATGTTGCCGGGCGGCATGATCGACAGCACCGGCCGCTGCGCCGGCACCGTCTCGCCCTCACGGAAATAGATCTGCTGCACGGTGCCGCTGATCGGCGCAAAGCCGATGCGGCGCGCCAGCCGCGTTTGCGAGGTGTTGACGCGGGCTTCCGCCACGCGCAGCGCGGAGACCGCGGCGTCGAGCGCGGCCTGGGTGCCGGAGCCGGTCTTGCTCAGGGAGGCGGCGCGGTCATAGGTCTGCTGCGCGTTGGCGAGCGTCGCCTTGTTCTGGTTCAGGTCCGCCTGCTGCAGGTCGTCGTCCACGGAATAGAGCTGTTCGCCGGCCTTGACCTCGTCGCCCTCGCGAACGCTGAGCCTTGTCACGCGTCCGGATTCATCGGGGCTGACGAAGATCATGTCGGCTTCGACCCAGCCCTGATAACCGGGATCGCGGTGCTCGTTGCAGCCGGCGAGCATCGCCGCCAGCACGAGCGCCGCCAGAAATTTCAATGTCGTTCGCGACGAAGTCATGTCGTCCTCCGTTCGCCAAAGATCAGATCGAGATGGACGCGCAGCATCTCGGTTGCGTCCAGCGGCGCGTGCCGGCTGAACAGGCTTTGCCAGATCACCGCGATCAGCGCCGGCGCCACCATAATCTGCGGAAAGCGCGCCAATTCCTTTTGCGCGATTTCGCCGCGCGCGACGCCAAGCTCGATCAGCGCGCGCATCGCCGCGAGGCCCCGCGACACCACTTCGCGGTAATAGAAGTCGGCGATGGCGGGGAACCTCGGCCCCTCCGCCACGATCAGCCGCACGATGTCGCCGCGCCGGGTCGAGGCGACCTCCTGGATAAAGGTCCGGGCAAACCCCTCGACCGCATCCCGGACCGATCCACCGATGGGCGGCGGGGTGTGCAGCCGGCCGATCAGCGGCACCAGCGCGGTGCGGATCAACTCCTCGAACATCGATTCCTTGTCCTTGAAGTGCAGGTAGATCGTGCCCTTGGCGACGCCGGCCCGCTTGGCGACGTCGTCGAGCCGCGTCGCGGTGAATCCGCGCGCGATGAATTCCTCCAGCGCCGCCTCGATGATGGCCTGACGCCGCTCCGCCGCGCGCGCAGCGCGGCCGGATAACGGCTCCGACGAGGCGGCCGGGACAGCCTTTTCCCCGCGCCGGCGACTGGCGGGTTTTGAGGGGACGCCTTCCCCCGGTTTTGGTGACGATCCTGACATCAGGTTTACATGACTGACCGGTCAGTCATTGTCAATGGGCGCCGATGGCGACCTCTTTTCACATCGTCGTTATCTCAGTCCGGGAAAACACGCGTTGATCTCGATCACGGCTGACCGCTGCGATCGGCCCAAAGTGAATCAGGGCCGTTCACGTCGCGGCCGGCTGCCCTCGCTGCCTCGCAACGTCCGCTGAAATCGAGCGGTCCCGTCTGCGAGGCCTGCCAGGTCGAGATCGGCGCGGGAAGGCAAGCTAGCTAGCTTTGCCGGAGATCTTTCAACGCATAGACCCTGCTTCGCAGAATGCGCGCTGCAATCATCCCGACCAGCATGGCCGCGACAAACAGCAGGACCTTGGGTTGCAATGTCACCAGATCGGCAAGAGCCGGACCGGGGCAAATGCCCGCGAGCCCCCACCCGACGCCGAACAGTGCGGCGCCGCCGACAAGCGGCAGGTCGATCTGTTGCCGGGTCGGCAGGTGAAATCTGTCGTCGGCCATG
>JBGPSI010000152.1:0-11885 GCA_041490045.1 Bradyrhizobium sp.
ATTGAAAAGCCTGCCCTCCCGGACCCAAAGGCCACGGGGTGTCGAGGTTCGAACCAAATACGCTCGATGTCGCATTTCGGGCGACGCTAAGCGAAATCCGGTCTTCACCCGTCTATGCAGGCCATGCGATTAAGCCGTTGATGAAACTCTTCAAGTTTCACCGCGGGCGCCTGCAGTCTTGGACAGGATTCGAGGCCGTCCGGCTTGCACCGAAGGCCCCTGCCCACATCCCTCCAAAACGACGGGTTTTCTCTTCCTTTCGAGCAATCCAAGCGGATGTCCTGAAAGGAATGATCTCCTAGCGTATCGGGTTTTCGGAATGCGAGCACAGACGTGCCAGCAACAGCCAGCACGCCCGGAACGGGTTGTTTACCGAGTCTTTTCCGGCTTGCCAAGAGCTAATTCGCGGGCCGTCGAACAACCCCTCCCCTAGCCGGATTCGGGGCGAAATGGCGGGATTCAGCCGCCCCGGACCGCATGGGGCAACGATTTACCGGCGAAATACGCCTCCAGATTGGCGATCACGCAGTCCTGCATCGCCGTGTGCGAGTCCTGGGTATGGCCGCCGACATGCGGGGTCAGCACGACGTTCGGAAAGGCGGTCAGCGCATCCGGCGCGTGCGGCTCGGTCTCATAGACGTCGAGGCCGGCGCCGGCGATGGTCTCCTCCGCAAGCGCCGCCACCAGCGCCTTCTGGTCGATCACCGAGCCGCGCGAGATGTTGACGACGTAGCCGTCCTTGCCCAGCTTTCGCAGGATATTGCCATCGACGGCGTGGTGGGTGTCGGCGCCGGCGCGAACCGCGATCATCAGCACGCTGCACCATTCCGCCAGCGCCTCCAGGCTCGGCAGATATTGATAGGGCACGTCGTGCCGGCTGCGGCTGAAATAGGCGACATCGGTCTCGAACGCCGCAACGCGGGCGGCGATCTTGCGGCCGATCTCGCCCATGCCGTAGATGCCGATCTTGCGGCCGGGATTGCCCGGCTGCGGCCGCATCAACGGCGACGGCTTTGCCGCGGCCCAGTTGCCGCTGCGGACATATTGGTCTGCCGGCAACAGTCGCCGCGTCACCGCCAGCATCAGGGTCACGGCGATATCGGCAACAGAGGCGGCATTGGCGCCCGGACTGTGGCCTACCGCGATTCCGCGCTTCTCCGCAGCCGCCAGATCGACGCCGTCATAGCCGGTGCCATAGCAGACGATGGCGCCGAGTTTCGGCATCGTGTCCATCATGGCCCCGCCGAGCGGGGTTCCGCCGGCGGTGATCATCGCGCGGACGCTTGCGAGCTGATCCGCGGTGAAAAGTTCCCTGGGCGGCTTTCCACCGCCATCCATCAGTTCGAACCGCTCGCCGATGCGTAGCATCAAAGCCTTGGGGAAGCGCGAATAGATCAGGACCTTGTTGAGCATCGGCCGATTTCCTCACTTCACACGACAAAGGGCGGAACAGGTTTCCCCGTCCCGCCCTCTTAACTCATTCTTTCACCGCCGGCCTTAGCCGAGCAGCGTGCCCGGCTCGACCTTGACGCCCGGGCCCATGGTGGAGGAGACCGCCACGCGCTGGATGTAGGTGCCCTTGGCGCCAGCCGGTTTGGCCTTGGCGACCGCATCTGCCAGCGCCTTGACGTTCTGCACCAGCTTCTCTTCCGAGAACGACGCCTTGCCAACGCCGGCCTGCACGATGCCGGCCTTCTCGACGCGGAACTCGACAGAGCCGCCTTTGGCGCCCTTCACGGCCGAGGTGACGTCCATGGTCACGGTGCCGATCTTCGGGTTCGGCATCATGCCGCGCGGGCCGAGCACCTTACCGAGGCGGCCGACCAGCGGCATCATGTCGGGGGTGGCAATGCAGCGGTCGAAATCGATCTGACCGCCCTGCACCTTCTCGACCAAATCCTCGGCGCCGACGACGTCAGCGCCCGCGGCCTTGGCCTCGTCCGCCTTGGCGCCGCGCGCGAACACGCCGACGCGCAAGGTGCGGCCGGTGCCGTTCGGCAACGTCACCACGCCGCGGACCATCTGGTCGGCGTGACGCGGATCGACGCCGAGATTGATCGCAATCTCGATGGTCTCGTCGAACTTCGACTTGGCGCGCTCCTTGACCATCTTGACGGCCTCAGCGAGCGGATAAAGCTTCTCGCGATCGACGCCTTCGCGGGCCTTCTTCAAACGTTTTCCGATTGCCATGACCCGTTACCCCGCAACTTCAAGACCCATCGAACGGGCGGAGCCCTCGACCATCTTCATGGCCGACTCGATGGTATCGCAATTGAGATCCTTCATCTTCTTCTCGGCGATCTCGCGCACCTGCGCCTTGGTCACCGCGCCGGCCTTGTCGCGGCCCGGAGCTTTCGACCCGGACTGGATTTTGGCGGCCTGCTTGAGGAAGAACGACATCGGGGGCGTCTTCATCTCGAAGGTGAACGAACGATCGGCGTAGATCGTGATCACCACCGGAATCGGGGTATTCTTTTCTTCCTTCTGCGTCTGCGCGTTGAACGCCTTGCAGAATTCCATGATGTTGAGGCCGCGCTGACCAAGCGCGGGTCCGATCGGGGGCGAAGGATTCGCCGCACCGGCCGGCACCTGCAATTTCAGGTATCCGGTCACTTTCTTCGCCATATGTCACTCCTCATGTTGCTCCGGACCAGCCCGGATGCTTCACAGGACCGTGGTGCGGTTCAACGGATGACTGGCGATCATCCATCTCCTCCCACGGCTCTTCACCCTCGCCCCGCTGTCGCGGGAAAAGGGTCAACGATCAGACCTTCTCGACCTGACCGAACTCCAGTTCGACCGGCGTGGCGCGGCCAAAAATCGACACCGCGACCTTCACGCGCGACCGCGCCTCGTCGATTTCCTCGACCACACCGGAGAACGACGCGAACGGACCGTCGGCCACGCGCACATTCTCGCCGATCTCGAACGACACCGACGCCTTCGGGCGCTCCACGCCTTCCTGCACCTGGTGCAGGATCCGCATCGCCTCGGCTTCCGAGATCGGCATCGGCTTGTTTTCCGCGCCGAGGAAGCCCGTCACCTTGGGTGTATTCTTGATGAGATGGAAGGCTTCGTCGGTCAGCTTCATCTTGACCAGCACGTAGCCCGGAAAGAACTTGCGCTCGGCGTCGACCTTACGGCCGCGGCGCACTTCGGTGACCTTCTCGGTCGGCACCAGCACCTGCTCGAACAGTTCTTCAAGCCCGCGCTGCTTGGCCTGCTCGCGGATCGATTCCGCGACCTTCTTCTCGAAGTTCGAGTAGGCGTGGACGATATACCAGCGCTTGTCCATGGTTTGGGTTCCGGCGCTTGCCATCAATGCATCATCAGTAGGGTGGTGACGAGATAGCGGATGATCTGATCCGCGGCGAAAAAGAAGATCGAAGCCAGCGCCACCATCACGAACACCATAATGGTGGTGATCGTCGTCTCGCGGCGGGTCGGCCAGGTGACCTTGGCGGTCTCCGAGCGCACTTCCTGCAGGAATTTGAACGGGCTGAAAGCCATCGTTTTATGTGATCCGCGTTGGTGGATGATTTCCAGGTTTTCATGAATCCGAACAGCCCTCTTGAGCCCAGCCCTCGTCTCGAAGGTTGAGCCGGCAAGCGGGCTCGATTGTTCGGGGGATTTCAAAGCCGCGCCGGATATCCGCGTGAAGCGGGCCGGCAGCAGGTGGCGGCTATGTACTGCGGGCCGGGCGAAAGGTCAAGGTGAGCCGGAACCGGCGGCCTCAGAACCCGCTCCAAGGCGCCGGACCCGGAACGGTCAAAATCAAGGGCTTAGCTGGGGACTTGGTTAGTAAGGACTCGGCTGGCAGGAGTGGCAGGGCTCGAACCTGCGACCCCCGGTTTTGGAGACCGGTGCTCTACCAATTGAGCTACACTCCTGTGAGGACCTGGCGTCGCCGCCGATCCGCGCCGTTTCAAGCATAGGGACTGCCCCGATTGCAAGGGCGAAGCGCAGCTGACGCCCTGTTCAACCCGTCCGTTCTGCGCCAGAATTCGCCAAGTCAAGCAAGAGCAAAGGGAGAGACCATGACGCCGCAAGCCGCCGCCAAACACCCCACTGCCCCCCAGACGCCACCGCTGCCGCAGGGAAAACCGGAAGCGCTCGGCCTTTCGCCCGTCCGGCTGCAGCGGTTGTCGGATGCCTTCAAGCGCGAGATCGACAAGGGAACCCTCCCCGGCGCGACCGTGATGGTAGCCCGCCGCGGCCAGATCGGCTGGTTCGAGGCGCTGGGCAGGCAGAATCCGGCGGTGTCTGCGCCGATGGCGCACAATTCGATCTTCCGTATTTTCTCCATGACAAAACCGATCGTCTCGGTCGGCATCATGATGCTGATCGAGGAAGGCCATTTCGTGCTCAGCGACCCCGTCGCGAAATTCATCCCGGAATTCGCTGACCAGAAGGTCGGCATCGAGAACAACGGCAAGCTCGATCTGGTGCCGCTCAAGCGCGTCATGACGGTTCAGGACCTGTTGCGGCACACGTCGGGCATCACCTACGACCATACCGGCAACGGCCTGGTGCAGCAGATGTATCAGCAGTCGCGGCTGCGCAGCCGCAAGATCACCAATGCCGAACACGCCGCCCTCGTCGCCAGCCTGCCGCTGGTGTGCCAGCCCGGCGCCGAGTGGAACTACAGCCGCTCTACCGACATTCTCGGCCGCATCATCGAAATCGTTTCCGGCAAGACGCTCTCTGCCTTCCTGACCGAGCGGATCCTGGCGCCGCTGCAGATGACGGAGACCGCGTTCCACACCGGACAGGAGAATGCCGGCCGGCTCGCCGAGCCGTTCCCGGTCGATCCCTGGAGCGGCGAGAAGGTGGAACTCTTCAACATGCTGGAAAAGCCGGTCATGGAATCCGGCGGCGGCGGCCTGGTCTCGACCACCATGGACTACGCCCGCTTTTGCCAGATGCTGCTCAACGGCGGCGTGCTGGACGGCGTCAGGCTGATCGGCCGGAAGACGATGGAGTTGATGGCGTCCGATCACCTCGGTCCCAACGTCAAGGCCGACTCCATCCTGATGCCGGCCGGTCACGGCTTCGGTCTCGGCTTCGCAGTGCGCACAGCCAAGGGCCTGGCGCCGTTCCCGGGATCGCTTGGCGAGTTCTTCTGGAGCGGCATGGCCGGGACGTTCTTCTGGATCGATCCGGTCGAACAGATGTTCGTCGTGTTCATGATGCAGGGTCCGGCGCAGCGGCATTATATCCGCACCCTGCTACGCGACCTCGTGCACGCGGCGGTGGAGTAAAAAGACCTTGCTGTCGTTCGAGGGCAGCCCGCAGGGCTGAACCCGGAATCCCGACGTCGTTGCGCGAGATTCCGGGTTCGCGTTTGCGCGCGCCCCGGAATGACGAACCAAATCTCAGCTGATCGTCGCGCCGCCGTCGATCACCATGGTCTGGCCGGTCATGAAGTTGCCGGCCGCGGACCCTAAGAACACCGCGGCGCCGGCGATCTCGTCGGGAATGCCGATGCGCAGCAATGGCGAGCGCGAGGTCGAGGCCTTCAGGTTCTCCGGATTGTCCCACAGCGCCTTGGCAAAGTCGGTCTTGATCAGGCCGGGCGCGATGCAATTGACGCGAACATTCTGCGGGCCGTATTTGCAGGCGAGGTTGCGCGCGAGCTGCATATCGGCCGCCTTCGAGATCGCGTAGGCGCCGAGGATGGTCGAGCCTTTCAGGCCGCCGATCGAGGACACGATGATGATGGAGCCGTCCTTGCGCTCGATCATCTGCGGCACCACCATGCCGATGATCCAGTTGTTGGCGACGATGTTGTTGTCGAGGATCTTGCGGAACTGGTCGTCGGAAATGCCGCCGAGCGGCCCGTAATAGGGATTGGATGCGGCGTTGCAGACCAGCACGTCGATCTTGCCGAAGGCCCGGTTGGATTCGGTCACCAGGTTCTGCAGGTTTTCCTTGCTGGAAATGTTGGCCGCGATCGCGACCGCGGTTCCCTTGCCGAATCTGTCGTTGATTTCCTTGGTCACCTGGTCGCAGACGTCCTGCTTGCGCGAGGAGACCACGACCTTGGCACCATGCTCGGCCATCCGCTCGGCGATCGCGCGGCCGATGCCGCGGGTTGAACCGGTGATGACGGCGACTTTTCCGGTCATCTCGAACAAGGTCATGTTTCTCTCCCAGAACCAATTTTGATTTTCGATCTTCAGCTAAGCAGCGTTCGCCGCCTTCGACAACCGCGCCTCACGCGAGCTTGGTCTCCGGCACGATTTCCGGCCCGGCCGGCTGATGCATCGCGGCGTGCCTAGCATCGGCGATCCACGGCTGCTGGTTCACCATCGGCAGCCGCCAGCTGCTTTTGTCCGCGCTGGCGAAATGATCGAGCCGGGTCACCGAGCAATTGTCGATATCGAAGGAAAGGCCCTTCTCCGGCTGGCCGCCGAGCGCGAGACCGACCGCCGCTTTGATGGTGCCGCCATGGCCGACGGCGATCACGTCCCCGCCGCCTTGCTCTGAGGTGATGCGCTCGATCGCGCCGCAGACGCGGCGATAGAGGTCCATGAAGCTCTCCCCACCCGGCGCGGGCTCGTCGATATCGGCAAACCAGTTGCTGCCGGCCGGACGGCTGGCGAGGAAGGCGGCGCGGTTCATGCCCTGCCATTGCCCGAGATGCTGTTCGGCGAAGTCGGCTTCCCTGGTCATGGTCGCGGGTCTTGGAAAGCCGGCCGACCAGATCGCATCCGCGGTCTGGTGCGTGCGCATCAGGTTGCTCGCATACCAGACCGCGCCGCGCGGCAGGATCTTTGCGACCGCCTCGAATACTTCACGGTCGCCGGTGTCGCACTCGATGTCCTTCTGGCCGTAGATATTGCCGCCGTCGCTGCGCACCGGCGCGTGACGTACCCACCACCACCGCGTGGTGACGACTTTTGGTTGGCCTTTATTGGACATCCCGAAAACCCTTCAATAATGTCTGCCGTCGCTGTACGTCAGAGCACATCTCGTCTCAAGTGACTTGCGCGTGTGAGCCGTCACTTCGACGTTTGAAATCTTGTTTGAAATTCCGCTGGGCGGCAAGCGCTGGCAACGATCCAATCGATAAGGGAGAAACTCATGGGCCGCCTCGAAGGCAAATCCGTCATCATCACCGGCGCGGGCAGCGGCATCGGACGCGCGGCGTCGCTTCTGTTCACAAAAGAAGGAGCAAAACTGATCGCGGTCGACCGCACCGACGGCGTCAAGGAGACGGTGGCGCAGGTGCGAAAGGCCGGCGGCGCGGCGGAAGCCGTGATGGCCGATGCCGGTTCGGAAAAAGACGTCATGGCTTTCATCGACAAGGCGGTGTCGGCTTACGGGCGGCTCGATGCGGTCTGGGCCAATGCCGGCATCAGCGGCGGGCTGGTGCCGCTCGCCGACCAGACCGTGGAACAATGGCAGGAAATCCTGCGCATCAATCTGATCGGCCCGTTCCTGGCCATCAAGCATTCGATGCCGCACATGATCAAACAGAAATCCGGCGCGATCGTCTGCACCGCCTCGGTGGCGGGCCTGAAGTCCGGCGCCAGCGGCCATCCCTACGCAGCGAGCAAGGCCGGCGTCATCAGCCTGGTGCAGACCACCGCCTACTCCCTGTCGGGTACCGGCGTGCGCATCAACGCGGTGTGTCCCGGCCTGATCGAAACGGGAATGACAAAACCGATCTTCGATAACGCGAAGGAGCGCGGCACCGATCACAAGATCGGCCAGCTCAATCCCCTGAAGCGCGCCGGCCAGCCGCATGAACTGGCCGCGATGGGATTGTTCCTCGCCAGCGACGAGGCCTCCTATGTCAACGGTCAGGCGATCCCGGTCGACGGCGGCCTCACCGCGTCGATGCCGTATGCGGGGAAACCGATTTAGTCGGCTCACTACCGTCATTGCTGTAGATGTTCACTAATTCGCTGATTGACGAGGGTTATAGAGGTGATTTGGGTCTTCGGAAAATCAGAATATTTTTGCGAAGGGAGCTGAACAGGCAAATCACTGATTTGCCTGTCTCGGGTGATCGGATACGCAGGCTGGTTGAGCCCTTCGCGAAACCCATCGAGGTCACGAAGGGAAATTGATAGCTAACACTGGCGTACTACCATCTACGAGCCCCCCGGATAGTGATTGGGTTCGCAGCACTCGCTGGCCAGATGCTACTAAAGTTGCATGCGCGCTGGAATGGCGGTGCGCCTCGCGGTGGGATTTGATCAAGCCGAACGGTGGTCTCGGGGCAACAACAAAGAATACGGGAGGAACGCGTGAGGAAAATTTCGACGATTCTGGCCGGCGCGGTCGCGGCGATGGCGATCTCGGGAGCCGCACAAGCGCAGATGATCATGAAGGCGTCGCACCAGTTTCCCGGCGGCAAGGGCGACGTGCGCGACGACATGGTGCAGATGATCGCCAAGGAAGTGAAGGCTGCCGATGTCGGGATCGACATTCAGGTCTATCCGGGCGCCTCACTGTTCAAGCCCAACGACCAGTGGAACGCCATGGTCAACGGTCAACTCGACATCACGCTGTTCCCGCTCGACTATGCCAGCGGCAAGGTGCGGACCTTCAGCGCGACGCTGATGCCGGGCCTGATCCGCAGTCAGGATCGGGCAAAGCGTATCAACAACTCGCAGTTCATGACGGACATCCGCGCCGAAATCGCAAAGCACGGCGTCATCGTGCTGTCCGATGCCTGGTTTGCCGGCGGCATGGCTTCGAAGAACGGCTGCATCGTGAAGCCGGACGACATGAAGGGTCGCAAGTTCCGGGCGGCCGGCCCGACATTCGCCGGCATGTGGGAGGCGGCGGGCGCCAGCATCGTGAGCCCGCCTTCGAACGAAATCTACAATGCCTTCCAGACCGGCGTGGTGAACGGCACCGACACGAGTCTCGGCACCTTCCAGTCGATGCGGCTCTATGAAGTAACGGACTGCCTGACCGCACCGGGCGACAACGCGCTGTGGTTCATGTACGAACCCGTGCTGATGTCGAAGAAGAGCTTCGACAAGCTCAGCAAGAAGCAGCAGGACGCCGTCGTTGCGGCCGGCAAGAAGGCGCAGGCGTATTACGAGGGCAAGGCCGACGAAGTGAACAAGGATGCGATCAAGGCGTTTGAGGACCATAACGTGAAGGTCGTGACGCTGACCGACGCCGATTACCAGGCGTGGCTGGAGGTGGCGAAGAAGAGCTCCTATGCCGGCTTCGCCAAGGACGTACCGAACGGGCAAAAGCTGATCGACGAAGCGCTCGCGGTGAAATAGCGGCAGTCAGCGGCCCCCGGCGGATCGCTCTGCCGGGGGGCCGGACTGCGAGCCGGCACATGTTTTTCGGCGACCCCGGACAGTCTGATGGATAGTTTCATACGAGCCGTGACCTTCGTGTCGCGCGTGGCCGGGGTGACCGGCGCACTGCTGATCGGCCTCGCCGTTATCGTGATCTGCGACATGGTGATTGAACGCTACGTGTTCAACCTTACCACCATCTGGCAGATCGACGTGGTGACGTATTGCATCGTCGCCGCGACCTTCATCGGCAGTCCCTACGTCCTGATGACGCGCGGGCACGTGCATGTCGACGTGCTGCCGCTGCACGTCGGGCCCCGCGCGCGCTACTGGCTTGCCCTGGCGACCGGCCTCATCGCGCTCGCCTTCTGCGTGGCGATCTTCCTGCTTTGCACGATCTACTGGTACGAGGCTTTCACGGAAGGCTGGCTGTCCAACACCGTCTGGCGCGCACGGCTCTGGATTCCCTATCTCTCGATGCCGATCGGACTGGGCCTTGTGGTCCTGCAATACCTGGTCGAGATTTCCTGCCTCGTGACGGGACGCTCTCCGCCCTTCGGCATTTCGGAGAAGCAGACCGCGGAAGACATTGCCCGCGCGCTGGCGCGTGAAGCCTTCGGAGAATCCCCGTGAGTCCAGGCATCGAAGGCTCGATCGTTCTGGTGGTCACGCTGTTGATGCTGGTGTCCGGCATTCCGGTTGCGTTTGGTCTCGGCGCGATCGCATTGTCCTTCCTCGTGATCTTCCAGGGCTTCGACGGCCTCAACGTCGTCGCCGAGACCTTCTGGTCGGGGCTCGACGAATTTACCCTGGTCGCCATTCCGATGTTCGTGATGATGGGCGCGGCGATCGGCTCCTCGCCGGCCGGCAAGGATTTGTACGAGGCGCTCGATCGCTGGCTCTATCGTCTTCCCGGCGGATTGGCGATTTCCAATATCGGCGCCTGCGCGATATTTGCGGCACTGACGGGCTCCTCGCCCGCCTGTTGCGCCGCCATCGGCAAGATGGGCATCCCGGAGATGCGCCGCCGCGGCTATCCCGACGAGGTCGCGACCGGCTCTATCTGCGCCGGCGGGACGCTCGGCATTCTCATTCCGCCTTCTGTCACCTTCATCCTCTACGGCATCGCTACCGAGACTTCGATCGGCCGGTTGTTTATCGCCGGCGTGATCCCGGGCGTGATGCTAACCACGCTTTTCATGTTGTGGACGCTCTACAAGGTGTGGCGCAGCGGTTTTCGTTCGCATGCCCCGGGTTTTCGCTACAGCTGGAGCGAGAAGTTCACGTCGATCCCGAAAATCGCTCCGTTTCTGTTCATCGTGGTCGGCGTAATGTACGCGCTCTATGGCGGCGTCGCCACGCCGTCGGAGGCGGCCGGCGTCGGTGCCGCCCTCTGCCTGATTCTGGCAATCGCCATCTACCGGCTTTGGCGGCCGGACCAGATCTGGCACATCCTGCGCGACACCATGCGGGAGTCGGTGATGATCCTGACCATCATCGCCGCCGCGGTTCTGTTCGGCTACATGCTGACCTCGCTCTATCTGACGCAGACGCTGGCGCAGGCGATCGCCGACCTGCATGCCAACAAATGGGTCCTGATGTTCCTCGTGAACATCTTCCTGCTGATCTGCGGCTTCTTCATTCCGCCCGCCGCCATCATCCTGATGACGAGCCCGATCCTTTTGCCGATCATCATTGCGGCAGGCTTCGACCCGGTCTGGTTCGGCGTGATCCTGACCATCAACATGGAGATCGGCCTGATCCATCCGCCGGTCGGCCTCAACATCTACATCGTCAGTGCCATCGCCCCGGACGTGCCGCTGTCGAAGGTGATGTGGGGCACGCTGCCTTACGTGGTCTGCATGATGCTGGCGATCCTGATCCTCTGCATATTCCCCGAAATCGCTACCTGGCTCCCCGACAAACTCATGGGCGCCGTGCACAAGTAACGTACCCGCAGCCAGGCGGGGTTCAGCCTTCGGTGATATTCCGGACTCCGACGTCAGGTGCAGATTGAACGACGCTTGCGTTTGGCGGCCGCGGCTGCGCCGCGCCGTCGCCTTACGACCTTTTGGTCTTGCTTTCCTTACCGCCCGTCTTTGAACGCCGCGCCAAATCCCCCGGACGCTAATAGCCGAGATCGCCGTCGAACAAAAAGGCGCGACGTTTACGCGTCGCGCCTTTCCGTTACTTCGCGCCCGCCTTTTGCGCGTAAGCCCATGCGTCCTTCGACAGCGGCACCGTACGCTTGGCGGATTCCATCGCCTTGGCGTTCGCCGCGGTGCCGTCGCGGATCCGCCCGGCGATACCCTGGGTGATGCCGGCGAGTCGGAACAGATTGTAGGCAAAATACCAGTTAAGATCGGGAACGGCGCTGCCGGTGACGTTGCAGTAAGTCTGCGCCGCTTCCTCCATGCTCGGAATGCCCAACGCCTTGAGGTCGGCATTGGCAAGGCCGGGCATGGTCCATTGCATCAACAGGTAGGTGAAGTCGGCCATGGGATCGCCGAGCGTCGAGAGTTCCCAGTCCAGCACGGCCAGCACCCGCGGTTCGGTCGGATGGAAGATCATGTTGTCGAGGCGGTAGTCGCCGTGGACGATCGAGACGCG
>JBGPSI010000153.1:0-11851 GCA_041490045.1 Bradyrhizobium sp.
GGACATTACCTGGCGGTCGGCGCCATCCTGTTCACGCTGGGCATCCTCGGCATCTTCCTCAACCGCAAGAACATCATCGTCATCCTGATGTCGATCGAGCTGATCCTGCTCGCGGTCAATATCAACCTGGTAGCGTTTTCGGCCTTCCTCGGCGACATCGTCGGCCAGGTGTTCGCACTGCTGGTGTTGACGGTGGCGGCGGCGGAAGCGGCGATCGGTCTTGCGGTGCTGGTGGTGTATTACCGCAACCGCGGTTCGATCGCGGTTGAAGACGTCAATCTGATGAAGGGTTAACCCGCCAATGATCCAGGCAATCGTCTTTCTGCCGCTGATCGGCGCGGTTCTTGCGGGGCTGATCTCGATCTTCGGTGCGCATGCGCGCAACCCGAGCGGCGATGAGGTCGAACATCACGATGATGCGCATGCCGCGGATTCGCATGACGCGCATGCGGACGACCACGGCCACGACGATCATCATGCGGCCGAGCCGCCGGCTGCGGGTTCGCGCGCGGCCGAACTGATCACCACGGGGCTATTGATGGTGTCGGCGGCGTTGTCCTGGGTGGCCCTGGTCGATGTCGGCTTCATGCATCACGATATCAGGATCGCGCTGTTCCCCTGGATCAATTCGGGCGATCTGCAGGTGGCGTGGTCGCTGCGGGTCGATACGCTGACCGCCGTGATGCTGGTGGTGGTCAACACCGTCTCCTCGCTCGTGCACCTCTATTCGATCGGCTATATGGACGAGGACCCGTACCGGCCGCGTTTCTTCAGCTATCTGTCGCTGTTCACCTTCGCAATGCTGATGCTGGTGACCTCGGACAATCTGGTGCAGCTGTTCTTCGGCTGGGAGGGCGTCGGTCTCGCAAGCTACCTGCTGATCGGATTCTGGTACCAGAAGCCGTCGGCCAACGCCGCGGCGATCAAGGCCTTCGTGGTCAACCGCGTCGGCGATTTCGGCTTCGCGCTCGGCATTTTTGCCATTTTCGCGCTGATCGGCTCGACAGATTTCGAGACGATCTTCGCAGGCGCCCCCGGCCTGACCGGCAAGACCATCGATTTCTTCGGCTGGCACGCCGACGCGCTGACGCTGACCTGCCTACTCCTTTTCATGGGCGCGATGGGCAAGTCCGCCCAGTTCCTGCTGCACACCTGGTTGCCGGACGCCATGGAAGGCCCGACGCCGGTCTCGGCGCTGATCCACGCCGCGACCATGGTCACCGCCGGCGTGTTCATGGTGGCGCGGTTGTCGCCGCTGTTCGAACTGGCGCCGAACGCGCAGGCCGTGGTGATGTTCTTCGGCGCCACCACCGCGTTCTTCGCGGCGACCGTCGGCCTCGTCCAGAACGATATCAAGCGCATCGTCGCCTATTCGACCTGTTCGCAGCTCGGCTACATGTTCGTGGCGATGGGGGCGGGGGCCTACTCCGTCGGCATGTTCCATCTGTTCACCCATGCCTTCTTCAAGGCGCTGTTGTTCCTGGGTTCGGGTTCGGTGATCTACGCGATGCATCACGAGCAGGACATCCGCAACATGGGCGGGCTCTGGCGCAAGATCCCCTATACGTTCGCGGTGATGTGCATCGGAACCCTGGCGCTGACCGGCTTCCCGATGTTCGCGGGCTATTTCTCCAAGGATGCGATCATCGAGTCCGCCTACGCCTCGCACAATCCGTTTGCGCTTTACGGCTTCGTGATGACCGTGGTCGCGGCCGGGCTGACCTCGTTCTATTCGTGGCGGTTGATCTTCAAGACCTTCTTCGGCGAGCCGCACGACCAGGAACATTACGAGGCGGCGCACGAAAGTCCGCTGTGGATGCTGATTCCGATCGGCGTTCTCGCGGCCGGGTCGATCCTCTCGGGTTTCCCGTTCAAGGAGCTGTTTGCAGGCCACGGCGTCGAGGAGTTCTTCCGTGACTCAGTCAAGATGAACCCGCACATCATCGAGGACATGCACCATATCCCCGAGACCATCGCCTATCTGCCGACGGTCATGATGGTGATCGGCGCCTATATCTCATATGTCTTCTACATCCGCCGGCCCTATCTGCCGGTCGAACTGGCCCGTCAGCAGCCGCTGCTGTATCAGTTCCTGCTCAACAAGTGGTATTTCGACGAGCTGTACGACGTGATCTTCGTGCGCCCGGCCAAGTGGATCGGCCGCTTCCTGTGGAAGGTCGGCGACGGCAAGATCATCGACGGCTTCGGCCCCGACGGCGTGTCGGCGCGGGTGCTGGACGTCACTCGCAACGTCGTGAAGCTGCAGACCGGCTATCTCTATCATTACGCCTTCGCGATGCTGATCGGCGTCGCGGGATTGATCACCTGGTTCATGTTCGGCTTGGGAGGCCAGTGATGACAACCTGGCCCATTCTTTCCGTCGTCACCTTCCTGCCGGTGTTCGGCACGCTCCTGGTCTATGTGCTGGCGCGCGGCAGCGACGAAGCCGCCAACCGCAACGCGCGCTGGATCGCGCTGTGGACCACGCTGATCACCTTCGCGGTGTCGCTGATCCTGGTCTGGCGCTTCGATCCCGCGCAAGCCGATTTCCAGTTCGTCGAAAAGACGTCGTGGCTTGCCAGCGGCATCACCTACCACATGGGCGTCGACGGCATCTCGCTGCCGTTCGTGATCCTGACCACCGCTTTGATGCCGTTCTGCATCGTCGCGAGCTGGAAGTCGGTGCAGTCGCGCGTGCGCGAATACATGATGGCGTTCCTGCTCCTGGAAACGCTGATGGTCGGCACCTTTTCGGCGCTCGACCTCGTGCTGTTCTATCTGTTCTTCGAAGGCGGCCTGATCCCGATGTTCCTGATAATCGGGGTATGGGGCGGCCCGCGCCGGGTCTACGCCTCCTTCAAGTTCTTCCTCTACACGCTGCTCGGCTCGGTCCTGATGCTGCTGGCGATCATGGCGCTGTACTGGAATGCCGGCACGACCGACATCCCGGCGCTGATGCACACCGCCGTGCCGCGGAGCTTGCAGACCTGGGCGTGGCTGGCGTTCTTCGCATCGTTCGCGGTGAAGATGCCGATGTGGCCGGTGCACACCTGGCTGCCCGACGCGCATGTGGAAGCGCCGACCGCGGGCTCGGTGATCCTGGCCGCGATCCTGTTGAAGATGGGCGGCTACGGCTTCCTGCGCTTCTCGCTGCCGATGTTCCCGCTGGCCTCGCACGATTTCGCGCCCCTGGTGTTCTCGCTCTCGGTCATCGCCATCATCTACACCTCGCTGGTGGCCTTGATGCAGGAAGACATCAAGAAGTTGATCGCCTATTCGTCGGTGGCCCATATGGGCTTCGTCACCATGGGCATTTTCGCCGGCACCACGCAGGGCGTCGCCGGCGGCGTGTTCCAGATGGTCTCGCACGGCATCGTCTCGGGTGCGCTGTTCCTCTGCGTCGGCATCGTCTACGACCGCCTGCATACCCGCGAGATCGCGGCCTATGGCGGCTTGGTCAACCGTATGCCGCTTTACGCGCTGGTGTTCATGGTCTTCACCATGGCCAATGTCGGTCTGCCCGGCACTTCCGGCTTCGTCGGCGAGTTCATGACCCTGATCGGCACCTTCAAGGTCTCGATCCCGACCGCGACCTTCGCGACCACGGGCGTGATCCTGTCGGCGGCCTATGCGCTGTGGCTTTATCGCAAGGTCGTGTTCGGTGCGCTGACAAAGCCGTCGCTCGCCAGCATCAAGGACCTCACCTTCCGCGAGGGCCTCATCATGGTGCCGCTGGTGGCGCTCACACTCCTGTTCGGCTTCTACCCGAAGCCGGTGCTCGACATGTCGGCGTCGTCGGTGCAGCAACTCGTCAACAACTACAACACCGCAGTGACGGCCGTGAAAGCGGCCGCGCTTCTGCAGTGATCGACTTGGATCGGGGCAACGCGCCATGAGCTTTGAGAGTGCAGGTTATCAGTTGCTGCCCGTGCTGCCGGAGCTGGTGCTGGCGCTGGGTGCGATGGTGCTGCTGATGCTGGGCGCCTATCGCGGGCCGCAGACCACGAGCCTCGTCACGGGGTTGGCGGTTTGCCTGCTGGTGGTGACCGGCGCGCTGGAGCTGTGGGTGCCCGTCGGCAAGACTTTCGGCGGCAGCTTCGTCGTCGACGACTTTGCCAAGTTCCTGAAAATCCTGGCGCTGATCGGCTCGGTGGCGACGCTGGTTCTTTCGATCGAATATCTGGCCGATCAGTCGCGGCGCATCTTCGAATATTCCATCCTGGTGCTGCTCTCCACCGTCGGCATGATGGTGCTGATCTCGGCCGGCGACCTCATCATGCTCTATCTCGGGCTTGAGCTGATGTCGCTTGCGCTCTACGTGGTCGCCGCGAGCAACCGCGACAACGCCAAGTCGACCGAAGCCGGCCTGAAATATTTCGTGCTGGGCGCGCTGTCGTCGGGCATGCTGCTGTACGGCGCTTCGCTGATCTACGGCTTCACCGGCACCGTCGCCTTCGCCGGGATCGCCGCAGCCGTGAAGACCGGCAGCATCGGCATCGTGTTCGGCCTGGTATTCCTGCTCGCCGGGCTTTGCTTCAAGATCTCGGCGGTGCCGTTCCACATGTGGACGCCCGACGTCTATGAGGGCGCGCCGACGCCGGTCACCGCGTTCTTCGCTTCGGCGCCGAAGGTGGCCGCGCTAGCCGTGTTCACCCGCGTGGCGCTGACCGCGTTCCCGGGCATCGTGCCGCAATGGCAGCAGATCGTGGTGTTCGTGTCGATCGCCTCGATGGCGCTGGGATCGTTCGCCGCCATCGGGCAAAGGAACATCAAGCGGCTGATGGCCTATTCCTCGATCGGCCATATGGGATTTGCGCTGGTCGGGCTTGCCGCCGGCACTGCGGAAGGCGCGCAGGGCGTGCTGGTCTATATCTCGATCTATGTGGCGATGACGCTCGGCAGCTTCGCGGTTATCCTGACCATCAAGCGCGACGGCCAGCATTTCGAGAACATCAGCGACTTCGCCGGATTGTCGCGCACCAATCCGCTGCTGGCGTTTTTCTTCGCGATGCTGTTGTTCTCGCTGGCCGGTGTCCCGCCGCTCGCGGGCTTCTTCGCCAAATGGTACGTGTTCGTTGCGGCGATCAAGGCCGGGCTGTTCACGCTGTCGGTGGTCGGTGTGCTCACCAGCGTGGTGGGCGCGTATTACTATCTCTCCATCGTCAAGGTGATGTATTTCGACGAGCCGCTCATCAAGCTCGATCCGATGCGCGTGGAACTGCGCACGGTGCTGGCTGTTGCGGGTCTCTTCAACATCTTTTTCTTCGTCTATCCGGGCCCGCTGGTCAGCGTCGCGACGGCAGCGGCGAAGTCGCTCTTTTAAATGGCTTTCACGCTCGGTCCACAAGCCACTTCGGCGGGCTACCGGCTCGCCGCCTTCGACCAAATCGGCTCGACCAACGCGGAAGCGATGGAGCGGGCCCGCGGGGGCGAGCGCGGGCCGACCTGGTTCGTGACGACGGAACAAACCGCTGGACGCGGCCGGCGGCATCGCCCCTGGATCGCGCCGCGTGGTAATCTCGCCAGCAGCATCCTGGAGGTGCTCGACGTCCCGCCCGCGATCGCCGCGACGCTGGGCTTTGCCGCCGGGCTGGCGCTGGAGGCGGCGCTGCGAAGGGTCAGCATCGAGGCATCGCTGAGATCAGCGGGATCGGACGATATGAAATTTTCGCTGAAATGGCCCAACGACGTGCTGGCGGGGCGGCAAAAGCTGGCCGGCATCCTGCTGGAGGCGGAGGCCGTCGTCGACGGTGGCCTGGCCGTCGTGGTCGGCATCGGCACCAATGTCGTCGCCGCACCCGAGGGCACGCCGACGCCGGCGACCTCGCTGGCCGCACTGGGCATCCAGATCGGCGCGGAGGAACTGTTTTCCGAACTGTCGGACACCTGGGCCGAGTTCCGGGGCATCTGGGACAAGGGCCGCGGTTTTGGCGACATCCGCAGGCTCTGGCTGGAGCGGGCCGCTGGACTTGGGCAGCCGGTCTCGATTCATACTGGCGGGGCGACCGTAGAGGGAACCTTCGACAGCATCGATGAGACCGGCTGCATGATCGTCAGGACGGCGGCCGGCAAGCATGTCCCGATCTCGGCGGGGGACGTTTATTTCGGCTCGGCCAAGTCGGCGGGGGCTGCCTGATGGCGCGCCCGGACGAATTGACCTTTGCGCCGCTCGGCGGCGTCGGCGAGATCGGCATGAACCTGTCGATCTACGGCCTCGGCAACCGCCACCAGCGCTCCTGGCTCGCGGTCGATCTCGGCGTGTCGTTCGGCGACGAGGAGCATTTGCCGGGCATCGACCTGATCATGCCCGATATCCGATTCCTCGAAAAGGAGCGCAAGAACCTGGTCGCGCTGGTGCTGACGCACGCCCATGAAGACCATTTCGGCGCCATCATCGACCTCTGGCCGAAGCTGAAATGCCCGATTTACGCCACCCAGTTCAGCGCCGCTTTGTTCGAGGCCAAATGCGCCTCCGAGCGCAATCCGCCGAAGATTCCGGTCACGGTGGTTCCGTCCGGCGGCCGCATCGATCTCGGTCCGTTCAGTGTCGAGTTCATTCCGGTCGCGCATTCGATTCCGGAATCGCATGCGCTGGCGATCCACACCTCCGCAGGCACCGTGCTGCACACCGGCGATTGGAAGATCGATCCGACGCCGATCATAGGCAAGCCGACCGACGAACGGCGCTTGCGCGAACTCGGCGATGCCGGCGTGCTGGCGCTGATCGGCGATTCCACCAATGCGGTACGGGAAGGGCGCTCGCCCTCGGAAACCGAGGTGGCAAGAACCATTACCGAGCTGGTCAAGAGCGCAAAAGGCCGGGTCGCCGTGACAACGTTCGCTTCCAACGTCGCCCGCCTGCGCGCGGTGGCGGACGCCGCGAAGGCGGCGGGGCGCGAGGTCGTGGTAGTCGGCCGCGCCATGGAGCGCGTGGTGCAGGTGGCGCGCGAGACTGGCTTTCTCGACGGTGTGCAGAATTTCCGCGGCGCCGACCTTTATGGCCATTTCCCGCCCGACAAGGTGCTGGCGCTGTGCACTGGAAGCCAGGGCGAGCCGCGCGCGGCGCTGTCGCGCATCGCCAACGACGACCATCCGCAGGTGACGCTGAACAAGGGCGACTGCGTGATCTTTTCCTCGCGCACCATTCCCGGCAACGAAAGAGCGGTGGGCGCCATCATCAACGGCCTGGTGACGCAGGGCATCGAGGTCATTACCGATCGCACCCATCTCGTCCATGTCTCAGGCCATCCGCGCCGCGACGAGCTGCGCGACATGATTTCGTGGGTGCGCCCGCAACTGCTGATCCCCGTGCATGGCGAGGCCCTGCATCTGTTCGAACACGCCAAACTGGCGCGCGCCGCCGGCGTGCCGAAGACGCTGATCTGCCGCGACGGCGATCTGGTGAAGCTCGGGCCGGGCGAGCCCGGGATCATCGAGCAACTGCCGTCGGGGCGGCTCTACAAGGACGGCTCGATCCTGGAGGACGCCAAGTCGCGCGCCGTCGTCGAGCGGAAGAAATTGGCCTTTGCGGGCTGCGCCTTTGTCGCGGTCGCCATGACAGAAAAAGGCGAACTGGCCGACGATCCCGAGGTTGATCTCGTCGGCATCCCCGAGAAGAATACGGCTGGCGAGGTCATCGACGAAATCGTGTTCGATGTCGTGGTATCGACGGTGGAGGGCCTGCCGCGGGCGCGGCGGCGCGATCCCGACGCGACGGCGGAATCGGTGCGCCGGGCCGTTCGCGCCACGATCAACGAGCATTGGGGCAAGAAGCCGCTATGCTACGTTCATGTCCTGACGGTCTGATCTGGTTTCGTGGGAGGAGTATCATGCTGGGCCGGCTCAATCATGTGGCGATCGCGGTCAAGGACGCCGAGAAGGCCGCCAGGATCTATGGCGCGGCGTTCGGCGCCGATATCTCGGCGGCCGTGCCGCTGCCGGAGCACGGCGTCATCACCGTGTTCGTGACCCTGCCCAACACCAAGATCGAATTCATCCAGCCGCTCGGCGAGGCCTCGCCCATCGCGAAATTTCTCGAGCGCAACGCCGACGGCGGTATCCACCACGTCTGCTACGACGTGCCCGACATCATCGCGGCGCGCGATACGCTGATCAGGGAAGGCGCGCGGGTGCTCGGCGACGGCACCCCGAAGATCGGCGCCCATGGCAAGCCGGTGCTGTTTCTGCACCCGAAGGATTTTTCCGGCGCGCTCGTCGAAATCGAGCAGGCCTGACGGCAGATGGCCTACACAATCTCAACGGCGTTTGCGATCTACTTCGTGATGTGGTGGGTCACCCTGTTCCTGACGCTGCCGTTCGGCGTGCGCAGTCAGCACGAGGACGGCGAAGGCGCGCCCGGCACCGATCCCGGCGCGCCCATCGTGCCGGGGCTCGGCCGCAAGCTGATCTGGACCACGGTGATCTCCGCCGTCATTTTCGCGCTCTCGTGGCTGGCCTACAGCGCCGGCCTCTTCAATGTCGAGCGGCTGTCCAGGCTGATGGGATTTCCGTTCTGATCGGTTTGGGGGAAAGCGCAAATGACGTTTCAAAGAATCATTGTCGGGCTTTTGATTTTGACGATCGCCGGCCTAGCCGGGGCCTTCTACATCGACTGGAAACTCGCAACCCAACTGCGGACCGTGAAAGCCTTTGTCGAGGGCTATGTCTTCGCCGAAGCGGTTGCGGCCTGCGAGAAGGCGCCGAGCTCGACCCCGTTCAAATGGAATGGCGGCACCAAAACCGCGGTCATCGGCTTGAACGGCGTCAAGCTTGACAAGTACACGGTCAGCGCGAGCTTTACGCTGGTCGCCGACAACGTCTATTGCGACTACGATCCGATCAAGAAGAAAGCCGATATCGGCTCGAACTTCCTCGATCGGGATTGAAATCAGCCCCCGCTTTGCGCGATGAGCCGATCGATCTCGACGAGTAGCTGCCGCCACGCCTCGTCCACCTCCGGCGACCAGTCGCTGCCCAGAACGTCGCGCATTGTGTCGGCGATCACGCCGAAAAATTCGCCGAACAATTTTCGCGGCGTGCCATAGGCGTCGTGCGAGATAACCTCGCACTCGATCAGGCGAAAGTGCCCGCTGCGTTCGCCCGAAAAATCCAGTATCGCGTCGATGGCGAGCGCCAGCATCGAGCCCTTGACGAGATCGCTTCCTTCGCTCCGGAACATCGCCTCGGCTTCGGGATGCGCGCGGAACAGGCGGCGATACACCAGCGGCGTCAGGTCGTCGCAACGCTCGGCGACGAGTTCAAAACTGTGCTGGATCAGATTGGTTGGCGCCATCGCATCCGTCGTGAACAAGATGGGTGTGAGACGTTATGCGCGACGTCGCGAAATAAGAGAAACATCGAAAAATACGTACGGCGCGAGAAGCCTTCTCCTAGGAAAGAGGTGCTTCCAAGAAAAAAGAGCAGGGCGGTGAGGCCCTGCTCTGAAAATTGTGTCGACCCTTTTGTATCCCCGAAAATTGGATTTGATCTTGATTGACGGGGCGACGCTGCTTGTGCGCGCCAGGGCTCCTCCCGAGACTTGGACCACCAGACTTGAGCCTTTCGGTCAGCCTGAGATCAAACTCGTAAACCACTTTTTTCGTCTTGTCACCATTTTCAGCAACGATTGTTCAAAATTCGAGCAATCTGCGAAATGATTGGGATTTCGCCACTGCGGGTTGCATTTGGCCGGCGCGATTAACCTTCGCCCCACGGACTAGGAACAAAAAACCGCAGGAAAATGCAGATATGTGTTGGCATGCCAGCGAGGCGGCGCCAGGCGCGGACTTGGAGACTTTCTTGCGGTTCTCGCCGCGTCGAATTTCGCCGCGGCCCGGATTTAATCCGAAGGGAATTTTCGGCACCCAAAGGTTGACGTCTGAATTATTGCTCGCCAGTGGAGCGGAAACTTGATCTCCGGCAGGGTGGCAGCGGTTTGTCCAGCATGCTCCTGCGTTATCCCGGCGGATCGCATCAGCCTGACCGGCACCACGCCACGAAATTCGTCGGCGTCACGCCGGCGCTGACGATGCCCACCATGATGATGGCAACTCCGACCGCATTGCGCAGCCACACCGAGGTTGCCCGCCGGCGCAGCAGCGGAAACCCGAGACCTGTAGCGATCAGCACCGGCAACGTGCCGAGGCCGAAGCCGGCCATCACGATGGCGCCGCCGAGCCCGGAACCGGAAAGCATCGCATAGAAGAGGGCGGCATAGACCATGGCGCAGGGAAGGAAGCCCCAGACCGTCCCGCTCAGGAACAGCCCCATATAGGCCGGCAATCGCGCCGCGCGTGCGAGGCTATCCATGAAACCGCTGACATGTGCGGCGACCCGATAGAGCACGGCCGGAAGCGGCACGATCTCGAGCATGGAAAGGCCGATCCAGCCGAGCGCCACAGCCGCTGCCCAGCGAAGAACCGCGTGGCTGGTCGAATGATCGAACGCGCCGAAGATGCCCGATCCCGCGGCCCCGACGAGTATGCCCGCGACCACGTAACCGGTGATCCGCCCGGCATTGATCAGCAGGGTCGTCGCCACGAGGTCGCGCGCCGGCCGTTTGGGATCGAGGCCGGCGGCGAAATGCAGGCTCGCGGAGATGCCGGAGCACATGCCGAAACAGTGCAGGCTCGATGACAGCCCGAGCAGGAGTCCGGCAATCACCAGCGGTTGGTCAAAATCGAACATCGGAAGATCCATGGACGGACGCGAACGCTATCCGACTTAGCCGCCGGCTCTTTGCGCTGCATCAAATAGCTTTTGAGAGGCAATCTCGACAGGCGGGGACACGGGTGGTAGGACGATTGTGGTGTTTTAGGGATAATCATGCGACGGCGGCTGGAACTGCTCATTCCGATCGTACTGCTTGCGATCGCGGTGCAATTGTTTGCACCGATCGCAGCGTTCCGCGCGTTCGCCTACGCCGTCAACGATCCCCTCTATATGGCGTCGATCTGCTCCGACATGGGCGCCGCCGGCGACGATGCGCAGACGGCTCCGGCCAGGACGCAGCACCATAACGGCGACTGCTGCGCGTTTTGTGCCGGTGGTCACGGCGGCGGCGCGGCGCTTCAGCCACCGCCGGTTTTTGTCGCTCTGCAACGCCAGTACCAGCGCCTCGCCTGGCTGGAAGCCGCAGAGGCCATACCGACCGCGCGTGTCGGCTCGAACGCCCAGGCCCGCGCGCCGCCGCTGTCCGTGTGAACTTGACGGCCCATGGCCGTTTTTGACGCGTTCACAATTCGGTTCAAGCGGAGAATTTCATGTCTATCCGTCTCGCGCGTGCGGGCCTGTCAGGGCTCGCGGTCGCGCTTATTCCCATCAGCGAAAGCATGGCCCACGAAATCGTCGGCAATCGCTTCTTTCCGGCAACCCTCGGCATCGACGATCCCGGCGTCAACGACGAACTGGCGTTCCCGACCGTCTCCAGTTTCAAGACCGGCGACGATCCTTCGTTCCGGCAGCGCGATCTTTCCGCGGAATTTTCCAAGCGGATCACCGAGGACTTCGCGGTTTCGATCGCCCCAACCTACAGTTTTCTCAGCCGGCCGGGAGGCCCGGCGGGGACGGGCGCCAACGGATTCCAGAACTGGGAGACAACGTTCAAATACCGCGTCTACAGAAACCCTGAGCATGAGTTCGTGATGTCGGTCGGTCTGTCCGTCGAATGGGGCGGAAGCGGCGTGGCCAGCGTCGGGGCCGATCCGTTCAACACCTACACGCCGACGATCTATTTCGGCAAAGGGCTCGGCGATCTTCCCGATACGTTTTCCTGGATCCGGCCGGTCGCGATCACCGGGCAGGTTGGTTACGTGCTGCCCGGCCGTAACTCGACCACCACCTTCGGCGTCGA
>JBGPSI010000154.1:0-11658 GCA_041490045.1 Bradyrhizobium sp.
CGAAGTCGACGAAGCCGCCACCCGCATCCGCGAGGAAGTCGATCAGGACGCCAACATCATCGTCGGCGCCACCTTCGACGAGAGCCTCGACGGCATCATCCGCGTCTCCGTCGTTGCCACCGGCATCGAACAGGCCCTGATTCGCAACGCGACGCCGGGTGCGCCGCTCCCGACCAGCGCGGTGGCTCCCGCCGCCTCGCCGGAAAATCGCCTGGCCGAGCTGACCGCCCGGCTGCGCGCCGACAATGCGCGTCTGGCCGAGCGCGCTGCCCAGAAGATGGAAGCGCCCGCGCCGGCCCAGGCGGCTCCCGTTGCTGCAGCCCCGCAGCGGGCTTCCAACACCGTCGAACGCGCAGCCCTAGCAGCCATTGCGGCGGCGGTCTCTCCCGAGGCTCCGAAGCAGCCGGCGCCTGCGCCGCTGCAGCCCGCCTCCTATGGCGACGTCACGGTTCGCCCGATCGCCGCGCAGAAGCCGACCCTCTTCCCCGACCATCATGAGGTCGCTCGGGTCGAGGTCCACGAACCCGCGACGCCGGAGACTTTCATCCCGCAGGCGGCCGAACGTGCGCCGGCCCGCGCGCCGCGGATGCCGAAATTCGAGGAACTGCCGATGCCGGCCCAAAACGAGATCCGGCAGGCCCGCGGCGACGGCGAGGAGGAGCATCCGCAGAAGACCCGGATGTCCCTGCTGCAGCGCCTCGCCAATGTCGGCCTCGGCCGCCGTGACGAGGAAACCGAGCCGCCGATCGCGGCCCGCGCCTCGGGTCCGGCCATGGCGCCGATGCCGCCGCTGCCGGAACGGAAGCCGCAGCGCTCGGTCGCCCAGCAGATCGCGTCAAGCGATCCGGTATCAGAATACGCTCGCCGGCCCGCGCCGCAAGGACTCGACGTCCATGGCCGCCCTGCACCTGTTGCCGCGCCGCCACAGGGCGACGATCATTTGGATATCCCCGCCTTCCTGCGCCGCCAGTCCAACTGAGATTTGTTACAATCCGAACGGCCAAGAGGTCCCGGCTCCAGCCAGCCGGGACCTTAATTTTTTGCCCGCGGGCGGGCGGGGCCTCTCTGGCAAGCAACTGATTTTAAATGATTAATTATTCATTCGGTGGTGGAATGGCAGGGCCGAAATCGCCGCCAAAGCCGGTGTAATTTGGTTAAGCTTTGGCGCGAATGCGGCAGAGATCGGGTAACAATCGGTAAAAAACCGTGAGTTGGAGCTCTTTGAGGCAGTGCTATTGTCTCGCCGTGACTTGGGGAAACTTAGAGACGAATCAAACGGAACCACGTGCGTTCCGATCTGGTCTGCTCTCTTGGTAAGTCGGTAGTGGGCGGTTTTCGCATGAAATTTAGCCGGCAGACAACGCTTCGTTCGCAAGCCACCGTGACGGGCGTCGGCGTACATTCCGGTCTTCCCGTCAGTCTCACCATTGGACCTGCACCAGTCGATGCGGGTTTTATTTTTGTCCGCACCGGCTTGGATGGTCGCGACCGCGAAGTTCAGGCGGTTGCGGAATCCGTCATCGCCACCGAATTCGCAACCGTGCTGGGCGACCGCGAAGGTCCGCTGGTTTCCACCGCCGAACACGTGCTTGCTGCGCTGCGGGGAATGGGCGTCGATAACGCCACCATCGAAATCGATGGACCGGAAGTTCCGATCATGGACGGCAGCGCCGCGGCCTTCGTCGCCGCGATCGACCAGGCCGGTATCCTGACCCAGTCGGGGTCGCGCCGTTTCCTCCAGGTCTTGAGGCCGGTACAGGTCACGATGGGCGATTCGTTCGGCGAATTGCGGCCGCACGCGGCCGGCTTCCGCGCCGAGATCGACATCGACTTCGCCAATCCCGTGATCGGCCGCCAGAGCTATTCGCTCGATCTCAGCCCGGAACGGTTCCGCCGCGAGATCTGCCGCGCCCGAACCTTCGGCTGCATGAGCGACGTCGCGCGGCTGTGGAGCAACGGGTTTGCGCTCGGCGCCTCGTTCGAGAATACGGTGGTGTTCGACGACACCCGCCTGCTCAACACCGAGGGCCTGCGCTACAGCGACGAATGCGCCCGCCACAAGGCGCTCGACGTGATCGGCGATCTCGCGCTGGCCGGCCTGCCGATGCTCGGCGCCTATCACTCGGTGCGCGGCGGCCACAAGCTCAACCACGCCGTGCTCACGGCCCTGCTGGCCGACCGCACCACCTGGCGGGTGATCGAAGCCGAAACCGCCCGTCGCTCGCGCGTTTACGCCGAAGCCGGCAGCGGCATGGTCGGCGGCATGATTGCCCCGGCCTACGGCCCCGACGTGTCCTGACTTTCGTCTTCGAAATGTCCTGACTTTCGTCTGGAATCGCTCCGGACGGGCCGCCGGATGGCCGTGCACAGCCCAATTTGGCAAAGTAACCATGTTCGGCCGCGATCGGCCCAAGCCGCCTTAATCCGGGCGAAATGCCTGCGTATCCGGTTGGTTAACGGACTTTTTTCGGGTAGAGCCCCGGTTGCACGGCAGGCGCCACGGGCACGGCAATCATTGCGTCCAGCAGGCTCTGGGGCGCGCGGCAGGCACTGCAGCACAGGCGTCAGGTCTAGGATTCATGTCGGCACAGCGTATGACGCTCGAACTGCGCAGGATATCGGCCGGCGCCCGATTTAGCCGGCAATTGCGTCTGGCCGCGGGTCTGATCGTGCTCGCGATTCCCTTGAGCGGCTGCGGCACTGGCGCGCTGTGGGACAAGTTCCTGGCCAAGGACGACACCTTCGTCGATGAACCGGCGGACAAGCTCTACAATGAGGGCTTGTTCCTGATGAATCAGAAGCAGGATCCGAAGGCGGCGTCGAAGAAATTCGAGGAAGTCGACCGCCAGCATCCTTATTCCGACTGGGCGCGCAAGTCGCTCTTGATGTCGGCCTACGCTTTCTACAATGCGGGCGACTATGACAGCTGCATCGGCGCCGCGACCCGCTACGTCACCCTGCACCCGGGAAGCCCGGACGCGGCTTACGCGCAATATCTGATCGCGGCTTCGCACTATGACCAGATTCCGGATATCTCGCGCGACCAGGGCCGCACCGAGAAGGCGATCGCCGCGCTGGAAGAGGTGATTCGCAAATATCCGACCTCGGAATATGCCATCAGCGCCAAGGCCAAGCTCGAAGGCGCGCGCGACCAGCTCGCCGGCAAGGAAATGGATGTCGGCCGCTACTACATGGAAAAGCGCGACTACACCGCCGCCATCAACCGCTTCAAGACCGTGGTCACCCGCTATCAGACCACCCGGCATGTCGAGGAAGCGCTGGCCCGGTTGACCGAAGCCTATATGGCGATCGGCATCGTCGGCGAGGCCCAGACCGCGGCCGCCGTGCTCGGGCACAATTTTCCTGATAGCCCCTGGTACAAAGACGCCTATAATCTTGTGAAGTCAGGCGGAGTCGAGCCGAGCGAGAACACGGGCTCCTACATCTCCAAAGCCTTCAAGAAACTGGGTCTCGGTTAGGGTCTTACCTTCCATGCTGGCGCGTCTTTCGATCCGTGACATCGTCCTGATCGAACGGCTCGATATCGAGTTTTCGCGTGGGCTGGCGGTGCTGACCGGCGAAACCGGCGCGGGCAAATCCATTCTCCTCGATGCCTTCGCGCTGGCGCTCGGCGGCCGCGGCGATGCCGGGCTCGTGCGCCACGGCGCGGAGCAGGGCCAGGTCACCGCGGTGTTCGACGTGCCGAAGGATCATCCGGCCTCGAAAATCCTCAGCGACAACGGGCTCGACGATGCGAGTTCCGAAGACTCCTGCGAAATGATCCTGCGCCGCGTCCAGCTGGCCGACGGCCGGACCCGCGCTTTCATCAACGATCAGGCCATCAGCGTGCAGACCCTGAAGGCGGTGGGTTCGGCGCTGGTCGAGATCCATGGCCAGCATGACGAGCGCGCGCTGGTCGATGCCTCCACCCACCGCCGCCTGCTCGACGCCTTTGCCGGGCTCGAGAAGGACGTAGCAGTGCTGGAAGCGCTGTGGGACGAAAGGCGCGCCGCCAATAGCGTGCTCGACGCGCATCGCGCCGACATGGAACGTGCGGCGCGCGAGGCCGATTATCTGCGCCATGCCTCCGACGAGCTGAAGCAGCTTGCGCCCAGGGACGGCGAGGAGACCGCGCTCGCCGAGCGCCGCACCAGCATGATGCAGGGCGAGAAGATCGCCGCCGATCTGCGCGAGGCGCAGGATGCTGTCGGCGGCCCGCATTCGCCGGTTCCGGCATTGTCGGCAGCGGTGCGGCGGCTGGAGCGCCGCGCCGGAAACTTGCCGGCGCTGGTCGAACCCGCGGTCAGGGCGATCGATGCGGCAATCAACGCGCTGGAGGAGGCCGACCAGCACCTCAACGCAGCGCTGGTCGCGGCTGATTTCGACCCTGCCGAGCTCGAACGCATCGAGGAACGGCTGTTTGCACTCCGCGCCGCGTCGCGCAAATATTCGACGCCGGTCGACGGGCTGGCGGAGCTCGCCAAGAAATACGCCGCCGACGTGGCGCTGATCGACGCCGGCGCCGACCAGTTGAAGAAACTGGAAGCGGCGGCCGGCGAAGCGGACGCGCGCTACAGCGCCGCGGCCACGAAGCTTTCCGCCGCGCGCACCAAATCCGCGGAGAAACTCAACAAGGCCGTCAACGCCGAACTGGCGCCGCTGAAGCTCGAACGCGCCAGGTTCATGACGCAGATCGATTCGGATCCGATGTCGCCGGGCCCGCAGGGGTTCGACCGCGTCGAGTTCTGGGTGCAGACCAATCCCGGCACCAAGGCGGGTCCCTTGATGAAAGTCGCCTCCGGCGGCGAGCTGTCGCGGTTTCTGCTGGCGCTCAAGGTGGTGCTGTCCGATCGCGGCTCGGCGCCCACGTTGGTGTTCGACGAAATCGACACGGGCGTCGGCGGCGCGGTGGCGGACGCGATCGGCGCGCGGCTGGCGCGGCTCGCCGGCAAGGTGCAGGTGATGGCGGTCACGCATGCGCCGCAGGTCGCAGCGCGTGCCAGCCAGCATCTGCTGATTTCCAAGGACGCGCTCGACAAGGGCAAGCGGGTCGCCACCCGCGTCAACGCGCTCGCCGCCGATCACCGCCGCGAGGAAATCGCCCGCATGCTGGCCGGCGCCGAGATCACCGCCGAGGCCAGAGCGGCCGCGGAACGGCTGCTGAAGGCTGCGAGTTAGTTTTTTGCCGTCATTCCGGGGCGCGCGTAGCGCGAACCCGGAATCTCAAGACACCCCGAAGCGCAGTTACGCATCTGACGTCTGGTCCTTCGGACCATCCCGGAATGACGGGATCAACAGATGGATTCGTACAGATCATTCCACTGTGGGTTCTGCGCCTCAATCAACTGGACCTTCCAGGCCCGCTTCCATTTTTTCAATTCTTTCTCACGGGAAATCGCCGAAATTGGGTCATCATAGATCTCGAACCAAACGAGCCGCGTGATATTGTATTTGGAGGTAAATCCTTGGATTGTCTTAGTTCGGTGTTGGTAAATTCTACGAACGATATCGTTGGTCACCCCAACGTAGGTCGCGCCATCTTTCCTGCTCGCAACGATATAGACGTAGTAACCCATGAGCCCCGATCCTCACCGTATCGTCATTCCGGGGCACGCGCAGCGTGAACCCGGAATCTCGAGATTCCGGGTCTGGTCCTGCGGACCATCCCGGAATGACGGGTTTCAACCATGATAGCAAAATCAAAGACAAAACCCCTCACCGATGTCGCCGACCTCACCAGGGCCCAGGCCAAGGTCGAGCACAAGCGGCTGACGCTCGAGATCGAGCGGCACGACAAGGCCTATTATCAGGAAGACGCGCCGAAGATTTCCGACGCCGAATATGACGCGCTGCGCCAGCGCTTCAACGCCATCGAGGCGAGGTTTCCGGAACTCGTCACCAGTGCCTCGCCGTCGCAGAAGATCGGCGCGGCGCCGTCGGGAAAATTCAAGAAGGTCCGCCACGCGGTGCCGATGCTGTCGCTCGACAACGCGTTTGCCGAGGAAGACGTGCTCGATTTCGTCGGCCGCATCCGCCGCTTCCTGAAGCTTTCCGACGACGACAGGATCGATTTCAGCGCCGAGCCGAAGATCGACGGGCTCTCGATGTCGCTGCGTTACGAGGAAGGCGAACTCGTCACTGCCGCCACCCGTGGCGACGGGGCCGAGGGCGAGGACGTCACCGCCAATATCCGCACGCTCGAGGACGTGCCGAAGAAACTGAAGGGGCGTAACGTGCCCGATATCTGCGAGGTGCGCGGCGAGGTCTACATGACCAAGAAGGCGTTTCTCGCGCTCAACGAGCGCCAGAAGGCGGAAGGCAGCACCATCTTCGCCAATCCGCGCAATTCGGCGGCGGGCTCGCTGCGCCAGAAGGACCCGTCCATCACCGCCTCGCGTCCGCTCGGCTTTTTCGCCTACGCCTGGGGGCAGATGACGCAGATGCCGGAGGACTCCCAGTCCGGCATGATCGGCTGGTTCGAGCGCTGCGGCTTCAAGACCAATCCGCTGACGAAAATCTGTCATTCGGTCGAGCAGCTGATCGCGTTTCATCGCAAGATCGAGGAACAGCGCGCAAAACTCGATTACGACATCGACGGCGTCGTCTACAAGGTCGACCGCCTCGACTGGCAGGAACGCCTCGGCTTCGTGTCGCGCACGCCGCGCTGGGCGATCGCGCACAAATTCCCGGCCGAGCGCGCCACGACCGTGCTGCGCGATATCGAGATCCAGGTCGGGCGTACCGGCTCATTCACGCCGGTCGGAAAACTGGAGCCGGTCGGCGTCGGCGGCGTGATCGTGCAGAACGTCACGCTGCACAACGAGGATTACATCAAGGGCATCGGCGGCGACGGCGAGCAATTGCGCGAGGGCCGCGATATCAGGATCGGCGACACCGTCGTCGTCCAGCGCGCCGGCGATGTGATTCCGCAAGTGGTCGATGTCATCATCGAGAAGCGACCAAAGGACGCAAAGCCTTACCACTTTCCGAAAAAATGCCCGTGCCCGCTGCACACCGACGTGGTGCGTGAGGAGACCGCGACCGGCGAGGAGGGCGCGCGGGCCCGCTGTACCGGCGAGTTCGCCTGTCCATACCAGAAGATCGAGCACCTGAAACTGTTCGCCTCGCGGCGCGCCTTCGATATCGAGGGGCTCGGCGAGAAGCAGATCGAGTTCTTCTATGAGAACGAATGGGTGAGGGAACCGGCCGACATCTTCACGCTGGAAAAGCGCAACGCGAAGATCAAGCTGGAGGAGATCGAAGGCTACGGCCAGACTTCGGTGCGCAATCTGTTCTCGGCCATCGCGGAGCGGCGGCGCATTTCGCTGGAGCGTTTTATCTTCGCGCTCGGGATGCGCCATGTCGGCGAGACCACGGCGCTGGCGCTGGCGCGCGGCTATGGCTCCTGGCAGTCGTTTCACGACGCCTGCCTCAAGGTCGCTCACGACGACGAGGAGGCGATCGCCGAGATGGATGCGCTCGACCAGATCGGCGACACGGTTATTGCCAGCATCAAGGCCTATTTCGGCGAGAGCCACAATCGCGGCATCGTCGAGCGGCTGACCAGGGAAGTCACCATCCTCGATGCCGAAAAGCCGAAGAGCAATTCGAAGATCGCCGGCAAGACCGTGGTCTTCACCGGTTCACTGGAGAAGATGACGCGCGACGAAGCCAAGGCGATGGCCGAACGGCTGGGCGCCAAGGCGGCGGGTTCGGTGTCGAAGAAGACCGATTACGTGGTCGCCGGCCCCGGCGCCGGCTCGAAACTCGCCGAGGCCAAGAAGCACGGCGTCGAGGTGCTGACCGAGGACGAGTGGCTGAAGATGGTCGGGGGGTGATGGGCAAGGCATGGAGGCACGATGTCTGCCCACCCTCCGGTGTCATCATCCGCGAAAGCGGATGATCCAGTATTCCAGAGAAAGTTGTGATTGAGCCGAGAAGCTGCGGCGTACTGGATCGCCCGCCTTCGCGGGCGATGACACCGTTATTGGAGCCGCGTCGCTCTGGTGCAGCCCCTACATCATCCCCGACTCTTCCTCCTCCGCCTGCTCGATCAGTTCCTCACTGACCACCACGTCGCGGCGGGGAACGAGGAAAACCATGGTCGAGGCACAGGCGATCGACAGGATGACGATGGCGGCGTTGAGCGCCACCGGGCTTGCAAAATGGCCGCCGAGATAAGCGCCGAACTGCGAGAACAGCGAGCCGATCCCCATCTGCAGGAATCCCATCGCGCCCGAGGCGGTGCCGGCGGCCTCGGGGCGGATGCTGATGGCGCCGGCGGCCGAATTCGACATCACGAAGGCATTGGCGAACATCACCAGCATCTGGGTGCCGAACAGCCAGGACGGCATCAGGTTGAACCCGGTGACGCCCCAGACCAGGTTCAACAGGCTGCCGGTGAGTTGCAGCGCCAAGCCGAACCAGATCAGCCTTTCCAGCGAATGCCGCGGCGCGAAGCGCACACAGAAGAGATTGCCGATCAGATAGGCAAACCCGGTGGCGGCAAACCAGGCGCCGTATTCGGCGCTGGAGCGGCCCATCTGCATGACCACGATATAGGGGCCGCCGCCGGCGAAGGTGAAGATGATCTGCGAGGCCAGCACCTGGCACAGCATGTAGCCGACGAAGGCGCGGCTGGTGATGAGATAGCCGACATCGCCGCGGAAATTGCTGCCCTCGGCGCGGACGCGGCGGGTTTCCGGCAGCGCCAGCGCAATCGCCACGGCGATGACGAGCGACGCTGATGTGATGACATAGAAGATCGAGCGCCAGCCGAATGCGGTTTCCAAGAGGCCGCCGGTCAGCGGGCTCAGCATCTGCGCGATCATCATGACCGCGATGACGAGCGAGATCATCGAACTGATGCGCTCGCGGCTGTAGAGATCGCGGATGATGGCGCGGCTCACCACCATGCCGGCGGCGCCGCCGAGTGCCTGCAGGAACCGCGCCGCGATCAGTTGCGGCAGGGTTTCGGCGAAAATGCAGGCCGCGCTCGCCATTACCATCAGGCCGAGACCCGCGAGCAGCACCGGGCGGCGTCCGAAGCGATCCGACAGCGGCCCCATGATGATCTGCGAGCAGGCGATGCCGACCATGTAGAGCGACACCGTCATCTGCGCGACCCCGATATCGCGGCCGAAAACCGTGGCCAGCACCGGCAGCGCCGGCACCAGCATATAGAGCGAAATCGGCGCCACGCCGGTCATCGCGACCAGCAACAGCAGCATGATCCGGGACGTCGCGACGGCGTCCTTGCCGGTCGCCGCGCCGGGCGGTTTGCCCATCACTCCATGCATTGAGGTCCGATCCAGTCTCCTGAATCGGACTGTAGCGGGATGGCTCAGCGGGAATACGGACGTTTCGGAATGCGGCTATTCCGTTTTCGGGAGGCGGTGAACTCGTCATTCCGGGGCGATGCGAAGCATCGAACCCGGAATCTCGAGATTCCGGGTCTGGTCCTTCGGACCATCCCGAAATGACAGTCTCTACAGCGACAACGGCTCGGTCGCGGCGTCGAGCCACAGCTTGACGGCCTCGTCGACATGCGGGCGAACCGCGTGGCGGACGCGCTCGTGATAGTCGTTGAGCCAGCTCAGTTCGTCCCCGCTCAGCATGTTCAGGTCGATCAGCCGGCGGTCGATCGGCGCCAAGGTCAGGGTCTCGAAGGCGTTGACCGGTTTTTCCGCGCCCGCGATGTCGGCGCTAACAACCAGTTCCAGATTCTCGATCCGGATCCCGAACGCGTCGGTCTTGTAGTAGCCGGGTTCGTTGGACAGGATCATGCCGCGCTTCAGCGGCGTGGTGCCGAGCTTCGAGATCCGCGCCGGCCCCTCGTGCACCGAGAGATAGCTGCCGACGCCGTGGCCGGTGCCGTGCTCGAAATCGATGCCGGCCTGCCAGAGATATTGCCGCGCCAGGGTGTCGATCTGCGCGCCGGTAGTGCCGTCGGGAAACACGGCGTGCGCGATCGCGATATGGCCGCGCAGGACGCGGGTGAAGCGGTCCTGCATTTCCGGGGTGGGCGTGCCGATCGCGATGGTGCGGGTGACGTCGGTGGTGCCGTCCTCATATTGGGCGCCGGAATCGATCAGCAGGAGGTCGCCCGGCGCGATCCGCCGGTTGCTCTTGCGGGTGACGCGGTAGTGCACGATGGCGCCGTTCGGGCCGGTGCCGGCGATGGTCGGGAACGAGACGTCCTTCAGCGCGCCGGTCTCGCGGCGGAAGCTTTCCAGCGCCTCGACGGTGTCGATCTCGGTCAACGCGCCCGTTGGCGCTTCGCGGTCGATCCAGGCCAGGAACCGCGCCAGCGCAATTGCGTCGCGCCGGTGCGCATTCCTTGTGCCTTCGATCTCGGTGAGGTTCTTCACCGCCTTGAGCAGGCTGACGGGATCGCTGCCACGCAACGGCTTGCCGCCGGCGGCGGATATCAGGCGGGTCAGAGCGTCGGCGGCGGTCGCGCTGTCGAGTGCGATGGTGGCGCCGCGCTGCGCCAGTTCGTTAAGCGCCGGCGCCAGCGCGCCCGGCTCCCGGACTTCGGCCGATTGTTCGAGATGGTCGCGGGCGCTGTTGGAGAGCTTGCGATGATCGATGAATACCGTGGGCCGGCCGTCCCTAGGCACCAGCGCATAGGAAAGAGGCAGCGGCGTATGCGAGACGTCGGCGCCGCGGATGTTGAAGGTCCACGCTACCGCGTGCGAATCCGACAGCACCAGCGCCTCGGCGCCGAGTTTTGCGATCTCCAGCCGTATCCGCTTGAGCTTCTCGGCCTCCGCTTCGCCGGAAAACTGCGTGCCGTGAACCGTCACCGGGCCGAGCGGCGGCGCCGGGCGCTCGGTCCATACCGAGTCCAGCGGGTTGCTGTCGACCGCGACCAATTCGGCGCCGGCCCTGGCGCAGGCCGCGGCCAGCCGCTCGGCCGCCGCGGAAGTGTGCAGCCACGGATCAAATCCGAGCCGGTCGCCGGCCTTGAGATGGCTGGCGAGCCAGCTTTCCGGGGGCGGGTCGGCCAGCGGCTCGATGCTCCAGGCCTTGCGATCGACCTGCTTGGCGGCCTGCAGCGTGTAGCGGCCGTCGACGAACACCGCGGCGGCCTGCGGCAGCACGATCGCCTGTCCGGCCGATCCGGTGAAGCCGGTGAGCCAGGCCAGCCGCTCCTCCGAGGGCGGGACATATTCGTTTTGCTGCTGATCGGCGCGGGGAACCACGAATCCGCTGAGGTTGCGCCGCGCCAGCTCCTCGCGAAAGGCGGACAGCCGCGCGGCCAGCGCCACGCCGCTTTCAGGTTCTTCGAACGTCTGGAAGAGGGCTTCGAACATTGTCGGGCTACCTTAGGAGCAGGTGGAAAACAGCGCAATCCGCGCAAATCGCTTCCGGTTTGGGATTTATTATGCTTGAATTGCTGCACCTGCGTTAGACGGGCTGGAACGACTTGCGGTCACAGGCGGTTGAACCAACGATATCCGGGGAAGCTTCCAGGGGTGTCTCAACTCAATGACGAGGGGATACACAATGCCTGCGTTCAGTTTTGAAAAGATCTCGCCGCCGGTCCGCGGCGGCCCGCTTGCTCCGATCGTCACCAAGCAACGCGGTGTCATCGTCCAGATCCTGGATCGTTTCGTCGAGGCGCGCGTGAAGCGGACCTCGCGCGCGGCGAAG
>JBGPSI010000155.1:0-11646 GCA_041490045.1 Bradyrhizobium sp.
AAGGTCGGCAACACCGGTCTTCGCATGCTCGATCAGTTCCAGATGGGCCCGAACCTTGTCCGCGGCTTTGCGCCGAACGGCATCGGTCCGCGCGACCTCAATCCCTTTGGCACGCAGGACGCGCTCGGCGGCACCAAATATTGGGGCGCGTCGGCGGAGTTGCAGATGCCATTCTGGTTCCTGCCGAAGGAAGTGGGCCTGAAGGGCGCGATCTATGCCGACGCCGGCGGTCTCTACGACTATCAGGGGCCGACGACCTGGGCCGCGACGGGTGAGGTGACCACGCCGGCCAATTCCAACTGTATCAAGCCGACGCAATACCCCAATGCCGGCGCCGGTACCTGTACTGGATTGGTGTACGATAACGGCAATCAGGTCCGCTCGTCGGTGGGCGTTGGCCTGATCTGGGCCTCGCCGTTCGGTCCGCTGCGCTTCGACTATGCGATTCCGTTGACCAAGGGTCCGTTCGACCGGGTACAGCAGTTCAAGTTTGGCGGCGGGACGACGTTCTAGAGCACGATCCGGAAAAAGTGGACGCCGGTTTTCCGAAACGGTCATGCTCAAACAAGAAGATGGACGACGAGCATGATTCAACTCGGTTGAATCATGCTCCAGATCGTCTTCGAGCGAAGTGGATATTGGTGCGCGTGAAGACGACGCGTCAAAACAGCAAATAGTCCGGTCCTGATTGATCAGGACCGAAGCTCTGGTTCGATTACCGGCCGGACCGCGACGGGTGGAATGGCGCAGCCGACTTTCTTCGAGCAACCGCCTGTATCGACGCTGGCCGAAATCGCCGCGTTGACGAACGCGCATTTGGCCGATGCGTCCCGCGGCGGCCAGCCGGTGCGGGGACTCGCTTCGCTCGACGAAGCCGGCCCGGTTCATCTGGCGTTTTTCGACAACCTGAAATATGCCGACCAGCTTGCCTCGACCAAGGCCGGCGCCTGCATGGTCAGCGAGCGCTTCGAGGCCAAGGTACCGCCCCACGTCGCGGTGCTGCGGGCCGCCCAGCCGTTCCGCGCCTTCGTGAAGGTCGCCCGCGAACTCTACGCCGGCGCGCTTCGCCCGCAATCCTGGTTCGGCTGCGCCGGCATCGCGCCGTCCGCCATCATCGACCCAACCGCGCATCTGGAGGACGGCGTGATCGTCGATCCGCTGGCGGTGATCGGCCCCAACGTCGAAATCGGCGCCGGCACGGTGATCGGGGCGGGCGCTGTGATCGCGGCCGATGTCAGGATCGGCCGGGATTGCAATGTCGGCGCCCGGACAGCCATTCAGTGCGCGCTGATCGGCAACAATGTCCTGATCCATCCCGGCTGCAGCATCGGCCAGGACGGCTATGGTTTTGTGTTCTTTGGGCCGGACGGCCATCTGAAGGTGCCGCAGACGGGGCGCGTGCTGATCCAGAACGACGTCGAGATCGGCGCCGGAACGACCATCGATCGCGGCAGCCTGCGCGACACCGTGATCGGCGAGGGCACCAAAATCGACAATCAGGTCCAGATCGGTCACAATGTGACGATCGGCCGGCATTGCCTGCTGGCGGCCCAGATCGGGTTGGCCGGCAGCCTGACGATCGGCGACAACGTGGCGCTGGGAGCCAAGGTGGGGATCAACAACCATCTCCACATCGGCGACGGCGCCCAGGTGACGGCGATGAGCGGCGTCAAGGATGACATTCCGGCAGGCGGGCGCTGGGGCGGCTTTTTTGCCAAACCGACCCGGCAGTGGTTCAAGGAGATCGTTGCGGTGGAGCGTCTGGTGCGCGATAGCTCGACTGATCCGAAGGGCGAAGGACGGGAGTGATGGAGGAGGCATCGGTCAAGTTCGCGCTGGTGGATATCAACGAGATCCTCAAGACGCTGCCGCACCGCTATCCGATGTTGCTGATCGACAAGGTCATCGATATCCGGACCGACTATTCCGGCATCGGCATCAAGAACGTCACCTTCAACGAGCCGCCGTTTCTCGGGCATTTTCCGGACCGCCCGGTCTATCCCGGCGTCATGATGATCGAAGCCATGGCGCAGACCGCCGGCGTGATCGGAATCAAATCGGTCGAGGGCACCGAGAAGCCGCGCGCGGTTTATTTTCTCACCATCGACAAATGTAAATTCCGCAAGCCCGTGATGCCCGGCGATACCATCGAGTATCACATGCGCTCGATCGGCCGGCGCAAGACCATGTGGTGGTTTCACGGTGACGCCAGGGTTAATGGCACGACGGTGGCCGAGGCCGATGTCGGCGCCATGCTGACCGACTGAGGCGGGCGGCATTCATTCCGGCGCCGGGCCTGTCGCCCGATCGAGGCTGCCGGAACGGACGAAACACGGCGTAACCATACGTCACTGGACAGTGCCGGGACGCCGCGCTAACCACCGGAAAACCTAACCACATCAACGGCAATTTCGGCGAATAGCGGACCATGAGCAGGATCGATCCCACCGCGCGGATTGAAGACGGCGCTGTGATCGGCGAGGGCACCACCATCGGCCCCTACTGCGTCATCGGCCCGAACGTCGTGATCGGCGCCAATTGCAGGCTGATCGCGCATGTGCACATCACCGCGCAAACCACGATCGGCGACGACTGCACGATCTACCCCTTCGTCTCCCTGGGCACGCCGCCGCAATCGCTGAGCTATCGCGGCGAACTCACGCGGCTGGAGATCGGCCAGGGCTGCACCATCCGGGAGCAGTCCACGATGAACGCCGGCACCGTGGCCGGCGGCGGCATCACCCGCGTCGGCGACCGCGGCTACTTCATGAACTGCAGCCATGTCGGTCACGATTGCGAGGTCGGCAATGACGTGATCTTCGCGACTTCCGCCACCCTCGGCGGCCACTGCGAAATCGGCGATTTCGTCTTCATCGGCGGGCTGTCGGCGGTGCACCAGTTCACGCGGATCGGCCCGCAGGTCATGGTCGGCGGCGTCTGCGGCGTGCGCGGCGACGTCATTCCGTTCGGCCTCGTCAACGGCCAGTATGCGAGCCTCGAGGGGCTCAACATCATCGGCATGAAGCGCCGCAAGTTCACCAGGGAGCGGCTCGCGACCGTGCGATCGTTCTATCAAAAGCTGTTTCACGGTCCGGGCATTTTCGCCGAGCGGCTGAGCGCGGTGCAGCCGCTGGCCGCGAAGGATCCGGCGATCGCGGAAATCCTCGCCTTCATCGAGGGCGGCAAACACCGCGCGCTGTGTCTTCCGGCCGACGACGGCAACAGCTGATGACGGGATCGCCGCAGCCATGATGACAGCGGCCTCGCAAACTTCCTCAGCCGTCGGCGTGATCGCAGGCGGCGGCGCCATGCCGTTCGCCGTCGCGGATTCCCTGCTGGCGCGCGGCGGCCATCCCGTGCTGTTCGCGCTCAAGGGCGCCTGCGATCCGAAGCAGGTGGAGCGCTTTCGCCACCACTGGATTTCGGTCGGTCAGCTCGGCCGGGCGACAAGGCTGTTTCGCGCCGAGGGCTGCCGCGACCTGATCTTCATCGGCGCCCTGATGCGGCCGGCGCTCTCGGAGATCAGGCTGGACTGGGGCACGCTGCGCGTGCTCGGGCGGGTGTGGGCCGCCTTCCGCGGCGGCGACGATCATCTGTTGTCCGGGATCGGCCGCATTCTCGAGCAGGACGGCTTTCGCATGGTGGGAATCAAGGACGTCGCCCCCGATCTGCTGGTGCCGGAGGGATGCCTCACCCGGGCAACGCCCGACGAGAACGCCGCCGCCGATATTGCGAAGGGGCAGGAGGTGCTGCGCGCGCTCAGCCCCTTCGACATCGGCCAGGCCGCGGTGGTGATCGATGGTCACGTCGTCGCCGTGGAGGATATCGAGGGCACCGACGGCCTCTTGGCCCGCGTGGCACGGCTGCGCGAGGCGGGCCGCATTCGCGCCAAGGCCGGCCGCGGCGTGCTGGTGAAGACGCCGAAAACCAGCCAGGATCTGCGGTTCGATCTGCCGACGATCGGACCGCGAACCATCGAGGGCGCAGCCGCCGCGCAGCTTGCGGGCATCGCTGTCCTCGCCGGCAACACCATCGTCGTCGAGCCGCAGGCGATGATCGAGGCCGCCGACGCTGCCGGCCTTTTCGTGACCGGTCTGCCCGCGTGATGGTCGCGCGTGCACCCGCAAATATCGGGCGACGGATTTTCCTGATCGCGACCGAGGAATCCGGCGACCGGCTCGGCGCCAACCTGATGAAGGTGTTACGCCAGCGCCTCGGCGACGCCGTGCGCTTCGAAGGCGTCGGCGGTCAGGCGATGGCCCGCGAAGGGCTGGCGTCGCTGTTTCCGATCGAGGAGCTGTCGATCATAGGGCTGGCCGCGGTCGTGCAGCAGCTGCCGAAGATCCTGGGCCTGATCCGGATGACCGCCACCGCGGTCACGCAGGCCGCGCCCGACGTGCTCGTCATCATCGACAGTCCCGATTTCACCCACCGGGTGGCGCGACGCGTCCGTGCGCGCGATCCCTCCCTTCCGATCGTCGACTATGTCTCTCCCTCGGTCTGGGCATGGCGGCCAGGCCGGGCGCGCGCGATGCGCGCCTATGTCGACCACGTGCTGGCGCTGCTGCCGTTCGAGCCGGAGGAATATCGCCGGCTGCGCGGGCCGCCCTGCAGCTATGTCGGCCATCCCCTGACCGAGCAGATCGGGACCTTGCGGCCTTCAGCTGAGGAGCGGAAGCGCCGGGACGAGGCGCCGCCGGTGTTGCTGGTGCTGCCGGGAAGCCGCCGCAGCGAGATCCGGCACCACATGGCGGTGTTCGGCGAAACGCTGGACCGGCTCAGCGCCGAGGGCGTGGCGTTCGAACTCGTGCTTCCCACCATGCCGCATCTGCGGGAAGCGGTCGCTGAGGGCGTGCGGAGCTGGAAGATCGCGCCCAGGATCGTGATCGGCGAGCAGGAAAAGCGCGCGGCATTCCGGATCGCGCGCGCGGCGCTCGCCAAGTCCGGCACCGTGACGCTGGAGCTCGCCATCGCCGGCGTGCCGATGGTCACCGCCTACCGGGTCGGCGCGGTGGAAGCGTGGATCATGCGGCGCCTGATAGCGGTGAAGTCGGTCATTCTGGCCAACCTCGTAGTCGGTGAGAATGTCGTGCCGGAATATCTGCAGCAGGATTGTACGCCGGAGAAATTGTCGCTGGCGCTGCACGAAGTGCTCGACGATACGCCGCTGCGCCGGCGTCAGCTCGAGGCGTTTGGGCGGATCGACGGCATCCTGTCGACCGGCAACCAGCCGCCGAGCGTCCGCGCCGCCGACATCGTGCTGGCAACGATGCGCAAGGCGCGACGGCCGGTCCAGTAATCCGTCATCCCGAGGTGCAAGCGCAGCGAGCCTCGAAGGATGAACGGCCGGCCCTGTCGTCCTTCGAGACGCGGCCTGTCGGCCGCTCCTCAGGATGACGCGGGTCGCTTGAGGATCAGGCCACTGACCAACGCGTCGACGCTCAAAAAATAGCGGCCGGACGCGTGAGCATCCGGCCGCAAATGTCAGTGAGTTGCCAGCGCGCCTTACTTGCGCCTGGCGATGTCGACGTAGTCGCGGCGGGTCACGCCGGTATAGAGTTGGCGCGGACGGCCGATCTTCTGCTGCGGGTCCTCGATCATCTCGCTCCACTGGCTGATCCAGCCGACGGTGCGGGCGACCGCGAACAGCACGGTGAACATCGAGGTCGGGAAGCCCATCGCCTTCAGCGTGATGCCCGAATAGAAGTCGACGTTCGGATAGAGCTTGCGGTCGATGAAATACTGGTCGCTCAGCGCGATCTTTTCCAGTTCCAGCGCGACCTTCAGCATCGGGTCGTCGCCGTGCCCGGTCTCCTTGAGCACCGCGTGACACATCTTCTGCATGATCTTGGCGCGCGGATCGTAGTTCTTGTAGACGCGATGCCCAAAACCCATCAGGCGGACTTCGCTGTTCTTGTCCTTCACGCGCTTGATGAAATCGGGAATCTTGTCGACCGAGCCGATCTCGGCGAGCATCGCCAGTGCCGCTTCGTTGGCGCCGCCATGGGCGGGGCCCCACAGGCAGGCGATGCCGGCGGCGATGCAGGCGAACGGGTTGGCGCCGGAGGAACCGGCGATACGCACCGTCGAGGTCGAGGCGTTCTGCTCATGGTCGGCGTGCAGGATGAAGATCTTGTCGAGCGCGTCCGCCAGCACCGGGTTGATCTTGTATTCCTCGCACGGCACCGCGAAGCACATGTGCAGGAAATTTTCGGCGAAGGAGAGCGAGTTCTTCGGATACATGAAGGGCTGGCCGATGGTGTATTTGAACGCCATCGCCGCCAAAGTGGGGATCTTCGCGATCATGCGCATCGAGGCGATCATGCGCTGCTGCGGATCGTTGATGTCGGTGGAGTCGTGGTAGAACGCGGCCAGCGCGCCGACCGCCGCCACCATTATTGCCATCGGGTGGGCGTCGCGGCGGAAGCCCTGGAAGAACCGCGCCATCTGCTCGTGAACCATGGTGTGGTGGATCACGCGGTTGTCGAAATCGGCCTTCTGCGCCTTGGTCGGCAGCTCGCCGTAGAGCAGCAGGTAGCAGGTTTCGAGGAAGTCGCCTTTTTCAGCCAGCTGCTCGATCGGATAGCCGCGGTATTCGAGAATGCCGGCGTCGCCGTCAATGTAGGTGATCTTGGACTGGCAGCTGCCGGTGGAGGTGAAGCCGGGGTCGTAGGTGAACATTCCGGCCTGGGCGTAGAGCTTGGCGATGTCGATGACATCGGGCCCGACGGTGCCGCTCAATATCGGGAAATCGTAGGTCTTGTTGCCGACCGTTAGGGTTGCGGTTTTGGTTTTGGAGTTTGCGTCCATCGTGAAGTCCCCGATGAGATCGTTGGAAAAGGAGGCGGCCGCGGGCGCCATGGTTACCAGATGGCGTGGGAGGCCGGGTATTCTAGAAGCACCTGTTAGATGGGTATCTTATTGCTGTTTGCACTGCAAGATGGGCAGCGCGACGCGGTAAATACGACCTTATGAGGGGGCCTGATCGCCCAGCCGGGCCAGGCATTCCTGGCGCCCCAGTACCGCCAGGACGTCGAAGATGCCCGGCGAGGTGGTCCGGCCTGTCAGCGCGGCGCGGAGCGGCTGGGCCACCGAGCCAAGCTTGAGGTTGTTCGCCTCCGCGAAGGCCCGCATCGCGGCTTCCGTGGTCGCAGCCGTCCACGGGGTGGCCGCCTCCAGCGCCAGACGAAGCCGGCCGATCAGTTCGCGGTTTTCCGGGGTCAGCACGGCCTGCGCCTTCGGCTCGATGTCGAGGGGCCGGTCGGCGAAGATGAAATACGCGCCGTCGATCAGCTCGATCAGCGTCTTGGCGCGCTCCTTCAGGCTCGGCATCGCCTGCAGCAATTGCGCGCGGGTGGTTTCGTTGAGTTTTGTCTTCAGGTCGGCTCCGCCGGGGACATAGTCCAGCACGCCCTCGAACATTCTCACGAGGGATTGATCGTCGGAGTGGCGGATGTAGTGGCCGTTGAGGTTTTCCAGCTTGGCGAAATCGAAGCGCGCGGCCGAGCGGCCAACGCCCGACAGATCGAACGCGGCGATCATTTCCTCGGTCGAGAAGATTTCCTGGTCGCCATGGCTCCATCCGAGCCGGACCAGGTAATTGCGCAGCGCCGCCGGCAGGTATCCCATGGCGCGGTAGGCATCGACGCCGAGCGCGCCATGGCGCTTCGAGAGCTTCGAGCCGTCGGGACCGTGGATCAGCGGAATGTGCGACATCGAGGGAACGTCCCACGAAAGCGCATCGTAGATCTGCTTCTGGCGCGCGGCGTTGATCAAATGGTCGTCGCCGCGGATGACATGGGTGACGCCCATGTCGTGATCGTCGACCACCACGGCGAGCATGTAGGTCGGATTGCCATCGCCTCGCAACAGCACGAGGTCGTCGAGGTTCTCGTTCTGCCAGACCACGCGGCCCTGCACCTGGTCCTCGATCACGGTCTCGCCGGTCTGGGGCGCCTTGAGCCTGATCGTGGGCTTCATGCCCGCCGGCGCCTCGGACGGGTCGCGATCCCGCCACATCCCGTCATAGAGGCGGGTGCGGCCCTCGGCGCGGGCCTTTTCCCGCATGGCAGTGAGCTGTTCCGCCGTGGCGTAGCAGCGGTAGGCATTGCCGCTGGCCAATAATTGTTCGGCGATCTCGCGGTGCCGCGCGGCGCGGCTGAACTGGTAGATGACGTCGCCGTCCCAATCGAGCTCGAGCCATCTCAATCCGTCGAGGATCGCGGCGATCGCCGCCTCCGTCGATCGTTCCCGGTCGGTGTCCTCGATGCGCAACAGCATCTTGCCGCCGGTCTTCCTGGCGTAGAGCCAGTTGAACAGCGCGGTGCGGGCTCCCCCGATATGGAGGAAGCCGGTCGGCGAGGGGGCAAAGCGGGTGACGACGGAATCGGTCATTACAAGAGCGGGTTGCGAACAAAGGGGGCATGCGGCAGGCGCGCTGGTGTATAGCAGGAACCGTTAATAACTAAAGCCTTCCGTGGGGCCGGCGGATTTGGCAGAAGGTCCGCAGATTCCCGAGCAGGAACCCATAAATGACAGCAGAAACGGTGGCGGCAGAGGCGGGGCGCGATTTCATTCGCGACATCGTACAGGCCGACCTGGACGCCAAGCGACATCAGACGATCGTGACCCGGTTCCCGCCGGAGCCGAACGGCTATCTGCATATCGGCCACGCCAAGTCGATCGCGCTCAATTTCGGCATTGCGCAGGAATTCGGCGGCCGCTGCCATTTGCGCTTTGACGACACCAACCCGACCAAGGAAGAGCAGGAATATATCGATTCCATCCAGGCCGACGTGCACTGGCTCGGATACGACTGGGGCAAATACCTGTTCTATGCCTCGGATTATTTCGACAGGCTCTACGACTGGGCGGAGGGCCTGATCCGCGCGGGGCTTGCCTATGTTGACGATCAGACCCAGGAAGAGATCCGGCTCGCGCGCGGCACGCTGACCGATCCGGGCAAGAACAGCCCGTTCCGCGACCGTTCGGTGGAGGAAAGCCTCGATCTGTTTCGCCGCATGAAGGCCGGCGAGTTTCCCAACGGCACCCGTGTGCTGCGTGCGAAGATCGACATGTCGTCGGGCAACATCAATCTGCGCGACCCGGTGCTGTACCGCATCCTGCACGCCACCCATCCGCGCACCGGCGACAAATGGTCGATCTATCCGAGCTATGACTACGCCCACGGGCAGTCCGACGCCATCGAGGGCATCACGCATTCGGTCTGCACGCTGGAATTCGAGGACCACCGGCCGCTCTATGACTGGTTCCTCGACAAGCTGCCGGTGCCGTCGAAACCGCATCAGTATGAATTCGCGCGGCTCAATCTCACCTATACGCTGCTGTCGAAGCGCGTACTCACCCAGCTGGTGCGCGACGGCCACGTTTCGGGCTGGGACGATCCGCGCATGCCGACGATCGCGGGGCTGAAGCGGCGCGGCGTGCCGCCGGCGGCGATCCGTGAATTCGTCAAACGCATCGGCGTCGCCAAGGCCAACAGCGTGGTCGATGTCGGCATGCTGGAGTTCTGCATTCGCGAGGAGCTCAATCGGACGTCACAGCGCCGCATGGCGGTGCTGCGGCCGCTCAAGGTCGTGATCGAGAATTACCCGGAAGGGCAGGTCGAGGAACTCGAGGCCATCAACCATCCGGACGATCCCACCGCCGGCACCCGCCGGATCGCGTTCGGCCGCGAACTCTACATCGAGCGCGACGATTTCATGGAGAACCCACCGAAGAAGTTTTTCCGGCTGTCGCCGGGCACCGAAGTGCGGCTCCGCTATGCCTATTTCATCAAGTGCACTGATGTCATCAAGGATGCGAGCGGCGAAGTGATCGAGCTGCGCTGTACTTACGATCCCGCGACCAAAGGCGGTAACGCGCCTGATGGACGCAAGGTCAAGGCCACCATGCACTGGCTGCCGGCCGCGCAGTCCAAGCTGGCCGAGATCCGCGTCTACAATCAGCTGTTTGCAAAGCCCTCGCCGGACGCCGGCAACTTCGCCGGCGACCTCAACCCGCAGTCGCTGGAAATCCTGAAGGACGCCCGGATCGAGGCCTCCGTCGCGGCAAGCAATTCGAACGACGTCGTGCAGTTCGAACGCCAGGGCTATTTCGTGCGCGACAGGGATTCGGCGCCGGACCATCCAGTGTTCAACCGCACCATCGGCCTGCGCGATACGTTTGCGAAGGAAGTCGGCGGCGGGAAGGGGTGAGGCCGTGCCAAACGCTGCCGACGAAACAGTGTCCGTTATCATCGGAAAATGGTCGGCCGCGTTCAACCGGCTCGATGCCGCGACGCTCGCCTCGCTCTACTCGAAGACCGTCTTCTTCTTTGGATCGAAGTCTCAGCTGTATCGCGGCCGTGAAGGTGTCGCGGCCTATTTCAACGCGCTGCCGCGCTGGGCTTCGCCCACCGTTCAATTCACCGACCGGGCGACGGCGCAGGTCAATCCCGATTTGATCAATTTTGCAGGCATCGCGACTTTCGTCGTCGAGGAAGGTGCCGCGCCATTATCAGTCAAGATCACCTGGGTCATCGCGAGCGAAGACGGCGACTGGAAAATCGTCAGCCATCACGTCTCCTCGCAGACGCCGCTGCTCTAGAAGCGTTTTCGAGCGAAGTGGATACCGGTTCGCGTGAAGAAAACGCGTCAAAACAAGAATCTAGAGCTTCGGTTCTGATTCAATCAGAACCGATCATGCTCTAGAAGCAATAGCCGTAGAGGCCGCAGACATAGGGCAGGCGGACGAAGCTCGGCGTGTAAGGGCCGCCGTAATAGGGCCCGCCATCATAGTAGGACCAGGATGAGCCGTAATTGTAGACGCCGCGATTCCACACCGGATTTGGCAGATTGGTGTAGGGAATGATCGGCCCGGAATATTCGCGTTGTTGAACCACCACGACCTTGTTCCCGGCGGGCTCGGCAAAGATCCTGCCCAGCGTGCTCTGCGTCGCCAGATCGGCGGCGCCGGCGCTCACGGCGGTGACGCAGATGGCAAAAACGGACAGCACGATCCTGCGCGGCATGGGCAAGTCCTTGATGGCGAGGTCCCCGATTGATTCGCAAATGCTAGCCGCAGGTCGTTAGCAAAGGTTAACGAATGGAAGCCCGCGGCCCAGAACCCGCCCTCGGATTTCGCTTTGATCGCGCGGCTCAAGCCAGCGCGCCGGATCGGTTCGCCGTCAATCGATCGCGGCGTGACCGGCGTTGGTGAGCACCGGCACGTCGTCGCGCATCTCAATCAGGCCGAGTTCGGTCAGGATGTTCAGATCGACCGTGCTGACCGGAGACAGTTTCAGGCGCTTGGCCTTGATGTCGCGAAGCGCCCAGCGAAGCGCGATGGCTCGCTCGAGTCCGAGATTGGCTAATGGCATCTTGTCGTCGGTCATGGAACTCTAGCAAGCGCGGCAGCCACGATTGGTTCCGCCCTTGCGGAGGCTGGCGCGCATCTTTCCCGGCCATTCTGCTCAAAGCTGGACTAGCGCGGACGCTGCCGCGCATTGCGATCATCACAGAGAGACCTCAGGCCTCTTGTTAAAAATGCCGCCCCATCGGGTTCAGTGGTTGAGGTTGAAATCGCGATGAGGCGGAAGTCTCTGGAGCCATCGACGCCGCCGCGTCGACGAAGGCCAAGTGCGAT
>JBGPSI010000156.1:0-11639 GCA_041490045.1 Bradyrhizobium sp.
ACACCACGATCAAACCGACCCATCCGGCAGCTCCGGGAACAGAATCGAAGCACGCCGACTAACTCCGCTTCTTTTCGATCACGTCCCAGATTTTCGCGGCGATATCAGGCCCGCCGAGCCGGGCGATGGCGCGGATGCCGGTCGGCGAGGTGACGTTGATCTCGGTGAGGAAGCCTCCGATCACGTCGATGCCGACGAACAACAGCCCGCGCTCGCGCAGCGCCGGACCGATCGTTTTGCAGATTTCGCGTTCGCGCGGGGAAAGCTCGGTCGCCTGCGCGGCGCCGCCGCGCACCATGTTGGAGCGCAGGTCATCGGGGGCCGGCACGCGGTTGACGGCGCCGGCGAATTCGCCGTCGACCAGGATGATGCGCTTGTCGCCGTGCTTGACCTCGGGAAGGAAGCGCTGGATCACCCAGGGCTCCCTGAACGTGACCGAGAACATGTCGTAGAGCGAACCGAAATTCATGTCCTGCGGCATCACCCGGAACACCGCCGCACCGCCATGGCCGTGCAGCGGCTTCATCACGACAGCGCCGTGCTCGTCGCGGAAGGCGTTGATCTCATCGAGGTCGCGCGAGATCAGCGTCGGCGGCATCAGATGCGGAAAATCCATCACAAAAATCTTTTCCGGCGCGTTGCGCACGCTGGCCGGATTGTTCACCACCAGTGTCTTCGGGTGAATGCGCTCGAGAAAATGCGTCGAGGTGATGTAGGCGAGATCGAAGGGCGGGTCCTGACGCAGCAGGATGACGTCGAATTGTGCCAACGGTTCACGGTGCGGCTCGCCCAGGGTAAAATGATCGCCGGCCTCGTCGCGCACGGAAAGGGTCTGCACCGGCGCCACCAGCTCCTCGCCCTTCAGCGAAAGCTTGTCCGGCGTGTAATAGGACAGCCCGTGGCCGCGCTTCTGCGCTTCCAGCAGCAGGGCAAAGGTCGAATCGCCGCGGATGTTGATGCGCGCGATGGGGTCCATCTGGACGGCGACGTTCAATTTCATGGGTGGGGTCCGCTGGGCTCGGGATGGAGTTCTAAGGGCTGGCGTCGAACGCCGCTAACAGATGGCGCGGCAGGCGCCTCGGCGCAATCAGCAGGGCGTCGAAACGCAGCTCGAATTCGGCATGCTCGGGATGCGCCACCAGCCAGGCTTGGGCCGCCGCAATGATGCGCGCCTGCTGGCGCGGCGTCACCGCATAGGCGGCCTCATCCAGGCTGGCGCGGGCCTTGACCTCGACGAAGGCGACGAGACTGCGCCGCCGCGCCACGATGTCGATCTCGCCATGGGGGGTACGAAAGCGTTTGGCCAGGATGCGATAGCCCTTGGCCATCAGATAGGCGGCGGCGCGGGCTTCGGCGGAGACGCCGGTGCGAAACGCCGCGACCCGCGCGGGCGAGGCGATCTTGTCCGATGGGGCGGCGCCGTCAGTCTTCGCCATCGCCGCCTCCGGCGGTGAGCTCTTTGGCGAGCTCCAGCGCGCGCGCATAGATCTCGCGGCGCGGGCGGCCCGACAGCTCCACCGCATGCGCCACCGCATCCTTGACGCTGTCGCGCGCAAGCGATGCACGCAACAGATCGTCCAGCGCATCCCCGCTCATAACTTCCGCGCCCTTCGGCGGCGGCGCGATCACCAGCACGAATTCGCCGCGCGTTTCAAGCGTGTCGACGGCCCGCGCGAGCTCCGTGAGCGGCGCGCGCTTCACTTCTTCGTGCATCTTGGTCAGTTCGCGGCAGATCGCGGCATCGCGCGCGCCCATGATTGCGGCGAGGTCGGCGAGCGTATCCTGCACGCGGTTGCCGGATTCGAACATGACCAGCGTGGCGTCGATCCGCGCCAACTCCGTCAGCCGCGCGCGGCGCGCGGTCTCCTTCGGCGGCAGAAAGCCCTCGAAGAAAAAGCGGTCGGTCGGCAGCGCCGCCACCGCCAGCGCCGTCAGCACCGAAGACGGCCCCGGCAGCGCGATCACCGAAAAACCGGCGGCGCAGACCTCGCGCACCAGCTTGAAGCCGGGATCGGAGATCAAGGGCGTGCCGGCGTCGGAGACCAGCGCAATGGACGCGCCCTGCGCGAGCTTTTCCAGGATTTTCGGCCGAGCCAGCGCGGCATTGTGCTCGTGATAGGGTTTTAGCACCGCATTGATGCCGTAGCGCTCGGTCAGTCGGCGGGTGATGCGGGTATCCTCGCAGGCGACGATGTCGACGCCGGCCAGCGTTTCCAGCGCGCGCAGCGTAATGTCGCCGAGATTGCCGATCGGGGTCGCCACCAGATAAAGCCCGGGAACCGGCTTCGGCGCGGTCAGGAGGTGGCCGCCAACGGTAAAGTTGCGGCTTCCGGCTTCCGCGCCTTCAGGGTTCTTGCCTTCAGGGCTATTTATGGGGAGAGCTTTTGCGCGCATAATCATAATCTAGAGGGAACACAGAGATTGCGCCACGATGCTGGCATTAGGAATACCGCTGCGCACGACGATTAAGGGAACCGGGACGAGCAACCCGGCCCGCACGCCACCGCCATAATCCTTTTGTTTCGGTTAACTATTCGTCGACAATATGCCTGAATCCACCCCCCTGATCGTTGTCAGGGGCACGTGCTGACCGATTTCGGTCGGTCAAGAGAAGAGATGCGATGGTGGGGCCGCCCGAACCCAAATCTGCGCCTGCCAAACCCAAACCTTCCGGGGCCACCCGGCGGTCGGCGGTCGGCTTGATGCTCGGCGCGCCGCTGCTCGCGGCCTGCGCCGGCGTGCAGCAGAGCCTCAACTCGTTCAGTTCGTCCCAGCCGGAAGCGGGTCCCGCCGGACCGCAGCAGCAGCCGCTCGCGGTCGGCACCGGCCAGGTGAAAGTGGGATTGCTCCTGCCGCTGTCGGCGGCCGGCAATGCCGGCGTGGCGGCGCAGTCGATGAAGAACGCCGCCGAGATGGCGCTGGCCGAATTCCAGAATCCGAATATCCAGCTTTTGATCAAGGACGATGGCGGCAGCCCGCAAGGCGCGGGCCAGAGCACGCAGCAGGCGCTCGACGAAGGCGCCGAGATCATTCTCGGTCCGCTGTTTGCGCTGTCGGTGCCGGCAACCGCCCAACTGGCCCGCGCGCGCGGCGTATCCTGCATCGCGTTCTCAACCGATTCGAGCGTGGCGGGTCGCGGCGTCTATCTGTTGAGCTTCCTCCCGGAATCCGACGTCAACCGGATCGTCGAATACTCCGCGAGCGTCGGCAAGAAGTCGTTCGCGGCGCTATTGCCCGACAACGCCTATGGCAATGTGGTGGAGGCGACCTTCAAGCAGGCGGTGCCCCGCCGCGGCGGCCGCATCGTCGCCTTCGAGAAATACGGTGCCGACCGCGCGGGCCCCGCGCGCACGGTGGCGCAGGCGCTCGGTTCGGCGGATGCGCTGTTCATCGCCGACGACGGCGATTCGGTGGTGGCGACCGCCGATGCGCTGACCGCGGCAGGCGCCAATCTGAAGAATATCCAGCTGCTCGGCACGGGACTGTGGGACAATCCGCGGGTCTATGCGAGTCCTGCCCTGCAGGGCGGCCTCTATGCCGCGCCGGATCCCTCCGGCTTCCGCGCCTTCTCCGGCCGTTACCGCACCAAGTTCGGCGGCGACCCCGTGCGCACCGCGACGCTCGCCTATGACGCGGTGGCGCTGGTCGCAGCACTGGCGCGCACGCAGGGTCCGCAGCGATTCTCGTCGGAGACGCTGACCAATCCGTCGGGCTTTGCCGGCATCGACGGCCTGTTCCGCTTCCGCCCCGACGGCACCAACGAGCGCGGCCTCGCCGTGATGCGCGTTGCGTCGACCGGCAGCGTGGCGGTCGCCGGATCGCCGAAGAGTTTTGGGGCGTAGTTAAGCCGCGAGATCCGCGACCACAGCATCGAGCACGGGAAATCCGGCCTGCGTGACGCGCAGGCGGCCGCTGTCGTCGACGACGATGGCGCCTTCTTCACGTAGCACCGCGATGCGGCGCGGATCGAGCGCGCGGCCCGAAAGAGCGGCGTAACGCCTTGGATCGATTCCCTCCGCTAGCCGCAGGCCCATCAGCAAGAATTCGTCGGCGCGCTCTTCGCTGTTGAGGAGATCGTCCGATATGACGCCGTGGCCGTTGGCCTCGACCCGCATCAGCCAGGCCTCCGGGCGCTTTTCGGTCGCGATGGCGTGGCGCACGCCGTCGATATCGAGTCGCCCATGCGCGCCCGGGCCGACGCCGGCATATTCCTGGCCGCGCCAGTAGACGAGGTTATGTTTGCATTCGGCGCCTGCGCGCGCGTGATTGGAAATCTCGTAGGACGGCAGGCCGTGGCTGCCGCAGACTTCCTGCGTCACGTCGTAGAGTGTGCGGGCGAGTGCTTCGTCCGGCGTCTTCAATTTCCCCGCGGCGTGGAGGCCGAAGAACGGCGTGCCTTCCTCGATGGTGAGCTGATAGAGCGACAGATGCTCGGCGGCCTCCGCGATCGCGCGCTTCAGTTCGTCGGTCCACATCTGGGGCGTCTGGTCGGGGCGGGCATAGATCAGGTCGAACGAATAGCGCGCGAAGATTTTTCGGGCGATCGCCACTGCATCGAGCGCCTCGCGCGCGGTATGCAGGCGTCCCAGCGCCTTCAGCGAGGCGTCGTCCAGCGCCTGGACGCCGAGCGAGACCCGATTGACGCCGGCTGTGCGATAGCCGGCAAAGCGCGTCGCCTCGACACTGGTAGGATTGGCCTCCAGCGTGACTTCGACGTCGGGCGCGACGCGCCAGTTCTTGCCGATCGCATCCAGAATCGCGCCTACGGTTTGCGGCTTCATCAGCGACGGCGTGCCGCCGCCGAGAAAGATCGAGGAGACTTCGCGGCCGGGTGCGCGCGCCGCAGTGGTCTCGATCTCGCGGGCGAAGGCGCGCGCAAAGCGCTCCTCGTCGATCGGCTCATGCCGGACATGGCTGTTGAAATCGCAATACGGACATTTCGACAGGCAGAACGGCCAGTGCACGTAGACGCCGAAGGCTTCCTTTTTTGCGCCGGCGCTAGTCAAGGCAGATCTCCGCCAGTTTTACAAAGGCGCGAGCACGATGCGACAGCCCGAGCCCCAGCGGCGGCAAGCCGTGCTTCTCGATGCTGGTCATCTCGCCGAAGGTTCTGACGTGGCCGTCGGGCAGGAACATCGGATCATAGCCAAAGCCGGCGCTGCCGCGCGGCGGCCACACCAGCGTGCCGTCGGCGCGCGCCTCGACTTCCTCGACATGACCGTCGGGCCAGGCGACGCACAGCGCGGAGACGAAATGCGCCTTGCGCTGCGCGGGCTCTTTGGCGCCGCGCTCCCCGAGCAGGCGCTCGATCCGCGTCATCGCCGCGTTGAAGTCCTTAGATGGCCCGGCCCAGCGCGCGGAGAAAATTCCGGGCGCGCCGTCGAGCGCGTCGACGACAAGGCCTGAATCGTCGGCGAAGGCCGGCAGTTGCGCGGCCTGCGCCGCCGCGGCCGCCTTGATTTTCGCATTGGCGACAAAAGTCTCGCCGGTTTCCTCGGGCTCGCCTAGGCCGAGTTCGCCGGCCGAGATCGCCTCGACGCCATGCGGCGAAAGCAGTTCCCGCATCTCGGCGAGCTTGCCGGGATTATGGGTCGCGATCACGAGCTTGCCTGTGATGTGGCGGTGCATGCTTTCAATCTATGCGGCCGGGGCGCGATCCGAAATCACGCCACGGCCATTTTCTGCAAATCGACCAGCCGCGCCACGCCCTTGCGCGCCAGCGCCATCAGCGCGAGGAACTCACCTTCCGAGAACGGCGTCTTCTCGGCCGTGCCCTGCACCTCGATGATGCGCCCGTCGCCGGTCATGACGAAATTGGCGTCGGTATCGGCTTCGGAATCCTCGGCATAATCGAGGTCGAGCACCGGCGTGCCGTTATAGATGCCGCAGGAGATCGCGGCGACGTTGTCGCGCAGCACGTTGGCCTTGATCATGTTGCGGGCCTTCATCCAGCCGATGCAGTCGGCGAGCGCGACCCAGGCGCCGGTGATCGAGGCGGTGCGGGTGCCACCATCGGCTTGAATGACGTCGCAGTCGACGGTGATCTGGCGCTCGCCGAGGGCTGCGAGGTCGACGGTGGCGCGCAGGCTGCGGCCGATCAGGCGCTGGATCTCGACGGTACGGCCGTTCTGCTTGCCGGCCGAGGCCTCGCGGCGGGTGCGTTCCAGCGTCGCCCGCGGCAGCATGCCGTATTCGGCCGTGACCCAGCCGCGGCCCTGGCCCTTGAGCCAGGGCGGCAGCCGCTCTTCCAGCGTGGCCGTAACCAGCACATGGGTGTCGCCGAATTTGACCATGCAGGAACCCTCGGCGTATTTGACCACACCGCGTTCCAGCGACACGGCGCGCAGTTCATCCGGCGCACGGCGGCTTGGGCGCATGGAAATCCTCCAGAATTCGGCAAAAATCGTTGGCTCGCGGTGCTTGTAGGTGGGGGAAGCCGGAGCGGCAAGGCCTTTAAGCTACCAATAGCCGCTTGTAACCGGCCCGCGAGATGGACAGATTAGGGGCAGGTTGAGGGAGTAATTTGTGGCCCATCACGATCCGATCGGTCTGATCGCGCCGAATGCCGGGCTTGCCCAGCTCAACGAGCGTTCGCGCGAAATATTTCGTCAAATCGTAGAGAGTTATCTGGCGACCGGCGAGCCGGTCGGCTCACGCAACATTTCGCGCCTGATCGCCGTACCGCTTTCGCCGGCCTCGGTCCGCAACGTGATGGCCGATCTCGAGCAGCTCGGCCTGATCTACGCGCCGCATACCTCGGCAGGGCGGCTGCCGACCGAACTCGGCCTGCGGTTCTTCGTCGACGCCTTGATGCAGGTCGGCGATCTCACCGATGCGGAGCGCCAGTCGATCCAGAGCCAGCTTGCTTCCGTCGGCCGGGCCCAGTCGGTGGAAGCCGCCCTTGGCGATGCCCTGACACGGCTGTCCGGCCTGACGCGGGCGGCGGCGGTGGTGCTGACCGCGAAATCCAATTCGCGGCTGAAACATATCGAATTCGTGCGGCTGGAGCCGGAGCGCGCGCTGGTGGTGCTGGTCGGCGAAGACGGCCAGGTCGAGAACCGCGTGCTGGCGCTGCCGCCGGGGGTGCCGTCATCGGCGCTCACCGAAGCCACCAATTTCCTCAATTCGCGGATCAGGGGACGAACGCTGGCCGAAGCGCGGCTCGAACTCGAAACCGCGTTGACGCAAAGCCGCGCCGAACTCGATCAGCTGACCCAGAAGGTCATCGCCGCCGGGATCGCGAGCTGGTCCGGCGGCGAAAGCGACGACCGCCAGCTGATCGTGCGCGGCCACGCCAACCTCCTGGAGGATCTGCATGCGCTGGAAGACCTGGAGCGGGTGCGGCTGTTGTTCGACGATCTCGAGACCAAGCGCGGCGTGATCGACCTGTTGGGCCGCGCCGAGCGCGCCGAGGGCGTGCGGATTTTCATCGGTTCGGAAAACAAGCTGTTCTCGCTGTCCGGCTCCTCCACCATCATCGCGCCCTATAGCGATGGCGCCGGCCATATCGTCGGCGTCCTCGGCGTGATCGGGCCGACCCGTCTTAACTATGCCAGGGTGATACCGACCGTGGACTATGCCGCGCGGATCGTCAGCCGGATGTTGGGCGGCTGATCGCCCCGTAAGGGGGGCTGGTCGCGCTTGATTTTTGGCGCCTAAAGCACGATATCCCGGCCCAGCATCCCCATTCATTCCAGGCGATTTCTGAGAGGACAGTCTATGACCGATCCCAACCGGCAGAGCGGCGAACCGGCGAACCCGGCGCAGGGGCCGGAGCCCGTCGTTTCCAAGCCGTACATCATGCCCGACGATCCCGAAGTCGGAACGGCGGAATCGCTCGCCAGGGAAGTCGCCGAAACGCGCGACAAGATGCTGCGCACGCTCGCGGAAATGGAAAACCTGCGCAAGCGGACCAGCCGTGAAGTCGCCGACGCCCGCGCCTATGGCATCACCGGCTTCGCGCGCGACATTCTCGATATCGCCGACAATCTGCAGCGTGCGCTCGATGCGGTTCCGGCCGAGGCCAAGGCCTCCGCCGACCCCGGCATCAAGGCGTTCATCGAGGGCGTCGAGCTGACCGAGCGCTCGCTGCTCAACACGCTGGAAAAGAACGGCGTCAAGAAATTCGACCCGATGGGCGAGAAATTCGATCCGAATTTCCAGCAGGCGATGTACGAAGTCCCCGACCCCTCGGTTCCCGCGGGCACGGTACTCCAGGTGGTGCAGGCCGGTTACATGATCGGCGAGCGCGTGCTGCGGCCGGCGCTGGTCGCTGTCTCCAAGGGCGGCGCCAAGGCGAGCGCGCCGGCCAACGGCAACGAGCCGAACAGCGCGGCCTAGACTTCGGTGGCTTCATCCTTCGAGACGCGGCTGATGCCGCTCCTCAGGATGAGGCCTGATCGGGCTGGTCTCGTCAGCCCCGCGGCTGAATCCCATCGCGCACGGCGCGGAAGCGCGGGAACGCCTTGGCCCAGTCGTCGCGCGGGGCGCTGGCGATGATCCGCATGGTGCTCTGGCCGCCGAACCGCAGCCACTGCACCACGGTGACGGGGGTTGAGTCCTTGCCGCTGACGGCATCGAGGCGGGTTTCATAGCCGGCCATGCCGTCGATGCGGATCGGCTCGGACATCGTCATGCGCGCGTCGCGGATGCCGGGGATCGAGGTGGCCGCCTGCTGGGCGAACCGGCCGCGATCGTCGGGTTGCGCCGGTGTCGATCCGATCAGGCCGACCACCATGTAAGGGCCGAGTTCGAGCTGCTTGGTCTCCTCGGCATCGGCGAGCATGATGGCGGCGCCAGGTGCCAGCGTGCGCACATTCTTGAAATCGGCGAGGTCGGTGATCCTGAACGGCAACAGCCCGAGTTGCTCGTCGACCGGGACTTCCTTGCGGATCGCAGCCGAAGCAAACATCTGCCGGACGGCCTCGTCGGTGTAGATCTTCTGGACATTCTCGGGCACCTGCACGGCAACGTAGCCGGAGAAGGTGGGACCCGGCAGGATCATCGAATAGCGCCGCACATTGGCGGCGCCGTCCTTGGCGTTTTCCGTGGTGTAATAGGCGACGCCGACCGGCGTCTCGATGGTCTCGGGCTTGATGGCCGCCGTCCCGGCCGGATTGGACTTGAAGGCATTCGCGACCTCGCCATAGGCCGCCATCGGCAGTTCCGTCACCAATACCTTGACGCCGTGGTCCTCGGTCTCGAATCCGGCGAATGTCTTGGCTGGGACGAGGCCCACCAGCGGCGTCAGGCCGACCCGCGCGCCTGGCGGAAAAACCGCATCCGTGGCCAGCGCGGGACGGAAGGCAAGGCAGGCGGCGGCGACAATCAGGGTAACCGCGGCGAATCGTCGAATGGGATTCATGAAATTTCTACTGGGTTTGCATTGAGGCCGTTCAGTGTTCGGCCGGCAGCGGCCCCCTGTCGGGACCTTTAAGGTTTGGTGTCCCGCTTTTAACGGTTTTGAGGCTCCGGCAACAGGCCATCAGGGCGTTTTCAAGCGGACCTGGTCCGAGGCCTGCCCGGGACTCGATCCGGGTGGAGACCGCCGCGGGACCCGTGCCGATCCTGTCCGGCGGCCTGCGGGCGCGTTTTCGTCCCGTCCGGGCGGACACTATCTTTCAAGGGCCGGGGTTTTCATGGGCCAACGTTGCGCTTCGGTCCTTGCAGGCCCACACCCCCCTCCTATATGAGGCTCACCGTCGCAATATCGCGAGTAATTGATCGTTTGGGGGTTTGGATTGGTGCGCCGTCAGGGCCCAGCCAACCTGCCGCAAAAAGAAGGATATGAGGACCATGGGAAAGGTCATTGGGATCGATCTCGGCACCACGAATTCGTGCGTCGCCGTAATGGATGGCAAGAACGCCAAAGTCATCGAGAACGCCGAGGGCATGCGGACGACCCCGTCGATCGTCGCCTTCAGCGATGACGGCGAGCGCCTCGTCGGCCAGCCCGCCAAGCGCCAGGCCGTCACCAATCCCGAACGCACCTTCTTCGCCGTCAAGCGCCTCGTCGGCCGCCGCTACGACGACCCGATGGTCGAAAAGGACAAGAAGCTCGTCCCCTACAAGATCGTCAAGGCGTCCAACGGCGATGCCTGGGTCGAGGCCGACGGCAAGACCTACTCGCCCTCGCAGATTTCCGCTTTCATCCTGCAGAAGATGAAAGAGACCGCCGAAGCCCATCTCGGCCAGAAGGTCGATCAGGCCGTCATCACCGTCCCCGCCTATTTCAACGACGCGCAACGCCAGGCTACCAAGGACGCCGGCAAGATCGCCGGCCTCGAAGTGCTGCGCATCATCAACGAGCCAACCGCGGCCGCGCTCGCTTACGGCCTGGACAAGACCAAGACCGGCACCATCGCGGTATACGACCTCGGCGGCGGCACCTTCGATATTTCCATTCTCGAAATCGGCGACGGCGTGTTCGAGGTGAAGTCGACCAACGGCGACACCTTCCTCGGCGGCGAAGACTTCGACATGCGCCTGGTCAGCTATCTGGCTGATGAGTTCCAGAAGGAGCAGGGCATCAACCTGCGCAACGACAAGCTTGCCTTGCAGCGCCTGAAAGAGGCCGCCGAAAAGGCCAAGATCGAATTGTCGTCGACCACGCAGACCGAGATCAACCTGCCGTTCATCACGGCCGATCAGACCGGGCCGAAGCATCTGACGATGAAGCTGACCCGCGCCAAGTTCGAGGCGCTGGTCGACGATCTCGTCCAGAAGACCATCGAGCCCTGCCGCAAGGCGCTGAAGGACGCAGGCCTGACCGCCGGCGAAATCGGCGAAGTGGTTCTGGTCGGCGGCATGACCCGCATGCCGAAGGTTCAGGAAGTGGTGAAGCAGCTGTTCGGCAAGGAGCCGCACAAGGGCGTCAACCCGGACGAAGTCGTCGCCATCGGTGCGGCGATCCAGGCCGGCGTGCTGCAGGGCGACGTCAAGGACGTGCTGCTGCTCGACGTGACCCCGCTGTCGCTGGGCATCGAGACGCTGGGCGGCGTGTTCACCCGCATCATCGATCGCAACACCACGATCCCGACCAAGAAGAGCCAGGTGTTCTCGACCGCCGAGGATAACCAGAACGCCGTCACCATCCGCGTCTTCCAGGGCGAGCGCGAAATGGCCGCCGACAACAAGGTTCTCGGCCAGTTCGATCTGATGGGCATTCCGCCGGCGCCGCGCGGCATGCCGCAGATCGAGGTCACCTTCGACATCGACGCCAACGGCATCGTCAACGTGTCGGCCAAGGACAAGGCCACGGGCAAGGAGCAGCAGATCCGCATCCAGGCCTCCGGCGGTCTGTCGGAGGGCGATATCGACAAGATGATCAAGGACGCCGAGGCGCACGCGGAAGAAGACAAGAAGCGCAAGGCCGCGGTGGAAGCCAAGAACCACGCCGAGGCGCTGGTGCACTCGACCGAGAAGGCGCTCGCCGAGCACGGCTCCAAGGTCGGCGATGCCGAGCGCGGCGCAATCGAGAACGCCATGGCGGATCTCAAGGAAGCGCTCAAAGGCGACGACGCGGGCGCGATCCAGCAGAAGACCAATACGCTGGCGCAAGCGTCGATGAAGCTCGGCGAAGCCATGTACAAGCAGCAGGCTGACGCGCAGGGCGCGCAGCCGGGCGGCGAAGCTCCAGG
>JBGPSI010000157.1:0-11527 GCA_041490045.1 Bradyrhizobium sp.
CCTCGGTCACGTCACACCCATCATCGACCAGGGGCCGGGACAATTTCTCGCCGAGATCGGCCAGCTTTCGGGCCGCGTCGCGCTGGTCGACGGCCACGCCGAAGGCGACGTCGAGACGCTGCTGATTCCGCCGGAAAGATTGCGCGCGCTGCTGGTCGCCGAAGCCGATCTCGGCGAGCGCATCATGCGCGCGCTGATCCTGCGCCGGGTCAGCCTGATCCAGGGCGGGGTCGGCGGTCCGGTGCTGATCGGGCCGCAGGATTCCAGCGGCGTCATCCGCCTGCAGAGCTTCCTCACCCGCAACGGCATTCCGCATCATCTGCTCGACAAGGACAGGGACAGCGACGCCGCCGAACTGATCGCGCGTTATTCGCCGTCGCCGTCGGATTGGCCGCTGGTGGTGCTGGTCGACGGCACCGTGCTTCGCAATCCTGCCGAATCCGAACTGGCGCGCGCGCTCGGCATGATCGGCGGTCCGGCCGGCGACAGGATCTACGATGCCGCGATCGTCGGCTGCGGTCCGGCGGGGCTTGCGACCGCGGTCTACGCCGCCTCCGAAGGCCTCTCGGTGGTGGTGCTGGATGCGCGCGCCTTCGGCGGCCAGGCCGGCGCCAGCGCAAGAATCGAGAACTATCTCGGCTTTCCCACGGGAATTTCGGGCCAGGCGCTGGCCGGCCGCGCCTTCACCCAGGCGCAGAAGTTCGGCGCCGACATCATGATTCCGGTGGGCGCGAAGGCGCTCGATTGCAGCCGCACCGACGGCGCCTTCGCGCTGACGCTCGACGGCGGCGACAGGCTGCGCGCGCGTTCCGTGGTGGTTGCGAGCGGCGCGCGCTACCGGCGGCCGGAGATCGAAAACCTCGATCGCTTCGAAGGCCGTGGTGTCTGGTATTGGGCCTCGCCGATCGAGGCGCGGCTGTGCGCGGAGCAGGAGGTCGTCCTGGTCGGCGGCGGCAATTCCGCAGGCCAGGCCGCGGTGTTTCTGTCGGGCCACGCCCGCAAGATTTATATGATCATCCGCGGCGGCGGCCTCGGCGCCAGCATGTCGCGTTATCTGATCGAGCGCATCGAGGCCACGCCGAATATCGAACTGATATTCAACACCGAGGTGGTCGCGCTGGAAGGCCACGAAGACGGATCGCTCGAGCGGGTGCGATGGCGCAGCCGTCTCGGCGGTGAAGATCACGTAGCCAGCCTCCGCAATTTGTTCCTGTTCGTCGGCGCCGATCCCGCTACCGACTGGCTCAACGGCTGCGGCGTTACGGTCGATCGCGGCGGTTTTGTCGTCACCGGCGCGCAGTCCGAAACCAATCAGGGGCGGCTGGTGGCGCAGCTGGAGACCTCGGTGCCCGGCGTGTTCGCGGTCGGCGACGTCCGCTCGGGCTCTGTCAAGCGGGTCGGCGGCGCGATCGGCGAGGGCGCGCAGGTGGTGGCGGCGCTGCACGGTTTTCTGGGCGATGCCGCCAAACCGGCGCTATGATAAGAGGGTCATAACAAGACTGTTTACTGCAAAGGGAGAAACGCAATGGCTGACGTCGTCGTGCTCTACAAGACGCCAAAGGATCCGGCTGCTTTCGACAAATATTATGCCGCGACCCACATCCCGCTCGCCAAGAAGATGCCGGGCCTGCGAAAATACCAGGTCAGCAATGGACCCGTCGGGACTCCGGCCGGGCCGTCCGGCATCTATCTGGTCGCAACACTGACCTTCGACAGCGTGGCCGCGGTCCAGGCCGCCTTCGGAAGCGCCGAGGGCAAGGCGACGGCGGCCGACGTGCCGAACTTCGCATCGGGCGGCGCCGACATCCTGATCTTCGACGCCAAGGATGTCTGAACCAGCATGGCAAAGGCTTGCTCCCACATTGCCGGCATCCGCAACGTGCAGCCGAGCGCGCTCGGCTGCGAGGAGTGCCTGAAGATCGGCAGCGAATGGCTGCATCTGCGGATCTGCCGCACCTGCGGCCACGTCGGCTGTTGCGACGATTCACCCAACCGCCACGCCACCAAGCATTTTCATGCCACCCAGCATCCGGTGATCGAGGGTTACGATCCGCCGGAGGGGTGGGGCTGGTGCTATGTCGATGAAGTGCTGTTCGATCTGTCGGACCGCAAGACCCCGCATAACGGACCGATCCCGCGCTATTATTGAATCCCGCACTCAAAACGAAGGAATTATGGATGCAACGCGCGATCATTATGCGTGGTTTTGCCGTCTGCGCCGGGCTGTTGCTGGCGGTTGCCTTGCTCGGTCCGGGCAAGGCTTTCGCCGAGGGCCCGCAAAGCAAATTCGCCGAAATCAACGGCGTCAGGCTGCATTACCTCGTCGCGGGCAAAGGCGATCCGGTCGTGCTGCTGCATGGTTACGCGGAAACCAGCCATATGTGGCTGCCGCTGATCGCCAAACTGGCCGACAAACACACCGTGATCGCGCCGGATCTGCGCGGCTTCGGCCAGTCGTCCGCGCCGCCGGACGGTTACACCAAGGCGGCGATGGCGCAGGACATTCATGCCCTGGTCAGGAAACTCGGATACGACCATATCCGGCTGGTCGGCCACGATATCGGGCTGATGGTCGCCTACGCCTATGCGGCGCAATACCCCACCGAGGTCGATCGGCTGGTGTTGATGGAAGCGTTCCTTCCCGGCGTCGGCGACTGGAACAGCGTTTTTCTGCTGCGCGATCTCTGGCATTTCCATTTCTACGGCAAGACGCCGCTGGCGCTGGTGACGGGGCGGGAGCGGATTTATCTCGATCATTTCTGGAATGATTTCGCCGCCGACCCGAAGAAATCGCTGTCGGAGAAAGATCGCGAATTTTATACGAAGGCCTATGCCCAGCCCGGACACATGGCCGCGGGAATGGAAGTCTTCCGCGCTTTTCCTGCGGATGCCGAGGATTTTGCGCGATTCGCAAAAACCAAATTGACGATGCCGCTGCTCGTGCTGTCGGGCGAGAAGGCGGGCGGTCCGTTCCTGATCGAACAGGGCAAGATGGTCGCGACCAATGTCGAGGCCGTCCTCGTCAAGGGCTCGGGGCATTGGCTGATGGAAGAGGCGCCGGACCAGGTGATCCCGAAACTTGTCGAATTTCTCAATCGCTAGAGCATGATCCGGAAAAGTGGGTACCGATTTTAACAAGAAGATGGACGACGAGCATGATTCAACCCGGTTGAATCATGCTCGTCGCATTCGACCGGGCGATTCGACAAAAATTCCGCAGAACGGAGAAGCCATTCAGGCGCCATGTGCACTATCATTGCGCAGACGCGTGAATGGAAATTTCCGATTTGGGATCGTAGCATTCAAGCTGGTTCAAAAGGAGAGCGTGCCATGGTCCTGGGTATGAGTTTGTCGATGTTCACCACCGTCCACGTGATCATCAGTTTGATCGCCATCGTCTCGGGCATCATCGTCATGTTCGGCCTGCTCGGCTCCAGCCGGATGCCGGGCCTGACCGCCATATTCCTGCTGTTCACGATTCTGACCAGCGCCACCGGCTTCCTGTTTCCGTTCGAGCACGTACTGCCGTCGCACATCATCGGCACTATTTCGCTGGTCCTGCTAGCGATTGCCTGCATCGCACTCTACGGCATGAAGCTTTCCGGCTCCTGGCGCTGGATCTACGTGCTGACCGCGCTGGTCTCGCTCTATCTCAACGTGTTCGTGCTGGTGATCCAGAGCTTCCTCAAGATACCGGCCCTGACCGCGCAGGCACCGGGCAACCCGCCGTCCGGGCCAGCATTCGCCGTGATCCAGGGCATCGTGCTCCTGTTCTTCGTCGTCGTGATCGTCGGCGCGATGCGGCGGTACCGTCCGATGCCGGCCTACGCCTGATCGCAAGCCCTCGTCATTCCGGGGCGCGCGTTAGCGCGAACCCGGAATCTCCTCCCAACAACTTCTGGATTCCGGGTTCGACGCTGCGCGTCGCCCCGGAATGACCGCCCGCAAAAAAGGAGTCCCGGCATGGCCACGATCAAGACCAAAGACGGCATCGAGATCTACTACAAGGACTGGGGCACCGGGCAGCCGATGGTGTTCTCGCATGGCTGGCCGCTCTCGGCCGACGACTGGGACGCGCAGCTGCTGTTCTTTCTCAATCACGGCTATCGGGTCATCGCCCATGACCGGCGCGGCCACGGCCGGTCCAGCCAGACCGGCGACGGCCACGACATGGACCACTATGCGGACGACCTCGCGGCCGTGACGGCGCATCTCGATCTGAAGAACGCCATTCACGTCGGGCATTCCACCGGCGGCGGCGAAGTGGTGCATTATCTGGCGCGGCACGGCGAGAGCCGGGTGGCGAAGGCGGCCATCATCAGCGCGGTGCCGCCGTTGATGGTGAAGACCGCGGCCAATCCCGGCGGCCTCCCCAAGGACGTCTTTGACGATTTTCAGAGGCAACTCGCCGCCAATCGCTCGCAGTTTTATCGCGACGTCGCGGCGGGTCCGTTCTATAATTACAACAAGCCCGGCGCCAAAGCCTCGGAAGCCGTCATCCAGAATTGGTGGCGGCAGGGCATGATGGGCGGCGCCAAGGCGCATTATGACGGCATTGTCGCCTTCTCGCAGACCGATTTCACCGAAGACCTCAAGAAGATCACCGTGCCGGTACTGGTCATGCATAGCGAAGACGATCAGATCGTTCCCTACGCCGATGCCGGGCCATTGTCGGCGAAGCTGTTGAAGAACGGGACGCTGAAGACCTACAAGGGTTTTCCGCACGGCATGCCCACCACGGAAGCGGCCACCATCAACGCCGACCTGCTCGCGTTCATCAAGGGATGAACGCAGATCGCCCGGCGATGAAAGTCATCCTGTTCGGCGCCACCGGAATGGTCGGGCAGGGCGTCCTGCGCGAGTGCCTGCTCGACGCCGGTGTCGAAAGCGTGCTCGCGATCGGACGCAGCCCGACCGGACAGCGGCACGCGAAATTGCGCGAAATCGTCCACGGCGATTTCCTGGATTATTCGGCGATCGAGTCCGAACTCACCGGCTATGACGCCTGCTTCTTCTGTCTCGGCGTCTCCTCGGTCGGCATGAATGAGGAACGCTACCGCCATCTGACCTATGACATCACGCTCGCCGCGGCGAGAACGCTTGCCAAACTCAATCCGCAGATGGTGTTCGTCTATGTCACCGGCCGCGGCACCGACTCAAGCGAAAAAGGCAGCCTGATGTGGGCGCGGGTCAAGGGCAAGACGGAGAACGACCTGCTCAAGTTGCCGTTCAAGGCGGCCTATATGTTCCGTCCCGCCGGCATCCAGCCGCTGCACGGCATCCGCTCCAAGACCGGCTGGGTGCAGGCGATCTATGTCGGCGCCGCGCCGCTGTTGTCGCTGCTCAACCGGGTTGCGCCGAAATACATGACCACGACCCAGCAGGTCGGCCGCGCCATGATCGGGGTGGCGAGGGACGGTTTTCCACGGCCGGTGCTGGAGAGCGAGGATATCAACGCGGTCTGACTCGTATTCGGGTTACGATCGTCATTCCGGGGCGAGGCGAAGCCTCGAACCCGGAATCTCGTGGTAATGGGCGAGATTCCGAGTCGCGCTTACACGCGCCCCGGAATGACGGCCGAGTGGTCTCAACCCCATCAAATAGCCGCAAATTTCACGCTTTTGCCATATGGGGCCCATTCGCTCTATACTTTATGTCTAGCCAAAACTTTATGTCTAGCCAAAATCGGGGATCGGCATGGATCGCATTCGCATCGTGGGCGGCAGCAAGCTCAACGGCACCATTCCGATCTCGGGCGCGAAGAACGCCGCACTGCCGCTGATGATCGCGGCGCTCTTGACCGAGGAGACCCTGATCCTCGACAACGTGCCGCGGCTGGCCGACGTCGCCCAACTGCAGCGCATTCTCGGCAATCACGGCGTCGACATCATGTCCGCGGGCAAGCGTCCCGGCGACCGTGAATATCAGGGCCAGACCCTGCACATTTCGGCGGCCAACATCATCGACACGACGGCGCCCTACGAACTGGTGTCGCGGATGCGCGCCTCGTTCTGGGTGATCGCGCCGCTCCTGGCGCGGATGCATGAGGCCAAGGTCTCGCTGCCCGGCGGCTGTGCCATCGGCACCCGTCCGGTCGATCTCCTGATCATGGCGCTGGAGAAGCTCGGCGCCGAACTCACCATCGACGGCGGCTATGTGGTGGCAAAAGCGCCCGGCGGCCTCAAGGGCGCCTCGATCGACTTTCCCAAGGTCACGGTCAGCGGCACCCATGTCGCGCTGATGGCGGCAACATTGGCGAAAGGCACGACCATCATCGCCAATGCCGCCTGCGAGCCGGAAATCCAGGACGTCGCCGACTGCCTCAACAAGATGGGCGCGCGTATCTTTGGCGCCGGCACCCCCCGCATTACGGTCGAAGGCGTGACGAAACTTCACGGCGCGCGGCACACCGTGCTCCCGGATCGTATCGAAACCGGCACCTATGCGATGGCGGTGGCGATGACCGGCGGCGACGTGCAACTGGCCGGCGCGCGCCCCGAACTGCTGCAATCCGCGCTCGACGTGCTGACCCAGGCCGGCGCGGTCATCACCCCCAACAACGAGGGCATCCGGGTTGCCCGCAATGGCGCCGGGATCAATCCCGTAAAGGTTTCGACCGCGCCGTTTCCAGGCTTTCCGACCGACCTGCAGGCGCAGCTGATGGCCCTGATGGCCTGCGCCAGGGGCAGCTCGCACATCACCGAGACGATTTTCGAGAACCGCTTCATGCATGTGCAGGAACTGGCGCGGTTCGGCGCACGGATCAGTCTCGACGGTGAAACCGCGACCATCGACGGCATCGCGCAATTGCGCGGCGCGCCCGTCATGGCGACCGACCTGCGCGCCTCGGTGTCGCTGGTGATCGCGGGCCTTGCCGCCGAAGGCGAGACCATGGTCAACCGCGTCTACCATCTCGATCGGGGCTTCGAGCGGCTGGAGGACAAATTGTCGGCCTGCGGCGCCACCATCGAGCGCATCAGCGGATAGGATTCCAATGATGGGTGAGCGATGACGTCCGAGCTGAAATTGATCGCGCTCGATGCCGACGATCTGGCCGTCATCTCGGCGCATGTCCAGGACGCAAGGGTGCAGACCGCCGACATCATCTGGCGGCAGGGCGAAAAGCGGCTGGTGGTCGGTATGAGCCGGCTGGACTGGGAACAGACGCTGTCGGGGCAAACCGCGCCGCGCCGCCTGATCGCGGCATTGAGGTTCGACCGGGTGCTGTCGTGCAAGTCGCGCAATATCGACATGGGGACGCCGGATACCGCGCTGGAATTGGTGGGAATCGAGTTTCATCCCGCTGACCCCCCGGGCGGCAGCGCGGTGCTGCTGTTCAACCATGGCGGGGCGCTGCGGCTGGATGTCGAATGCCTGGAATGCCAGTTGACCGACCTCGGCGCCGACGATCTCGGGGCCGGCGATATGGACGAGGGAGCCGAATCGTCGGGGCTGGGGGCGTGATCCGAGCCTATCTAATGTAGAAGTGTCATTCCGGGGCATGCGAAGCATGAACCCGGAATCTCGAGATTCCGGGTCTGGTCCTTACGGACCATTCCGGAATGACGGAATAATCCCAGAAAGCAAAGGGTTGACGGCCAATTGCCGCCGCGCCATTGAGCAGTGGGCCTTCGCACGGAGACCTCGCCCGGAAAGCCATCATGCCCGTTCGCCTCGACCGCTCCAGCGCCGATTTTGCCAAACGATTCGCCGATTTTCTCGCGATGAAGCGCGAGGTATCGGCCGATATCGAGCTTGCCACCCGCGCCATCGTCGACGACGTGGCGGCGCGCGGCGATGCGGCGCTGATCGAGGCGACGAAGAAATTCGACCGGCTCGACCTCACGGCGGCGGGGCTGAGTGTCACACCGGCCGAAATCGCTGCGGCAGTGAAGGCCTGCGACGCTGCGACCATCGACGCGCTGAAATTCGCCCGCGACCGGATCGAGATCTTTCATCGGCGGCAACTGCCGAAGGACGATCGCTTCACCGACGCGCTCGGCGTCGAGCTCGGCTGGCGCTGGAGCGCGATCGAGTCGGTCGGGCTCTATGTTCCCGGCGGCACCGCCGCCTATCCGTCCTCGGTGCTGATGAATGCGGTGCCCGCGAAAGTGGCCGGCGTCGGCCGCGTGGTGATGGTGGTGCCTTCACCCGACGGCAAGCTCAATCCGCTGGTGCTGGCGGCGGCGCAGCTCGGCGGCGTTTCCGAGATCTATCGCGTCGGCGGCGCGCAGGCGGTGGCGGCGCTCGCCTACGGCACCGCGACGATCGCGCCGGTGGCGAAGATCGTCGGCCCCGGCAACGCCTATGTCGCCGCGGCAAAACGGCTGGTGTTCGGCAAGGTGGGCATCGACATGATCGCGGGCCCTTCCGAAGTGCTGGTGATCGCCGACGACACCGGCAATGCCGGCTGGATCGCGGCCGATCTGCTGGCGCAGGCCGAGCATGACGTCAACGCGCAGTCGATCCTGATCACGGACAGCGAGCGGCTTGCGGCTGAGGTCGAGCGCGCGGTGGAATCCCAACTCGCGACCTTGCCCCGCGCGCAGATCGCGCGGGCCTCGTGGAACGATTTCGGCGCGATCATTGTCGTGAAAAGCCTCGACGACACCGTGCCGCTGGCGAATGCGATCGCCGCCGAACACCTGGAAATCATGACGTCGGATCCGGAAGCGTTGTCCGCCAGGATCCGCAATGCCGGCGCGATCTTCATCGGCCCGCACACCCCCGAGGCGATCGGCGATTACGTCGGCGGCTCCAACCACGTGTTGCCGACCGCGCGCTCGGCACGGTTCTCGTCGGGCCTGGGCGTGCTCGATTTCATGAAACGCACCTCGATCCTCAAATGCGGCCCCGACCAGCTGCGCGCGCTGGGCGGAGCGGCGATGACGCTGGGCCAGGCCGAAGGCCTCGATGCGCATGCGCGCTCGGTCGGATTGCGCCTCAATCTGACATGACCAAACCGCCACGAGACGAGGACGCCAACAACCGCATCGTCGCGGTGACGCTCGATGAGGAATCGATCGGGCGTTCCGGCCCCGACATCGAGCACGAACGCGCGATCGCGATCTACGACCTGATCGAGGAGAACCTGTTCGCGCCGGAAGGTGCAAGCGGGGGGCCGTTCACGCTGCATATCGGCATCACCGGCAACCGGCTGATGTTCGATATCCGCAAGGAGGACGGCACGCCGGTCGTGGTGCACCTGCTGTCGCTGACGCCGTTCCGGGGAATCGTCAAAGACTATTTCATGATCTGCGACAGCTATTATCAGGCGATCCGCACCGCGACGCCGGACAAGATCGAGGCCATCGACATGGGCCGCCGTGGCATCCATGACGAAGGCTCGCGCACGCTGCAGGAGCGCCTGAAGGGCAAGGTGCGGGTCGATTTCGAAACCGCCCGCCGGCTGTTCACGCTGATCTGCGTGCTGCACTGGAAGGGTTAGCGCATGATCCCGAAAAGTGGGCACCGGTTTTCGGACCAGATCATGCGCAAGATAAAACGCATGATCCCGACCCGAAGGGCCGCGTTAGCGCAAAGTGGGCACCGGTTTTCGGATCAGGCCATGCGCAAAACTGAAAGACCCTGATGGAGGCGCCTTCGCGTGCGCGCACTCCGCAGGCCGTGCTGTTCGCATGCGGCCTGAACAGCGTGCGTTCGCCGATGGCCGAAAGCCTGCTGCAGCACATGTTTCCGAAGGCGCTGTACGTGAAATCCGCCGGCGTCCGCAAAGGCGAGCTCGATCCGTTCGCGGTCGCGGTGATGGCCGAACTGGGCCAGGATATTTCCGGCCACAAGCCGATTACCTTCGAGGAACTCGACGACTGGGAGGGGCTGAATTTCGACCTCATCATCACGCTGTCGCCGGAGGCTCATCACAAGGCGCTGGAACTGACGCGCACCCACGCGGCCGAGGTCGAATACTGGCCGACCCAGGACCCGACCGGCGCGGAAGGAAGCCGCGAACAGAAGCTGGCTGCCTATCGCGAGGTCTGCGACGGCCTGTCGATGCGGATTCGCCGGCGGTTTTCCAGGGCCGGCTCGGTGAGCGTGTGATGGCAGGAGATGAAGACTGAATGACAAACGTCGTCATTCCGGGATGGTCCCAACGACCAGACCTCCGATGCGCAATTGCGCATCGGGGAATCGCGAGATTCCGGGTTCGATGCTTCGCATCGCCCCGGAATGACATGATTGAGCACGCGCTTTTCGCGACTGCCGGACGGCCTGCGCGGTTGTCTCGACGCATCCCTTCCGATAGGTTCCGCGCGCGTTCGTGACCCCTCCCTCCCGCCGACAAAAGCCCGCATGCTTGGCCGTCCCAAATTCGTACTTGCCTCCGGTTCGCCGCGGCGACTTGCCCTGCTCAACCAGTCCGGCATCGAGCCCGATGCGCTGCGTCCGGCCGACGTCGACGAGACCCCAAGGCGGGGCGAGTTGCCGCGCGCCTGCGCCAACCGGCTGGCCCGGGCCAAGGCGGACGCCGCGCTGAAATCGGTGCAGCTCGATGACGAGTTGCGCGGCTCCTTCATTCTCGCCGCCGATACCGTGGTCGCGGTCGGCCGCCGCATCCTGCCCAAGGCCAATCTGGTCGACGAAGCATCGCAATGCCTGCGGCTGTTGTCGGGGCGCAACCACCGCGTCTACACCGCGATCTGCCTGGTGACGCCGAAGGAGGCCTTCCGCCAGCGCCTGGTCGAAACCCGGGTCCGCTTCAAGCGCCTTAGCGAGGACGATATCCAGGCCTATATCGGCTCCGGCGAATGGCGCGGAAAGGCCGGCGGCTACGCCATCCAGGGCATCGCCGGATCGTTCGTGGTCAAGTTGGTGGGCTCCTACACCAACGTCGTGGGCCTGCCGCTGTACGAATCGATTTCATTGCTCGGCGGCGAAGGGTTCCCGGTCCGCTTCGGTTGGTTGAATGCCAGCTAGACCACCAAAAGATGCCGGGCCGGGCCAGGGGACGGCCAAAGGCAAGGGCTCGGCTGGCAAGCGATCGGCTGGCATGGGATCGGCCAAGAAGTGCCCGATCTGCGGCAAGCCCGCCACCGAGGCCTCGCGCCCGTTTTGTTCCGAGCGCTGCCGCGACGTCGACCTGAACCGCTGGCTGTCGAATTCCTATGCCATTCCCGGCCGTCCCGAGGCGGACGAAGACGAAGATTAGCAATATTTGAGTGTTTTCTGGCGGTTAGCGGATGTGGCGCGGCGGCCCGCCTTCGCCCTTCGGGCTACGCCGGGCACGCTTCGCCTTTGGCTTCCGCATGGCTGCGCCACGCGAAGCCGCAAGGCGAAGCGTGGTAGACAGCGCTGCCCGGCCTGACTATAAACCCCCGCTCCCAACCCCCGTGGGCGAGGGAAATGCCCAGGTAGCTCAGTTGGTAGAGCATGCGACTGAAAATCGCAGTGTCGGTGGTTCGATCCCGCCCCTGGGCACCATTAACCTATTCGAAGCATTGATAGATTTCGCTGGCCGAAATTCATTCTGATTTTGTTTGCGCCTCTTTGCAACCGCATTGCAACTGCC
>JBGPSI010000158.1:0-11492 GCA_041490045.1 Bradyrhizobium sp.
CTTGATGGTGTGGACCAGGCGAAAGATGTTATCGAGGATCTTGGCGTTGTTCGGTTCCTGCTCGAACCGCACCAGCTGATTGTCGACGGTGTCCAGGCTCTCGCTGGTCTCCGTCAGAAACTCCCGCAGCAAATCATCCATGAAACCGGCCTTCGGACGCACGGGCGCGCGACTTCGACACGCCTTTCAGAACGAGGCCAGCTTCACCGCAAAGCGTTTAATATTGGTTGAGTAAATGCAAAAGAACGGGATCAACAAGGAGATAAGGCGCCCTCGGCATTCCTCGGGCGCCCTGTAACCGCTGGTTAACCATGTTTGCTCAGGAAGCGGTAACGACTACCGCATCGCCCTCGGGCGCAAGCACCACATTCAGCCCGCAGGCCTGCGCCAACAGCCGCGTATAATAAGGCTGCACCGCATGGGCATCGACAGTATGCGTCGAGCCCGCGCTCAGGAGATCGGCGATATTCTGCGGCATGCGGGCGTTGAGCCCGCTGGCCGCGACGCGAAAGCCGATTTGCTCGCCCTCGCCGATCGGATCGACCGTGAGCACGCCGCCGCGCGGGATCGTCTGCTGCGCGATCACCATCATGTTCAAGAGCAGCTTCACCCGGTTCTTCGGCAACAGCACGCGCGGCAAATTCCACGCGATCGAGGTCTTGTTGTCCTCGAGGTGACCGCGCGCCATGGTCTGCGCATCGCCGAGATCGATCTGCGCGCCGGAGGATCCCGCCGCGCCGAACGCCAGCCGGCAGAACTGCAACCGCGCCGATGCCGTCTTGGCGCTCTTGCGGATCAGGTCGAGCGCGAACTCGCGGTCTTCCGGCTTGGGGTTGTCGTCGAGGACCTCAAGCCCATTGACGATGGCGCCGACCGGGCTGATGAGATCATGACAAACCCGCGAACATAACAGCGCCGCCAGTTCGAGGGCGTCGGGGGCGGGAGCGGAAGACGGGGTGTCAGACATAAGATGTTCCTGTAAATCCGCTGAAAGCGCGGACCAAGGCGAATCGCGCTTGCTTCCCCGGCTTGATACACTGCGGACGCGCGTGCTGCCAACACAAGGCGGAAACCGAAGCAAAAGGCGAACAGCAGATGAAATCCGCCCATGAATAAGGCAAATTCGCCCGCCATCGTGATCGAAGGCGAGGCCGCGGCCGCGCTGCTGGAGCCATTGACCGATCTGGTGATCCGGGCCGGAGCGGCGATTCTGGCCGTCAACCGGGCCGCAATGCGGGTCGAGGGCAAGCTCGACGGATCGCCGGTGACGGAGGCCGATCTCACCGCCGACCGGATCATTGCCGAAGGGCTGGCGCGGATCGCGCCGCGGGTTCCGGCCGTGTCGGAAGAACGCGTCGATCTGGCGGAGCCATCTTACAACGGCAGCTTCTTCCTGATCGATCCGCTTGACGGCACCAAGGAATTCGTCGCCGGCCGCGACGAATTCACCGTCAACCTCGCGCTGGTGACGAACGGGACGCCGTTGCTGGGCATCGTCGGCGCGCCCGCGCTCGGACTGGTCTGGCGCGGACTAGTCGGCCGCGGCGCAGAACGGCTGCGGTCAGGCGAAAAGCCGGTGGCCGAGCCGATCCACACCCGGCCGCTGCCCAGGCGCGGCGAACCCTGGATCGCCGCCGTCAGCCGCTCGCATGGCGATGCCCGCACCGAAGCCTTCATCGCGGCACGTCCCGGCGCGATCCGCAGGACGCTCGGCTCGGCGGTCAAATTCGGCCGGGTGGCGGAGGGGCAAGCCGATATCTATCCGCGCCTCGCGCCGACATCGGAATGGGATATCGCGGCCGGTCACGCGGTCGTCACCGCCGCCGGCGGCAGGATCACGGATGCGCAGGGCGCCGCGTTGCAGTTCGGGAGGGGCCGCGCCGGATTCATCGTGCCGGAATTCATCGCCTGGGGGGATCCGTCGGCGGTGGCATGACGCATCGCCCGGCGTCGTCGCAAGCGCTACTGCGCCAGATCCTGCTCCAGCTGCGGCCAGCGCGCGCTCGCTTCGCGCAGGACGCGCGCGGGATCGGCGCCGAAGGCGTCGCGGGCCTCCTCGCGGCTGAACAGATAAAGCCGCTGTCCCGAAACCAGCCAGAACCGGGGGTTGCCGGCCACGGTGACGCCGCGGGCCAGATCGACCGGGTCGTAGCCGCCGAACTGGGGGCCGTAAACCTCGGGATGGGCGACAAAGGACGCCCGATTGCCTTCATTGCGGAAACGCCAGACCGCGCCCGCCGCCGACGCTTCGAAATCCTCCAGGCCGACCTCGGGCTGCGCGTCGACGAAATACGCGACGGGGTCATACCCCTCGATGGCCAGTCCGGTGATGTGGTTCACCACTACCCGTTCGGTGGTGGCGGACTGGGCCGCCGAGCCAGGAAAGTCCAGCGCCACAGCGCAGAAAAGACCGGCCAGCGAGGCGATCAAGGCTATTCCGGGGCGAAAGCCTGTTCGGGGCCGAGGGCCGTTTCTTTCCTGCCGTTGTGCCGTCATAGTTGATGCCGATAACATCCGAGTCGGGGGGACACTGGGCGCAACCTAAGGCCGTGGCCGTTGGCGTCAGGTTAAGGCCGCGGCCGGATTCGATACGCAGGGGTAGTTTCATGACTTTCGCATCACGCCTCGCCGCGGTGGCGCTCGCCGCGCTGATGGGCTGGGCCGTGCCCGCTTCCGCTCAGCAGCCGCCCCCGCCTCCCGTTCAGGAGACAGCCCCGCCGGCGCCGCCATTGCCGCCGCAGCAACGGCAGCCCGGCCCCAATACCTTTGGGCCGGACGAACTGATGGGCGCCGGACACCGCTTCTTCGGCAATGTCTCGCGCGGCCTCGCCTCGGTGATCGAGCGCGCGGTCAGCCAATGGGGCCTGCCGAACGGCTATGTTCTGGGCGAGGAAGGCTCCGGCGCTTTCGTCGCCGGACTGCGCTACGGCGAAGGCACGCTCTACACCAAGAACGCCGGCGATCTGCGGGTGTACTGGCAGGGCCCCTCGGTCGGCTTCGACTGGGGCGGCGACGGCGCCCGCACCATGACGCTGGTCTACAACCTCCCCGCCACCAATGCGATCTACCAGCGCTTCGCCGGCATCGATGGTTCCGCCTATATCGTCGGCGGCTTCGGGATGACCGCGCTGACGGCGAACAACATCGTGCTGGTTCCGATCCGATCCGGCATCGGACTGCGGCTCGGCGCCAATATCGGCTATCTCAAATATACGCCGCGCGCGACCTGGAACCCGTTCTGACCTCGCTCGCGAATCGGGTTTGCGGCGGCAGGACCGGCCCGGTCGGGGATTCACGTTAACGCGCCATTAGGCTGGCGTTTACCCTGTACCCCATGGCATTGTGATTAAGCATCTTCTTTTCATGGGGAGTTTCCGCCGATGGTCGAACCGATCATGTATCTGGCGATCGGTTTCCTGCTTTCGATGCTGGTCGGCCTGATGATCGTGCCGCTGGTGCATAACCGCGCGGTGCGGCTGACCACGCGGCGGCTCGAGGCGGCGACGCCGTTGTCGATGGCCGAAATCCAGGCCGACAAGGACCAGTTGCGCGCGGAATTCGCGATGTCGGCGCGGCGACTCGAGATGAGCGTCGACCAGCTCAAGAACAAGACCACCAGCCAGCTCGCCGAACTCGGCAAGAAGACCGATGCGATCAATCGCATGAAGATCGAGCTCGGCGAAAAGAACGCCACCATCTTCTCGCTGGAAGCGCGCGAGAAGGCGGTGAAGGAACAGCTGCGCGCCACCGAAGAGGAATTCACCGCCAAGACGGAATCGCTGCGCGACGCCGAAAAGGCGCTGAAGGACAAGCAGGGCGATCTCGCCAAGATCAACGCCGAACTCTCCGACCGCTCGATGATGGCGGAGAGCCGCCAGGTCGAACTGGTGGCGGTCCGCGCCCAGATCGAAAATCTCAAGAACCGCGTCGGCGACGCCGAAAAGGAATTCGCAAGCACGCAGGCCCGGCTCGAGCAGGAACGGAACGACTCCGAAAAGGCGACGCGCGAGCTCGCCGAGGCGCGCAGCCGCGTCGAGAATCTGAGTCAGCGCGTCACTGATCTGGATCGCCAGCTCATCCTGCAGGTCAAGGAAGCCGAGTTGCTCGGCAACCGCGTCAACGATCTGGAGCAGCGCCTTTCCACCCAGGGCAAGCTGCTCGCCGAGCGCGACTTCGAAAACAACCAGCTGCGCCAGGCCAGCGAAACCGCCGAACGCGTCGCCAGGGAATTGCGCGTCGAAATCACCGCACTGAACAGCGGCAAGGCGCCGGCGATCGAACGATTGCAGAAGGAGAAGGCGGCGGTCGAGGAGCAGCTTCGCCTGGCCCGCGACGAACGCGCCAAGCTGCAGCGCGACATCAACGCGATCCAGCAGCAGGCCGAAAGCTCCTGGGCGACCGAACGCATGGAAAACGCGCTGTTGCGCGAACGCATCAACGATATCGCCGCCGAGGTGGCGAAACTCGCGATGCAGCTGGAAGGTCCAAATTCGCCGATCGAAACCATGCTGGCCGCGGTAGATCCGGCCGTACCGGCCAAGGCGGCAAAGCCCGTCAACGGCACAAGCGCCAATGGCGCGGCCGCGGGCAGCGTATCCGAGGGCGGCGGGACGCTCGCCGAGCGCATCCGGGCGCTGCAGTCCCACGCCTCCCGCGCCCGCCAGCAGCAGCCGGGCTGAACCACCCGATACTTAGCTTGACACCCCGGCCCCGCCCTTCGTAAATCGCCGCTACGAACGACGCGTATCGCCCGATCGGAGGCCGCTTTCCCGGCGCTTGATCGTGCATGGAAATCCCGGACGCATAGCTCAGCGGGAGAGCGTTCCCTTCACACGGGAGAGGTCCAAGGTTCGATCCCTTGTGCGTCCACCATTATCGATCTGCAGTCCTTGATTTACAGCTGACAAACCTGCACGACGCGCTTGCCGGATAGCCCGCGATGAACTCCCGGAAGCTGATCGTTCTCTTCGCCAGCCTGGGTGGAGGCGCGATTGGCCTGTTCGCTCCCGTCGGCATCGTCAAATGGCTGCTGCAGACCGAACCGGAGGACGCGGGAATTCTGACCGTGTTCTTCTTCCCGGTCTGGTGCCTTCTGGTGGTGCTGGGGCTTCTGATCGGACGCCGGATTGGACTATTCGCGACCGGCGCCCGGCGCGTCCCGCTGAGATAGTCGAGATCTCTTGTCCTATGCCCGCGGCGCGGGGCCTGACGGGAGCCGTCCCGCCGGGGCCGGCCTCATGGTTGCGGGCCGGCCACGCAACACAATCCCGGGTCACGCAATTGCTGTGGTGCTAAATCCCCAGGAGCCAGATCGCAACAATGACCCCGAGTACCGCCAGGCCGGAGATCGTCCATCCGGTCGCGTAAACCCCGTCGTCCGTTGCAGGCCTTTCCACCATCGTATCATGCCAGTGGGTCATGACAGCCTCCTGCAGATTGCCCCTGTGGCTTAAGTCTCCGCCCGCGGCCAAAGGTTCAAAAAACTTAACTCCGACATTGGCTGCCGGTTCCCTTCGTGCCCTGCGCCAATGGCTCATTTGGCGGGAAACGGCGTGCCGGCCGTGCGAACCAGCCGGTCGGCTTTGACGAGGCCGTAGGTATTGTCGGGCTGTTCCCGGGCAAAAAAGCTGATCGCCACAAACGCCGCGCAAGACAACAGTCCCACCAGCATGATCTTGCGGTGGGTACGCTTGTCGGCGTTGTAAAAAGTACTGGACATGGTCCATCACAACCATCCGCCGACTAAACCCGCAATCGAACTCGCGTTTTAACCTTGCCAGTGAAGGTTACGGAGACAGGCGAATTTGAACTAAGCTCGCTCTATTCTTCCCTGCGGAGAAGCGCCGACCGTCGCGGCACTCAACCCAAACCCAGCCCCGCCTCCTTCAGCCGGCCCGCCAGCCACGCCGACAGCGGCCCGTCGACCACGCCGCCGACATAGACGTCGGAGACGACGCTCGTCCTGCCCAGCACTAGATAGACCCCGATCCAGTAGGCGAACCACAGATGCGGATCGGTCATCGCCCGCAGCTTGTGCCGGTCGTGCTCCGGCGGCTGATGATTGGACGCCTTGCGCACTTCGACCGCGAGCAAATTGTTGGGGATATCGCGCTGGTGCACGACGATGTCGGGATAGATCGATTTCGCCAGATGATCGTCGGTGGAGACGATCGTGCCATGCGGCAGCCGCAAGGTGCGCTCGCCCAGCCGGTCGTAACCGCAATCGACCTGCCAGCCCGGAAAATGCTTCTCCAGATGCACCGCCAGCCGGTGCGTCAGCGTGCGCTCGCCGAGATCATGCTCCAGGAGCCAGGTCTCGTGCGCGTAAAAATCCCGGAGCGCGGCGACGACCTTGTTGAGTTCGGTTTGCATCTGGCCTCCGACAAACATCCCAGACTCTAACCGGAAATGCCTCGAACTTTTCTCAGACACTCACTCTAATTTTTCTAAATGGCTTTTTTATCTCGTCGTAACCGGACATGGCCGTCCGACGGACGGCATCGCTTCCGCTCGCCTATGCCCGGCCATCCACGTCTTTTGTTGCCGTTGCAAGAACGTGGATGCCCGGGACATCCAGCGCGAAGTCGCGCTTCGCGCTCTTGCCCGGGCATGACGGACTTTCAATCCGGCAATCGTCCTCACATCCGCACTTCGATCAGCCGCGGTCCCTTCTCCGGCATCGCTTCCGAAAGTGCGGCGACGAACTCGTCGGCGGTAGTGACCGCGCGGCCGGGAACGCCCATGCCCTTGGCGAGCGCGACGAAGTCGAGCGTCGGGCGGTCTATCTTCAGCATGTCCTGGGCGCGCTGGCCGGGCTCGCCGGCGCCGACGCCGTCGAATTCGCCGCGCAGGATTTGATAGATGCGGTTGGCGAACACGATGGTGGTGACGTTGAGGCCTTCGCGCGCCTGGGTCCACAGCGATTGCAGCGTGTACATCGCGCTGCCGTCGCCGACCATGCAGATCACCTTGCGGTCCGGGCAGGCCACCGCGGCCCCGGTTGCGACCGGCGTGGAGAAGCCGATCGAGCCGCCCATGTTCTGCAGCCAGTCGTGCGGCGCGGCCGCGGCCGTCGGCGGAAAGAAGCCGCGCCCGGTGGTGATGGATTCATCGACCACGATGGCGTTTTCCGGGATCGCCATCGCGATCGCCTGCGCGATCGAGGCGTGCGTCAGCGCGCCCGTGGGTTTTGCCAGCTCGACCAAAGCTTGCGGCTTGGCGTCGGACGGCTTGGCACCAAGCGCGGAAGCCAGCGCCTCCAGCGCCGCGACCGAATTCTCGCCGCCCGAGGTCATGCGATGGACCTCGCAGCCTTCCGGCTTCAACAGGCTCGGCTTGTTCGGATAGGCGAAGAACGCCACGGGATCGTTGGCCTCGACCAGCACGATGTGCTTGAAATCCTTCAGGATCGGCAGCGCCTGCTCGATCACGTAAGGAATCCGGTCGATCGAGAAGCGCCCCCTCCCGCGCGCCATGCGCGGATTATAGGTCTGGCCCATCACCTTGCAGCCGGTCTTGCCTGATATCTGCGCCGCCAGCGCCAGCCCCTGCTCGGTCAGCGCGCTGCCGGTGAGCAGAAGCAGCGTCTGCGCGCCGCCGCGCACCACCTTTGCGGCGTTCTCCACGGCCTGCGACGAATAGCTGGCGCGCTGGGATTCCGCCGGCACCTGGGCGATGCCGTCGGCCTCGTTCCATGCGGTGTCGGCCGGCAGAATGAGGGTGGCGATCTGCGAGCTCCTGGCGGCGGCGATGGCGGCGGCGCCGTCTTTGGCCACCGATTTGGCGTCCGGCGAGGTCCGCACCCAGGCCGACATCGGCCGCGCCAGGCCTTCGATATCGGAGGTCAGCGGCGCGTTGTAGCCGATGTGATAGACCGCATGCTGGCCGACGATGTTGACGATGCCGGAATTCGCCTTCTTGGCGTTGTGCAGGTTGGCGAGCCCGTTGGCGAGGCCGGGACCGAGATGCAGCAGCGTCGAGGCCGGCGAGCCCTTCATGCGGAAATAGCCGTCGGCGGCACCGGTCACCACGCCCTCGAACAGGCCGAGCACGCAGCGCATGCCCTCGACCCGGTCCAGCGCCGCGACGAAATGCATCTCGGAGGTGCCGGGATTGGCAAAGCAGACATCAACGCCGCCCGCCACCAGGGTCCGCACCAGACTTTCGGCACCGTTCATCATTCCACTCCCGTTCGCGAGGCTTTTTTGAATGTCAGGGCAGATCAATCATTCCTTGCGGGTTTCGTCAAAGGTTTCCCGGGCATTGCTGGTATCGCCGCGAGCTTGGTGGCATTCTTAACCGCGCCCTTTGAAGATCGCCGGCTCACGGCCTCGTTGCTTGCGGAATCGCTGCGGGTATGGCCTGCTTTCGCAGATAATCGATTGATTGCGGGGAGTGAATATGATCCGGGTTCTTGCAGTGCTGTTTGCGGCGGTGACACTGGCGGCAACGCTCCTGGCAGGCGCCGGCCAGGCCCGAGCCGAGGGTTTCGATACCCGCGACTTCATGGGCAGCGGGCCCAATTTCAGCTATGGCGGCGCCAGCCCGATCCCGCGCACCACCGTCAATTTCGTCAGCCAATATGCGCCCGGCACCATCGTGGTGAACACAGCCGAGCGGCGGCTGTATCTCGTGCTCCCCAACGGCCAGGCGCTGCGCTACGGCATCGGCGTCGGCCGCGACGGCTTCCGCTGGGGCGGAGTGCATCGCATCTCCGCCAAGAAGGAATGGCCGAGCTGGACGCCGCCCTCGCAGATGCTGGCGCGACGGCCCGATCTGCCGCGCCACATGCGCGGCGGCATCGAAAATCCGCTGGGCGCGCGCGCCATGTATCTGGGCTCGACGCTGTACCGCATTCATGGTTCCAACGAGCCGGAGACGATCGGCCAGGCCGTATCCTCCGGCTGCTTCCGCATGACCAATGACGACGTGAAGGATCTCTACGATCGCGTTTCCGTCGGAACCACCGTGGTCGTGAAGAACTAGGCGCGGTACGTCAAAGCGATCCTCATCGTCGCCACCGCTTTCGCAGCGACGACGATGTTGGTATTGTTTGCAATGAGCCGATCCCCACATTTTCGGATAGTCGCGGCCGTTCTGCTGACCATCGCGTTCGGCAGTGCCGCCTGGCAAGGCGTCGCGTCGGCCGAAATCCCCGCCATCGCCTCGCGCGAGCATGCCGAGAAGAAGGTCTTCACCGACGGCGAGATCACGGAGGGATTCTTCAAGACCGCCTTCGGCGCCGAATATCATCTGGCCGGACGGGTCGACCGCATCCGGAAATACGACATGCCGGTGCGGGTGTTCGCCGACGGCAATCGGCCCGACCGCACGACGCAGCTCGCAAAGGTCGTCGCCGACATCGGGCAAAAGGTCCAGCATCTCGACATCGCGATGGCTGACAACAGCGACAGCGCCAATGTCGTGGTCAAGCTGGTGCGCGACCGCGACCTCTATCGCACCATCACGAGCTTCTACGGCAGCGAGCGTGCGAAGGAGATCAGGACCTCGCTCGATCCGCAATGCCTTTCGGGTTTCCGCAAGAACGAAAAATACGAGATCGAGCACTCCGACGTCATCCTCACCGTCGACAATGGCGACTTCATCTTCCTGGATTGCGCCTATGAGGAACTGCTGCAGTCGCTGGGGCCGATCAACGACACCTCTTCGGTGCCCTGGACCATGTTCAACGACAATGTCTCGATGGGTTTTTTCGACGTCTACGACCAGTACATCCTCAATGTATTGTACGACCCGCGGATCAAGGCCGGCATGACGGTGGCCGAGGTCACGGCGGTGCTGCCCGACGTGCTCAGGGATGTGCGCGCCTGGGTGAGGAAAGTGAATAATCTGACGGAGTAATGATCGTAGCTCCTCGCCGTCATTGCGAGCGAAGCGAAGCAATCCAGCTTTCTTTGTTGCTTCGCTATGGATTGCTTCGTCGCTTCGCTCCTCGCAATGACGGGATCAGCCTTTACGCCGATTTCTCGAACAGCTCCCGGCCGATCAGCATGCGGCGGATTTCGCTGGTGCCGGCGCCGATCTCGTAGAGCTTGGCGTCGCGCAACAGGCGCCCGGTGGGATAGTCGTTGATATAGCCGTTGCCGCCGAGCAGCTGGATGGCGTCGAGCGCGCATTGGGTGGCCTTCTCGGCGGCATAGAGAATGGCGCCGGCGGCGTCCTCGCGCGTGGTCTCGCCGCGGTCGCAGGCCTTTGCCACCGCGTAGACATAGGCGCGCGAGGCATTCATCGTGGTGTACATGTCGGCGATCTTGCCCTGCACCAGCTGAAAGGTGCCGATCGGCTGGCCGAACTGCTTGCGCTCGTGCACGTAAGGCAGCACCACGTCCATGCATGCCTGCATGATGCCGAGCGGCCCCGCCGCCAGCACCGCGCGCTCGTAGTCGAGGCCGGACATCAGGACGTTGACGCCGCGGCCGACCTGGCTGAGCACGTTCTCTTCCGGCACCTCGCAATTGTCGAACACCAGCTCGCAGGTGTCGGAGCCGCGCATGCCGAGCTTGTCGAGCTTCTGCGCGGTGGAAAATCCCTTCATGCCCTTTTCGATGATGAAGGCGGTGATGCCTTTCGGGCCGGCCGCGGCGTCGGTCTTGGCATAGACCACCAGCGTATCGGCGACGGGGCCATTGGTGATCCACATCTTGCTGCCGTTGATGACGAAGCGGTCGCCCTTCTTCTCGGCGCGCGTCGCCATCGAGACCACGTCGGAGCCGGCGCTGGGCTCCGACATCGCCAGCGATCCGACGTGTTCGCCGGAAATCAGCTTCGGCAGATATTTGCGCTTCTGCGCCTCGCTGCCGTTGCGGCGGATCTGGTTGACGCAGAGATTGGAATGCGCGCCATAGGAAAGGCCGACGGAAGCCGACGCACGCGAGATTTCCTCGACCGCAATGCAATGCTCGAGATAGCCAAGCCCGGAGCCGCCATACTCCTCCTCCACGGTAATGCCGTGCAGACCCAGCGCGCCGATCTTCGGCCAGAGATCCCTCGGGAATTGGTTGCTCTTGTCGATCTCGGCGGCGCGCGGCGCGATCTCGTTGCTGGAGAAATCCTGCACGGTTTCCCTGATGGCGTCGGCGGTCTCGCCGAGATCGAAATTGAACATCCGTTGCGCGTTGGGGATCATGGTGGGATGGCCTCCGGGCAAATAAAGCTGCTTTCTCGGCTACAGCCTTAATCTCTGGAAATAGGCTTGTCACGGGCCGAAAGATGCCGGGAAAGGGCAGCTCAAGCCGTATACTAGGGGAGCGGTACCCGTCGCGGCCAAATGCTTCAAACTCTCCCTTGCTCTGACGCACGCAACGGGCTGTAATTCGCTCAAACGACCACCCTCCGGATATCACCATGGAGGGGGCAATCCAGGGAGTTGCCCGATGCACGGGACGATCGATTCCGCCCAGACCATCAACCAGAATACCGCGCGGGAGATGGCCCAATCGATCCCGCTCGAGCAGTTCAATCCCGGCGATCCC
>JBGPSI010000159.1:0-11464 GCA_041490045.1 Bradyrhizobium sp.
TCAGAATCGATGCCAGGGCCGCGATGCCGATCCTCCCGGCGACCGTTTTGAACGATGAGACGTAAGCCATTTTCTGGTCTCCCCTGCTGAAAGTCCTGCCACAGCGCGCGGCGGACGAAAACGGGAGCGTGCCAGAGCGGCGCTGACGGCTGCCTGTTGATCCATGTCAGCAACCTGTCAGGTCGGGTCCGGCATAATGCTGGATTATTTGGTGTATAGGCCATGCGCTCGAGTCGAACTGCAACGGTATTGGCAATGGTACTCGCGGCGGCAGCGCTGGCTGCGGCGGCGCCGCAAATGGCGGACGCGCGCGATCAGGACGAGGCGCGCCGCGACGAGATCCGCCGCGCGGTCGAGAACGGCGAGATCCACTCCCTGGCGGACATCCTCAATGCGCTGCGCGGCAAGCTGCCCGGCGAGGTCGCCGGTGTCGAGATCGAACACGAGGGTGGTCGCTGGCGCTACGAATTCCGTGTCGTCGACAGCCGGGGCCGGCTGTTCGAAGTTCATGTCGACGCCCGCAGCGGCGAGATCGAGCGTATCAAGGAGAAGTGATGCGGGTACTTGTTGTCGAGGACGACCGGCGAATCGCATCGGATATTTCGCGCGCGCTCGAAGCCGCTGGCTACGTCGTCGAGACCGTGCGCGACGGTGAAGAAGCATGGTTCCGCGGCGACACCGAGGATTATGGCGCGGTCATCCTCGATCTCGGCCTGCCGGGCATGGACGGGCTTGCCGTGCTCAAGCGCTGGCGCGCGAATGGCCGTTACATGCCGGTGCTGGTCCTGACCGCGCGCGCAACCTGGGCCGAGCGCGTCGACGGAATCGACGCCGGCGCCGACGACTATCTGCCGAAGCCGTTCCGGATCGAGGAACTGCTGGCGCGGCTGCGCTCGATCGTCCGCCGCTCCGCCGGCCACGCATCGTCGGTGGTGTCCGCCGGCGACATCACGCTGGACGAACGACAGATGAGAGTGAGCGTGCGGGGCGTGCCGGTCACGATGTCGCCGCTCGAATATCGCCTCGTCGCCTACCTGCTGCGTCACCGCGGCCGCGTGGTGTCGCAGCACGAACTCGACGAAAACGTCTACGGCCACGGCGAAGATCACGATTCCAATGCGCTGGAAGTATTGATCGGCCGCGTGCGCAAGAAGCTTGGGCCCGATCTGATCGAGACCCGCCGCGGCTTCGGTTACATCGTGCCGGAGACGCCTGCATGAGACTGGGATCGCTGCGGCTGCGGCTTGTCGCCGGCGGGATCATCGCAATCCTGGTGGCGCTGACGATTGCCGGCGCCGGGTTGATCCTCCTGTTCGAGCGCCACGTCACCCGCACCATGGCTGACGATCTCGACGTGCATCTCAAGCAATTGGTCGCCGGCGTCGACGTCGATCAGGATGGCAACCTGGTCATGACGCGAGCGCCGGCCGATCCGCGCTTCGCCGATGCATTGTCGGGGCTTTACTGGCAGGTGTCGGATGATCGTGACCAGTTGCTGCGCTCGCGCTCGCTGTGGGACGCCAAACTGTCGCCGCCGGTCGACGAACCGGCGCCCGGCGAGGTCCACTACCACGAGGTGACCGGCCCCGCCGACAGCCATATGCTGATCGCAGAGAGAAGGGTCCTTCTGACGGTCGGCGATCGACGTGTGCCGGTGCGCCTCGTCGTCGCCGCCGATCTTGCCCGCGTCGCGACCGCCACCGCCGCTTTTGCCAAGGACATCGCCGTCGCGCTCGGCCTGCTGGGTCTGGTGCTGGCGATTGCCACCTCGATCCAGGTCGGCCTCGGCCTGCGCCCTCTCGACGCGGTTCGTCGCGGCGTTGTCGAAATCCGATCGGGGCGCCGGCATCATCTGCCGGCCGGGGTGCCGGCCGAAGTTCGTCCGCTGGTCGAGGAGGTCAATGCACTGCTCGATGCCCAGGAGCGGGAGATCGAGCGTTCCCGCAGCCGGGCAGCCGATCTCGCCCATGGACTCAAGACGCCGCTGGCCGCGCTCGCTTCCGATGCCGGCCGGCTACGCGACCGCGGCGAAACGGCACTTGCGCAGGATATCGAGGCGGTCGGCGACGCCATGAGCCGCCACGTCGACCGCGAACTGGCACGGGCCCGGGTGCGCAGCGCCGTCAGGCACCGGGACAGCTATTCCACCGCACTGGCACCGCTGGTACGCTCGCTGATTGCCACACTGTCGCGCACACCTTTCGGCATGCGCGTGACCTTCGAACAGCACATCGCCGACGATGCACAGGTGCCGCTCGACCGCACCGACCTTGCCGAGGTGCTGGGCAATCTGCTGGAGAATGCCGCGCGCCATGCCGCGCAACGCGTCCGGATCGGCGCCGATTCCGGGGCATCGATCGTCATCGAGGATGATGGGCCGGGTATCTCGCCCGTCCAATGGCCGCGTGTGCTGGAGCGCGGCATCCGCCTTGACGAACGCGGCGAAGGCGCGGGCCTCGGCCTTGCCATCGTCCAGGACGTTCTCACTGCCTATGGCTGGCGACTGGACCTGGCCAAATCGCAATTAGGCGGCCTGAAGGCGACGATCGCACCGTCGGCCGCCGGCTAAGACTTACCGCCGCCCCCGTTTCTAAAAAGAAAAGTCCCGCCTTACGGCGGGACTCTCCTGCTCTCGCTTGGGCTTTGAAAACCGGACTAGCGCTCGCCCTTGCCCGGCTGACCGAGGTTCTGGCCCTGACGGCCCGGCTCCTGCTGTTGCTGGCCGGGCTTCTGGCCGCCGTCCTGCTGCTGGCCGGGCTTCTGACCCGGGTTCTGGTTCTGCTGGCCCGGGTTCTGGTTTTGGCTGGTCATCGGGATCTCCCTTGTTGAACCTAGTCCGAGCCAACCGGGAAAACCGCGATTGGTTGCGGAGGAACCTGGGTTCCCCGATGCTCATTCCGTGGCGGCGGCTTGTCGCGACCGTGGCGGCCGGAACCGGCGGTAAAATGAGCTCTGTACAAGCCGCTTAAGCCGCACCCCGCGCTGTTGCCGCCTTCGGTTCCCACTGTTAGAAAACGACAGGACGTGTCGTTCCGGCTGCCGGGGCCCTCGCCGCGTCATCGCTCTACAAACGCGAGCATCTTCTCGCGGCAGACCGGTTTCCACTTTGCCGGAAAAGGCTTGGGTCAACGGCAGCGCATGGATTATTTCGCCCAGCAACTGATCAACGGCCTCGTCCTCGGTTCGATCTATGGCCTGATCGCCATCGGCTACACGATGGTCTACGGCATCGTCGGCATGATCAATTTTGCTCATGGCGATATCTTCATGATCGGCGGCTTCATCGCGCTGATCTCGTTCCTGGTGCTGGTCTCGTTCGGGCTGACCGCGGTCCCCCTGATCCTCCTGATCGTGCTGCTGGTGTCGATGGCGATCACCGCGCTGTACGGCTGGACGGTGGAGCGCATCGCCTATCGGCCGCTGCGGCATTCGTTCCGGCTGGCGCCGATGCTGTCGGCGATCGGCATGTCGTTCGTGCTGTCGAATTATTCGCAGGTCGCGCAAGGAGCCCGCGTCAAACCGGTGCCGCCGATCATCACCGGCGGCTATACCCTGCTGGACAACAACGGCTTCGTGGTGCGGCTGTCGAACGTGCAGATCGTCGTCGTCATCACCACCATCGTGCTGCTCGCGATCTTCACCTGGCTGGTGGCGCGCACACGGCTCGGCCGCGACATGCGCGCCTGTGAGCAGGACCAGACCATGGCGGCACTGCTCGGGGTCGATGTCGACCGCACCATCTCCATGACCTTCGTCATCGGGGCGGCGCTCGCCGCCGTCGCGGGCATGATGTACCTGCTCTATTATGGCCTGGTGGATTTCTTCATGGGCTTCGTCGCCGGCATCAAGGCGTTCACCGCCGCCGTGCTCGGCGGCATCGGCTCGCTGCCCGGCGCGATGCTCGGGGGACTCGCGATCGGCTTGATCGAGACCATGTGGTCGGCCTATTTCTCCGTCGAGTACAAGGACGTCGCCGCGTTCTCGATCCTGATCGTGGTCCTGATCTTCATGCCGACCGGCCTGTTGGGCCGGCCCGAAGTTGAAAAAGTTTGACGGGCAGCAGCGTGACAGCATCCGCGCCCAAACCGATGGCGGGCTCGCGCGGCCCGGTCGCCGCCTTCATCTTCAAGAAAGCCCTGATCAGCGCGCTGGTGGCGCTGGTGCTGTTTTCGCTGATGATCGGCATCCGCACCGAAGCCGGACCCACCGGGCAACTGATCTACTGGACCCGGTTTCCGGAACTCGCGGGCATGGTCGCCGCCGTGTTCTTCGGCAGCATCGCGGTGGAATTGCTGCGGCTGTGGTGGGGTCCGGCCGGTACCGTCATGATCGTTCCGCCGAAGGTACAGAGCGCGCTGGTGCTGGCGCGGCGCGCGATCGCGCCTTTGCTCCTGATCTTCACTTTTCTGGTACCGGTGATCTTCTATCAGCAACGCTACATCCTCGATCTCGGCATTCTCGTGCTGACCTATGTGATGCTGGGATGGGGACTGAACGTCGTGGTCGGCCTCGCCGGCCTGCTCGACCTCGGCTACGTCGCGTTCTACGCGGTTGGCGCCTATTCCTATGCGCTGCTGGCCACCAATTTCGGGCTGTCGTTCTGGATCTGCCTGCCGTTGGCCGGCATCCTCGCCGCGCTCTGGGGCGTGATGCTGGGCTTTCCGGTGCTCCGGCTGCGTGGCGACTATCTCGCCATCGTGACCCTCGCATTCGGCGAGATCATCCGCCTCGTCATCATCAACTGGCAGAGCCTGACCGGCGGACCCAACGGCGTCTCGGGAATCCCGCGGCCGAGCCTGTTCGGCATTCCCCTCACCCCCGGCGATGACGGGCTCGCGGCAAAACTCGGCATCGAGTTCTCGCCGACCCACCGCATCGTGTTCCTGTTCTATCTGATCCTGGCGCTGGCGCTCCTGACCAACTGGGTGACGATCAGGTTGCGCCGTCTGCCGATCGGGCGCGCCTGGGAGGCGCTGCGCGAGGACGAGGTCGCCTGCCGCGCGCTCGGCATCAACATCACCACCACGAAACTCACGGCCTTTGCGACCGGCGCCATGTTCGGCGGTTTTGCCGGCGCCTTCTTCGCGACGCGGCAGGGATTCATCAGCCCGGAATCCTTCACCTTCCAGGAATCGGCGCTGGTGCTGGCGATCGTCGTGCTCGGCGGCATGGGCTCGCAGCTCGGCGTCGCGCTGGCCGCGCTCGCCATGATCGGAGGCTTCGAGCTGTTCCGCGGCCTCGACCAGTACCGCATGTTGGTGTTCGGCCTCGCGATGGTGCTGCTGATGATCTGGCGCCCGCGCGGGCTGATCGGCCACCGTGCCCCGACCGTTTACCTCGAGCACAGCCACGCCATCTCGTCCGACCTCGTCAAGGAGGGCCAGGGATGAGCGGCGATTGCATCCTCTCCGTCGATCGCCTGGCCATGCGGTTCGGCGGCATCGTCGCCGTCAACGAGCTGTCGTTCACCGCCGAGCGGCGCAAGATCACCGCGCTGATCGGGCCGAACGGCGCCGGCAAGACCACCGTGTTCAACTGCATCACCGGTTTCTACAAGCCATCGGGCGGCACCATGCGGCTGACGCATGACGACGGCCGCGCCATCCAGCTCGAACGGCTGAACGATTTCCGTATTTCGAAACAGGCAAAGGTCGCGCGCACCTTCCAGAACATCCGGCTGTTTCCCGGCATGACCGCGCTGGAAAACCTGATGGTGGCGCAACACAACGCGCTGATGCGGGCGTCGGGACTGACGTTTCTCGGCCTGATCGGCGCGCCGTCCTGGCGCACGGCGGAAAAGCGCGCGATCGATCAGGCGACCCTGTGGCTGAAGCGTATCGGGTTGCTCGACCGCGCCGACGACGCCGCCGGCAATCTGCCCTATGGGGATCAGCGCCGCCTCGAGATCGCGCGCGCGATGTGCACCGAGCCCGCGCTGCTCTGCCTCGACGAACCCGCCGCCGGCCTGAACGCGCGCGAAAGCGCGGGCCTGAGCGAATTGCTGCTCTCGATCCGCGATGACCATGGCGCCTCGATCCTGTTGATCGAGCACGACATGAGCGTGGTGATGGAAATTTCCGACCACGTCGTGGTGATGGATTACGGCGTCAAGATCGCCGAGGGATCGCCGCAACAGGTCCGCGACGATCCCAAGGTGATCGCAGCCTATCTCGGCGCCGACGAGGAAGAAGCGATCGCTGTGATGGAGAGCGGAACGTGAGTGCGCCCCGCGCCGCACCCCTGCTCGCGATCCGTGGCCTTCGCGCCGCCTATGGCAAGATCGAAGCCTTGAAGGGCGTCGATCTCGAGATCAACCCCGGCGAGATCGTCGCGCTGATCGGAGCCAATGGCGCCGGCAAGTCGACGCTGATGATGACCGTCTTCGGCAGGCCGCGCGCCCGCTCAGGCCAGATCCTGTTCGACGGCCGCGATATCACTGGCGTGCCGACCCACGAGATCGCGCGGCTGCGCATAGCGCAATCGCCGGAAGGCCGCCGGATTTTCCCGCGCATGAGCGTCGCCGAAAACCTGCAGATGGGCGCCGATGCGACCGACTGCAGCGAGGCCGAGCGCGAGGCCGGGCTCGAGCGCGTCTTCGCGCTGTTCCCGCGGCTGAAGGAGCGCATGACCCAGCGCGGCGGCACCCTGTCCGGCGGCGAGCAGCAGATGCTGGCAATCGGGCGCGCGCTGATGAGCCGCCCTCGCCTGTTGATGCTGGACGAGCCTTCGCTGGGCTTGGCGCCCCTCATCGCGCGCCAGATTTTCGACGCAATCCGGACCCTGAACCGGCAGGACGGCCTCACCGTGCTGATCGTCGAGCAGAACGCCAATCACGCGCTGCGGCTTGCCCACCGCGGCTATGTCATGGTCAACGGCCTGATTACGCTGGCAGGAACCGGCACTGAGTTGCTGCAGCGCCCGGAAATCCGCGCCGCCTATCTGGAAGGTGGCCGGCGGGCGTGAAACTCGGCGGCGAAGGGCCGTGCTGCCTGAAAATTGCCGATGACTCCACGGTAAATTCAGCCGACAATACGTGCGATTTTCGACCCCGGCTCGCCCGGCTTCCCGTAGCGATCTACCCGCGAGGACTCCTCATGAAATCATTGAAACTGATCGGCCTGGCATTCGGCGCTTCGTTGGCGCTGTCGACGGCAGCCTTTGCGCAGGACATCACCATCGCCGTGGCGGGCCCGATGACAGGCGGCGAATCCGCGTTCGGCCGGCAGTTGAAGAACGGCGCCGACATGGCGATTGCCGATCTCAACGCCGCCGGCGGCCTGCTCGGCAAGAAACTGGCGCTGGATGTCGAGGACGACGCCTGCGATCCCAAGCAGGCGCGCTCGGTGGCGGAAAAGATCGCCAGCGCGAAGATCCCGTTTGTCGCCGGCCATTATTGCTCGTCGTCGTCGATCCCGGCGTCGGAAGCCTATGCGGACGGCAACGTGCTGCAGATCACGCCGGCCTCCACCAATCCGCTGTTCACCGAGCGCAAGCTCTGGAACGTGGCGCGCGTCTGCGGCCGCGACGATCAGCAGGGCCTGGTCGCCGCCGAATTCATCGCCAAGAATTACAAGGGCAAGAACATCGCCATCCTCAACGACAAGACCACCTACGGCAAGGGTCTCGCCGATGAGACCAAGAAGGCGCTCAACAAGGCCGGCGTCACCGAAAAGATGTTCGAGTCCTACAACAAGGGCGACAAGGATTTTAACGCCATCGTATCGCGCCTGAAGCTCGAAAAGATCGATCTGGTCTATGTCGGCGGCTACCATCAGGAATCCGGCCTGATCCTGCGCCAGATGCGCGACCAGGGCCTGCAGACCGTGCTGATGGCGGGCGACGCGCTGGCCGACAAGGAGTTCGCCTCGATCACCGGCCCGGCCGGCGAAGGCACGCTGTTCACCTTCGGTCCCGATCCGCGGAACAAGCCGACCGCCAAGGCCATCGTCGAGCAGTTCAAGGTCAAGGGCATCGACCCCGAGGGCTACACGCTCTACACCTACGCCGCGATGCAGGTCTGGTCGCAGGCGGTGAAGAAAGCCGGCACCACCGATCCCAAGAAAGTCATGGACACGATCAAGGCCGGCGCCTGGGATACGGTGATCGGCAAGCTGGAGTTCGACGCCAAGGGCGACATCAAGCAGCTCGACTATGTCGTCTACAAATGGGACGCCAAGGGCGGCTACACCGAGATCAATCCGAAGGGGTCCTGAGAGCTCATCGATCCCGTCACGACGTCAACGCCCCGGTCTGCCGGGGCGTTTTCGTTGGAGCAGCGTATGCGCTTCTCCGCGGTTGACCGGAACGCCGCCCTGCGGTCATCTCACCTCCTGCAGGGAAAATGCGATGAAAAATCTCCTCACCGATATATCCGGCGTCCGCGTCGGTCACGCCGATGACAAGCGGCTTGCCTCCGGCGTCACGGCGGTCGTTTTCGATCGCCCCGCGGTGGCGGCGATCGATGTGCGCGGCGGCGGTCCCGGCACCCGCGAGGGCGCGCTGCTCGACCTCGCCAACACCGTGGAGCGCATCGACGCCATCGCGCTCGGCGGCGGCTCGGCGTTCGGGCTCGAGGCCGGCGGCGGGGTGCAGGCCTGGCTCGCCGAGCAGGGCCGCGGCTTTGCGGTGCGCGGCGCGGTGATACCGATCGTCCCGGGCGCGATCATGTTCGATCTCCTGAACGGCGGCGACAAGGCGTGGGGCCGTTTCGCGCCCTATCGCGATCTCGGCTACGCCGCGGCGGCGGCTGCGAAGGAGACTTTCGCGCTCGGCAGCGTCGGCGCAGGGCTCGGCGCAACCACGGCGAATTTCAAGGGCGGGCTCGGCTCGGCCTCGGCGGCGACGCAGGATGGCGTGAAGGTCGCCGCGCTCGCGGTGGTCAATGCGGTCGGCAGCGTCACGGTCGGCGACGGGCCGTGGTTCTGGGCGGCGCCGTTTGAAATCGGCGGTGAATATGGCGGACGCGGCCAGCCTCCGGCGTTCACGCCCGACATGCTGGCGATGCGCATCAAGGGCGGCGCTTCTGCAACCTCGGTGGAGAACACCACGCTCGCGGTGGTCGTGACCGATGCCGAACTGACCAAACCGCAGGCCAAGCGGCTTGCGATGATCGCGCAGACCGGATTTGCCCGCGCGATCTATCCGGTGCACGCGCCGCTCGACGGCGACGTGCTGTTCGCCGCCGCCACGTGCGAAAAGCCGGTTGATCCCCTCGCCGGCCTTACCGAACTCGGCATGGTCGCGGCCAATGTGGTGGCGCGGGCGATCGCACGCGGCGTCTATGAGGCCACTGCGCTGCCCTTCCTGGGCGCGCTGCCGGCGTGGCGGGACCGGTTCGGATAGCTGGCTACAATTGGCCAGCCAAATCCGTTCAGACGTTGAGCGACAGCGAGGAGGCGGCACCGGAGGAAACCGCCTGCGCCGCGCGCTGAATCATCTGCTCGAGGAAATTGTAGGAGGCCGTCGCGCTGCTCGACGAAGTCGTCGCCGCGGGCGAGGTCATGGTGATGACGGAGCCGTCAGCATTGGTGATGGACGTCGTGGTCGAACCGTCACTGTTGGTTACCGACGTGCTGGTTGCACCGGCCAGCGCCTGCAGCAACGGATCGGAGCTCGAACCGCCGCCGCCGGAGCCCGATGTGCCGTTCGTTGAGCTCGCTCCGTCGGTGCCCGTCGAATCGTCCGAATCGGCGACATGGTGATGGTGGTGACTACCGCGCAAACCCTGCAATGCTTTCTGCATTTCGTCGAGGGTGACCGACCCGTCGCCGTTGGCGTCGAGTTTCTTGAACACGTCGTCGGCCTGCGCGATGTTGGTGCCGCCGGCGCCGAGTGCGCTTTCGAATTCGCTCTGGCTGATCTGGCCGTCGCCGTTGCCATCGATCTGCGAGAACAAATCTTTCAGCGCGCTGGCCGGGTCGGTGGGCGCCGACGTGGTCGATGCCGATGTGGTTGAGCCGCTCGAATCCTGGCCCTGCGCCGCGATCAGCGCGCTCATCGTCTCCGGCGAGATCTGCGTAAACCCGGCACCACCGGTAACTGGAGGCGGACTTTCTGTCTGCGTCGAGCCGTTCGCGGTATCGAACGGGGTGGGCGGGTTCTGGGTAAAGCCGGTGGCTTGCGGCGACGTCGATTTCGACGAGATCAGCGATTGCAGTGCGTCCACTGCGGACGAGGCGGCGCCAAGGGCAAGCAACATGGCAGAACTCCGACAAATGAGCCGCGGTCCGGCGGCCTGCTTTCACGGGATCAGGATCAGCAAACCCCGTGCCACTGCGGAAAACCCAATAAAACAGGGGTTTTCCGCGCGAGGCCCGGTCCGATGGCCCCGGCAATTGGTGCCGCCGGCGGCAGATTTTTCCGCCTCGCGACGGCGATTTGCCGACATTGCCCGCGGGGCGCGCGCGTGTTACCCGGAAACCCCTTCAAGGCTTCGAAAGTGTTTTCGGGAAAGCGCACATGTCCGCCCAATTTGCGTCACGCCCCCTCGCCATCGCGCCGTCGATCCTGGCTTCCGATTTTTCCAAACTGGGCGAAGAGGTCCGCGCCGTCGATGCGGCCGGCGCCGACTGGATCCATCTCGACGTGATGGACGGGCATTTCGTGCCCAACATTTCCTACGGGCCCGACGTCATCAAGGCGATGCGCCCGCACACGAAGAAGATCTTCGACGCGCATCTGATGATCTCGCCCTGCGATCCTTATCTCGAGGCCTTCGCCAAGGCCGGCTGCGATCATATCACGGTGCATGCCGAGGCCGGTCCGCATCTGCACCGCTCGCTGCAGGCGATCCGCAGCCTTGGCAAGAAGGCCGGCGTCTCGCTCAATCCGGGCACGCCGATCTCGGCGATCGAATATGTCATCGACATGATCGACCTCGTGCTGGTGATGTCGGTCAATCCAGGCTTCGGCGGCCAGGCCTTTATCCCCTCCGCGCTTGGCAAGATCAGGGATTTGCGCGCGATGACGGCCGGACGCCCGATCGACATCGAGGTCGACGGCGGCGTCGGCCCCGACGTCTCCGGCCAGCTGGCCGCCGCCGGCGCCAATGCCTTCGTCGCCGGCTCCGCGGTGTTCAAGGGCGGTACGATGGAATCCTACAAGGCCAACATTTCCGCGATCCGCAACGCGGCGGCGGCCGCACGCGGCGAGGCGATCTGACGTCAGGGTCGACGCGGTCCCTACGCAGGCGCCGTGAATCCAGGTGCTTCGCTATCCACGGCGAACCAGGACGATCCAGATTTGGGCATATCACCGCCTGTGCATGCAAGTCTGTTGCGGCACCGTCACACCGCCGCGGCAATCGAAGGCTATTGTGACCAAATGTTGCCAGCCGTGGTAGCATGTCCCCCAACGGAATTTCCGTGGACGCGAAATCGGAGCACGTCATGTTGCCCGTTTTTCAAAGATCATTCTTCGAGACGCAGCACCAGGATCTGCCCGCCGACCCCGCGATCCGCGCCAA
>JBGPSI010000160.1:0-11449 GCA_041490045.1 Bradyrhizobium sp.
CAGATAGATCTCGATCAGGTTCTCGTCGACGGCGCTCTTCACCGCGGCGAGGATTTGCGCGTGGCCGCGGGAGGGTGCGGGTGGGCTGGGGACGGCGGCGGGTGCTGCGACAAGGGGCGGCAGCGGCGTGACATGCCGCGCGCCTTCCGTCGACAGCGGCAGTTCCTGTTGGCGCTCGTCGTCGGGCTTGGCGGCAGGCGCGGCGGCGGCCGCAGCCGCACTCGCCGCCAGCATGTCGTCGTGGCTGGCGACGGAGACCGCGAGCTGCTTGACCAGCGCCCCCAGCTCGCTGATTTCGCCGGCCACGGCCTGGATGCGGTCGGAGCCGGCGGAATTCGCCGACACCAGCTTGCCCTCGACGGCGGCGAGGCGACGGCCGAACTCGGCGACCTGGCGGGCGAGGTCGGCGGTGCCGCGCGACAGGTCCGCGATCTGGCTGCCGACGTCGGTGCGATCGCGCAGCCGCATCGAGACGGCGTTGTAGAGGATCAGGAAGGTCAGCGCGGTGAGCGCCACTATCGCGGATTCCGTTCCGCTGATGCCGGCCACCGAATAAAGGATCAGGCCGAGGGATGCTGCGACCAGCACCATGCAGATGGCGATGAAAATCGTGGAAATGCGGATCATGTTGCGCGGAAGGCCCTCAAATCCTCGTGTCCCCAGCCCCGGAGAACGCCTCGCACAAGCCCGCCAGCGCTCCCCCGAGCGCTGCAACCTTAGCATTAATGTTGATTCGAAAAGCTAGTGTTCTTTTGACACGTGCGGAACTGCCGGTCCCGGTCTGTCGGCCATGGCGGCCCCGCGGAGGCCGAGCCGCCTGGGTCGGCCGAGCGTGGTGTCAAGCGCGGTTTGCCGCTCGATTTCCGAATTCAGCTCGGCGCCGCACAGCACAATGATGGCAGACATCCACATCCATATCATCAGCCCGATCGCCGCGCCCAGCGAGCCGTAGGTCGCACTGTAATTGCCGAAGTTCGACAGATACCAGGACAGAAGCGCGGAGCCCGCGATCCAAAGCACGGCGGCGGCCACAGCGCCGACGCTGAGCCATTGCCAGCGCGCCGCCGGCCGGCTCGGCCCGAACCGGTAGAGGAAGCCGAGCGCGACCACCAGAACCACGAACAGCAGGGGCCATCGTGCCACCGCGACAATGGTCTGGTTGTCCGGTTCGAGACCCACATGATCGAGGGCCAGCGGCAGCGCCACCACCGCCCCCACCATCAACAGCAGCGCCGCAATGCCGCAGGTGGTGAAAGCCAGCGAAAGCAGGTTGAGCCGGACGAAGCCGCGCTTTTCCCGTTCTTCGTAGACGACATTGAGAGCATCGATCACCGCCTTGACCCCGGCATTGGCGCTCCAGATCGCCAAAGCGAGGCCGAACAGGAAGGTTGCCCCGAGCGCGGTATTGCCCTTGTCGAGCACGCGGCCGATCTGGTCCTGCACGATCTGGAACGAACCTTCCGGCAGCATCAGCGCCAGCGTCCGAAGATTGGCGCCGATGGTCGACGGGCTGGCGAACAGGCCGTAGCAGGAGACCAGCGCGGTGACCGCCGGAAATATCGCGAGCAGGCCGAAGAACACCACCCCGGCGGCGGTGGCGAGCAAACGATCTTCACCGGTCCTGACGTAGGCGCGCGAGAGAATGTCCTTCCAGCCGGCCCATGGAATTGCCAGGGGGTTGCTGGCATGCCGTCTCTGGCCGGAAGGCGCTCGCTCGCGCCGGCCGCCGTCGTGCCGCGCCACCCCGGGACCATCGGGGTCGCGGGCCGCTTCCCGCGGCGGGCTTGTCTGAAAATAACGCTGCGCGGTCACGATCAGGATGGTGGTAGCCGCGATCAGCAACAGGTTGTCGCGATGCTGGGACTTTTGGCCGGACATCAGACTTCCGTTCGACGCACCTGCCGTCGTCTTAACGCCGCCCAGCCCAGCAAGGTCGCCGTCAGGATCAGGCCCGCCTGAATGCTCCTGTTGTCCCGCGTGCTGCGGAATGTGGATATCGGACGTCGGTTGTCGCGAGGCGTTGGTGCCGACGGTGCCAGCAGAACGGCCTCGGCGGTGTCTCTGACGGCTTCGATTTGATCGGGCTTGACCGGATTGGTCTTGATGGCGACGCGCAGACGGCTCGTCAACGATGGAAACTGCGGTGGCGGGCGCTTCAACCGCGCGGCGGCCATGGCGGCGCAGATCGCTGCAATGACCAGCAGCAGCGCGCCGATGGCGCCGAAGGCCGGAAACAGCCCGTACCGGATTTCGATCCAGCGAAACAGCGCGGACATGCCGACCAGGCAGGCGGCGATCACAAAGATGCCTGCGGCGGCAAAAAGCCCGGCGGCGACGGCGTAGGAGGTGGCCGTATCCGCGGCCTGATGCGTCCGGTCACGCATGTAAGATCGCGTCGCCAGCTTGATCTGGCTGAGTTTGATCGCGAGGCCTGCGCGCAGCAAGCCGCCCGACAGCGAAGGCATATCCGGCGTTCCTCCATCGCAGCGACGCCGACCGTCGCTGCGATGGTTGAACGTGGATTGGTTTCGAATGTTCCGCCTGCCGGCGGACGAGACCAGAAGCCTTACGCTACCGCGCGGATCACCTTGGCGACCTTGCCGACAATCTCGCCGATCTGGTCCTCGCTGACGATCAGGGGCGGCGTCAGCGCCAGCGTGTCGCCGGCGATGCGCAGCATCAGATCATTGTCGTGGAAGGCGCTGTTGAGCGCATCGAAGCCGCGCTTGCCGGGCGCGTCGGCGCGCGGGGCGAGGTCGATCCCGGCTGTCAGGCCGATGGTGCGGATATCCACCACATTCGGCTCGCTTCTCAGCGACATTACCGCATCGGCGAATTTCGGCTCGAGCTTGTTGGCCCGCTCGAACAGCTTTTCGTCACGGTAGATATCGAGCGTCGCCAGCGCCGCGGCGCAGGCGATCGGGTGCGCCGAATAGGTATAGCCGTGGGTCAGTTCCACCATGTGCTCCGGGCCGCTCATGAAGGCGTCATGGATGGTGTCGCGCACCAGCACGCCGCCCATCGGCGCGGCGCCGTTGGTGATGCCCTTGGCGAAGGTCAGCATGTCCGGCAGCACGCCATAGCGCTCGGCGGCAAAGGCAAAGCCGAGCCGGCCGTAACCGGTGATGACCTCGTCGAAAATCAGCAAAATGCCGTGCTTCTGGGTGATCTCGCGCAGCCGCTTGAGATAGCCCTTCGGGGCCGGCAGCACGCCGGTCGATCCGGCCATCGGCTCGACGATGACGGCGGCGATGGTGGAGGCGCCGTGCAGATTGACCAGCCGCTCCAGCTCGTCGGCGAAATGCGCGCCATATTCCGGCTCGCCCTTGGTGAAGGCCTGCTTGTCGCGGTCATAGGTGTGGGGCAGATGATCGACGCCGGCGAGCAGCGTGCCGAACATCTTGCGGTTGTTGACAATGCCGCCCACCGACGTGCCGCCGAAGCCGACGCCGTGATAGCCGCGCTCGCGGCCGATCAGGCGGCTGCGGGTGCCCTGGCCCTGGGTCTGGTGATAGGCCAGCGCGATCTTGAGCGCGGTGTCGGCAGCTTCCGAACCGGAATTGCAGAAAAACACGTGATCGAGGCCGGCGGGCGCCAGATCGGCGATGCGGCTGGCGAGCTCGAAGGCCTGCGGAATGCCGAACTGGAACGGCGGGGCGTAATCCAGGGCCTCGGCCTGCTTGGCGATCGCCGACGAAATCTGGGTGCGGCCATGGCCGGCATTGCAGCACCACATGCCGGCGGCGGCGTCGATGATCTTGCGGCCGTCGACGGTGATGTAATGCATGTCCTTGGCGCCGGCGAGCAGCCGCGGGTTCTTCTTGAAGGCCCGGTTGGCGGTGAATGGCATCCAGTGCGCAGCGAGGTCGTTGGGCACGTTGACGGCGGCGGGGCGTGGGCTCTTGTCCAGCATGGGGGCCTCTTCAAGTTTTGGGGCGTGATGGGTTGCCGCGCAAGCTATCAGTTTCGGTGCGCGACGGGAACGCCATGGGCCGCACTATTTCCACTCAATCGGGCGGTTTTCTGGTCGGCTCGCGGCTCCCGTTGGGGCGCTTATCAGGGTTCTTGGCCACACTCAGAGATCGGCGGCCCCGATCCAGAACACCTCGCCCTCGGAATCCTCGGTGTCGAGCCAGAGCAGCGGCAATTGCGGGAAGGCGGCCTCCAAGAGCTCGCGGCCCCGGCCGATCTCGCACAACAGCCCGCCCTCGGGTGTCAAATGCTCCCCGGCCTCGTTCAGGATGCGGCGGACGAGGTCGAGCCCGTCTTCGCCGCCGTAGAAAGCCAGTTTCGGTTCGGCGCGGCATTCGCGCGGCAAATCCGCCATGCCTTGCGCATCGACATAGGGCGGGTTGGAGATGATGAGGTCGTAACGCTTGTCGCCGAGCGGGGCGAACAGGTCGCCGCGATAGAGCCTCACCCGGTCGCCGAGGCCGTAATCTGCGACATTGCGCGCGGCGACCTCGAGGGCGTCCCTGGAGATGTCCACCGCGTCGACCAGCGCATTCGGAAAGTTCTGGCTGGCGAGGATCGCCAGACAGCCCGAGCCGGTGCAGAGGTCGAGCACGCTGTCCACCGCGGCGGGGTCGTCGATCAGCGAGCCGCCTTCGGCGGCCTCGCCGGCAAAATGCGAATCCAGCAACTCGCCGATGAAGGAACGTGGCACGATGACGCGCTCGTCGACATAGAAGGGCAGGCCGCGCAGGTAGATCTTGTTGACGAGATAGGCGGCGGGTTTTCGCGTCGTGACACGGCGGCCGATCACGTCGAGGATCGCCTTGGCCTCGCGCGCGGTGACGCGGGCGGTTGCGAACATCTCGAACTGGTCGGGATTGAGATGCAGGGTTTCGCAGACCAGGAAGGCGGCTTCGGCCACGGGATCGGTGGTGCCGTGCGCGAACACCAGCTTCGCCTCGGTGAAACGGCTCACCGCATAGCGGACGAAATCGAGCAGGGTCGCGAGTTCGCCGGCCGGCACTTTCGGCAATGGCGCGGCGCGGCCGCGTTTGTTCGGAAGTTTCGCGGCTCGGCCGCGACCAGCTATCGGCCTGGCGCGTCTGGCCATCAGGATTTGGTCCAGCGCGCAGCGGCTTCGTCGTCGTGGTGGCGCGCCTCGACCCAATTGGTTCGATCGGCGCTTTCCTCGCGCTTCCAGAACGGGGCGCTGGTCTTCAGGTAATCCATCAGGAACTCCGCCGCCTGGAACGCCGCCTGGCGGTGCTGCGAAGAGGTCAGGACCATCACGATATTCTCGCCGGGCGTGATGCGGCCGAAACGGTGAATGACGGTCAGGCCTGTGAGCGGCCAGCGCGACATCGCGGTTTCGGCGTGCCGCATGATTTCGGCTTCCGCCATGCCGGGATAATGTTCGAGCGTCAGCGCCGCGATGGGCTCGCCGCCCTCGCTGCCGCGGCAGATGCCGGAGAAGGTGACGACGGCGCCGATATCGGTGCGACCCTTGGTCAGCGCCGCGATTTCCCGCGCGATGTCGAAATCGGCTTGCTGGATGCGGATCGTCACGATAGCGGTCATCGGATCATCGCAAGCTTTTGAAAAGGACTTGTCTTTTCGAGCATGATCTTTTCGGAAAACCGGTTCCCACTTTGCGCTAACGCGGTCCTTCGGATCCGGATCATGCTCTAGCCGCCGGTCATCGGCGGGAAGAAGGCAATCTCGCTGGCGCCCGCGATCATGGCATCCGGCTTGACATGGGCGTGGTCGATCGCGGCGCGGATCACCTTCGGCTTTTCGAACGCATAGGCGTAGGTTTCGCCGCGCCTCGAAAGCCAGGCGATGAGATCGTCGACCGTGCGCACATCGGCCGGCGGCTCGATCGTTTCTTCCGCCTTGCCGATCCGTTCGCGCACCCAGGCGAAATATTTGAGCTTCATCCCTCATCCTCCTCGATGAGGTGATGGATGCCGGCGCGAAAATAGTCCCAGCCGGTGTAGATCGTGACGATCGCCGATATCCACAGGAGCAAGAGGCCCATCTGGGTGACGACCGGGCCCAGGACGGGGACGATGGAAGCGAACAGCTGGTCGCCGGCATCGCCGGCCAGCAGGAATCCGATCGCGACCAGCTGGACCGTCGTCTTCCACTTGGCGAGCTTGGTCACGGGCACGCTGACGCGCAGCGCCGCGAGATATTCCCTTAAGCCCGATACCAGGATTTCGCGGCACAGGATCACGATCGCGGCCCACAGCGTCCAGCCGTGAATGATGCCGTCCGCGGCCAGCATCAACAGGCAGGAGGCGACCAGGAGCTTGTCGGCGATCGGATCGAGCATCCGGCCGAACGCCGAATGCTGGTCCCAGATTCGCGCATAGTAGCCATCGAGAAAATCGGTAACGGCGGCGGCGATGAACACGGCCAGCGCCACCCAGCGCAGCCACAGCGGGCCGTCCATGATGGCCTGCGCGTAGATGCAGCCGACCACCACCGGGATGGCGCCGATTCGCGCATAGGTCAGGATATTCGGCAGGGACAGCGAGCTCCTCGCGGTACCTTTTGTCGTTGCGATGTTCATCCGTCTTACCAATACCGCCGAAGCCCGGAGGTCAACCTTGGGGTCCACCTGATCCGCCGGAGACGACGCCCATATGACCCCGGAAGCTGCCCACCTTTAGCCGGTCTAGCCCGGCTGGGGGTGGAAAAACTCGAAAATCTTGCGCGCGCTTTCGGCGCTGACGCCCGGAACCTTGCCGAGATCGGCGATCGAGGCCCGTTCGATCTCCTTCAGGGTTCCGAAATGGTGCAGCAAGGCACGTTTCCGTGACGGGCCGATGCCGGGGATCTCCTGCAGGCCCGCCTCGCGGATGTCCTTTTTGCGCAGCTTGCGGTGCGAGCCGATGACGAAGCGATGCGCCTCGTCGCGCAGCCGCTGGATGAAATACAGCACGGGGTCGCGGGGCTCCAGCTTGATCGCCTCCTTGCCCGGCATGAACAGGGTTTCGCGGCCGGCGTCGCGGTCCGGCCCCTTCGCCACCGCCAGCAGCGTCACCTGCGTCAGTCCAAGCCCCTCGAAAATCTCCTTGGCCGCGTTGAGCTGGCCGCGGCCGCCGTCGATGATGACGAGGTCGGGCCATTGCGGAAACGAATCGTCGTCCGGCCTGGATTCAGCCTTGGGTTTGGCGGCATCGCCTTCGGCGGCCTGGGTCATCAGCCGCTTGAAGCGCCGCTGCAGCACCTCGCGCATCATCGCGTAGTCGTCACCCGGGGTAAGGCCTTCGGATCTGATGTTGAACTTGCGATACTGGTTCTTGTTGAAACCGTCCGGCCCGGCCACGATCATGGCGCCAACCGCGTTGGTGCCCTGGATGTGGCTGTTGTCGTAGACCTCGATCCGCTTCGGCGGATGCGGCAGCCCGAGCGTGGTGACGAGCCCGGCCAGGAGCCGGCCTTGCGTCGCGGTATCGGCGAGCTTGCGCCCGAGTGCCTCGCGGGCGTTGGTCAGCGCGTGCGCGATCAGTTCCTTCTTCTCGCCGCGCCGGGGCGTCGAGACTTCCACCTTGAATCCGGCCTTGATGGAGAGCGCGTCCGCCAGCAGCTCGCTTTCTTCGATCGCGTGCGACAGCAGGATGAGCTTTGGCGGCGGCTTGTCGTCGTAGAACTGCGCCAGGAACGAGGCCAGCACCTCTTCGGGGGTGAAGGATTTCTCGGCGCGCGGAAAATAGGCGCGGTTGCCCCAGTTCTGGCCGGTGCGGAAGAAGAACACCTCGACGCAGGAATAGCCGCCTTCCTGGTGGATGGCGAACACGTCGGCCTCCTCCACGGTGCGCGGATTGATGCCCTGCTGCGACTGGATCGCCGACAGCGCGGCGAGGCGGTCGCGGTAGAGCGCCGCGGTTTCGAATTCGAGCTCGCCGGAAGCCTTCTCCATTTCGGCCGCCAGTTCCTGCTTCACCGATCGGCTGCGGCCGGAGAGGAACTCCTTGGCCTCGCGCACCAGCTCGGTATAGCCGCCAAAATCGATCTCGCCGGTGCAGGGGCCCGAGCAGCGGCGGATCTGGTAGAGCAGGCAGGGCCGGGTGCGGCTTTCGAAAAACGAATCGGTGCAGGAGCGCACCAAAAAGGCGCGCTGCAGCGCCGTGATGGTGCGGTTGACGGCGCCTGCGGAAGCGAACGGACCGAAATATTGTCCGGGCCGCGTCTGCGCGCCGCGGTGTTTCAGGATCTGCGGCGCCCAGTGGTCGCCGGTGATCAGAATGTAGGGAAACGACTTGTCGTCGCGCAGCTGCACATTGAAACGTGGCCGCAACTGCTTGATCAGATTGGCTTCCAGCAGCAACGCCTCGGTTTCGGTTGAGGTCGAGACGATCTCGACCGAAACGGTGGCCGCGATCATCCGCAGGATGCGGGCCGGCTGCGGCGCGTTGACGCGCGCATAGGAGGAAAGCCGTTTGCGGACATTTTTCGCCTTGCCGACATAGAGCACGTCCTGGGCCGCGCTCAGCATGCGGTAGACGCCGGGCGAGGTCGGGGCGAGCCGCACCGCCTGTTCGATCGCGGCATGGCCGACCGCGAGCGGGCCTTCCGCCACGCTCTCGCTGGCCTCCTCGGAAACCTCCGGCAGCAGGCCCTCGTCGTCCTCGTCGGCGGTGGCCGTCGCGGGGTCGAGATCGGCCGCGGAGGGGTCCTGCGGCGGCAGGTCGGCATTCCCGGCCGGCTCGGAACCGCGCCGCGCATGCCGCGGGGCGGGGGTTTTCGGGTTGTCGGTAGAATCCTGATCCATGGCCTGAATTTAAGCGCCGCCGCCGGGCATCGCCAGCCGCCGCGAGGCGGGTCTCCCAAGGATCGCGTAACACTTTTTTAAGAATGCTGAGCGGGCGGTAACCGCCCTTAACAACCCTTTAACTTAAAAGTCTCGATAAATCTTCTCGATCAAAAGTGGTGTTCCGTAACCATGTGGCCTCCCGCCGCGCGATGCGTCGGGCGATCCAGCGGTCACGGCAGTTGCGTTGGAGAGTAACAAGATGAGCAGGATCGCTTTGCGCGCCGCAGCGTCGATCGCCGCGGTCTGGACGGTGTCGGCGCAGGCCGCCGATCTGCCTTACGGATCGCGCGGGCCTTACACCGTCAATCAGCCGCTCAATGCCTATAGCTGGGCCGGCCCCTATCTCGGCGGCAATCTCGGCTATAGCTGGGGCTCGGTCGACAACAATCCGACCAAGCCGTCGGGTTTCGAGGGCGGCGTTCAGGCCGGTTACAACTGGCAGACCGGTCCTTGGGTGTTCGGCGTCGAAGGCGACATCCAGGCGACCGGCGCCGACGATACGTTCGCGCCCTGGAAGTTCTCCAATCCGTGGTTCGGCACCGTGCGCGGCCGCGGCGGCTATGCCTTCAGCAACATCCTGTTCTACGGCACCGCGGGTCTGGCGTTCGGCGAATTGCGCGGCGAGACCTTCGGGCTGTCGGAAACCCACACCAATTTCGGCTGGACCGCGGGCGTCGGCGCCGAATTCGGCTTTGCCCAGAACTGGAGCGCCAAGATCGAGTATCTCTATGTCGATCTCGCCAACAGCAACTTCACCATCACCGGCGTGCCGAACGGCTACCGATTCGGAACGATACGCGCCGGCGTGAACTATCACTTCTGATAGAACCAAGAAAAGCTTCTGTCACAACTCCCGGCCGCGGCTTGCGGCCGGGATTTTTTTGCGCACGAGCAGCCAATCAATTCAGGAATTTTCAAATCGTCATTGCGAGCCAACCGGTCGGCGCGAAGCGCCGCCCGATGACAGGCTCCGCGAAGCAATCCATAGGCAGAAAACGCTGTTCATGCTCCTCGCAATGAGGAGAAAACGACCCACTCTATCCAGCCGCTTTTCGAGTCGGGCTCTTACGAAGAAATCACCAGGTTGACCGCCTTGGGACCCTTGCCCTTCTTGTCCGGCTCGACCTCGAACGCAATACGCTGTCCTTCGGTCAGGTCCTTCAATCCCGCCCGTTCCACGGCGGTGATGTGGACGAACACATCGCGGCCGCCGTCATCGGGCTTGATGAAGCCATAGCCACGTTCTCCGTTGAAGAACTTGACCGTACCAGTCATGGCCATCGGGAAACTCCTCCCCCGTACTGCTTCCGCCGCTACGCGCTCGCGCACCGGCCCGACCGGACATTCGCTGTCGGAAGGCTTGGCCACCCGTCCGGATTAGGCTCGCAATGCCGATCCGTCTTGAAAAATATTCTTCGAGGCCTTGTCACTCCGCCGCTACCATTCGCGGAAGCGGAACGTAAAGCCGATCAATACTGAGAGCATAATACGGTTCTCGGCAAATTGCCTACGGTCCAAATCGGACTTTTCCCGCCATCCACGAGGCGCGGGGCGGGCAACAGCTGGTTTACCAAGGCTTGCTGGCTCACCCGGGCTTGGGCGTCTCCAGCCTGAAGCGGCCGGCGCCGCCCTGGCCGAGCGGTTTTTCCAGTTCGGGAAGGATCGCCTTCAACTCGCCGAGCAGCGTCCACGGCGGATTGACGATCAACAGCCCCGCGGAGGCGAGCGCGGTGTCCGCGGCCTGCGGGGCGACGCTGAACTCCAGGCGCAAGACCTTCCCGGCCGGCTTGCTCGTGCCCACCGCCTCGGCGACCAGGCGGGCGAGGGTGTCGGTGGCGCGGCGGCTTTTCACCGGGTACCACAGCAGAAAGCTCCCGGTCGGCCATTTCGCATAAGCCTCGGCAAATCCTTCCGCCAACCGCTCGAACTCGTCCTTCTGCTCGTAGGGCGGGTCGATCAGCACGAGGCCGCGACGCTCCTTCGGCGGCACGAAGGCCGGCAATGCCAGCCAGCCGTCGAGATCGACCACCCGCGCCTGGGTGTCGCGGCGCAGTGCGTCGATCAGGCGCTTGCGCGCTTTGGGCTCGACTTCGCACGCGGTCAGGCGATCCTGCGGCCGCAGCAGCGCACGCGCGATCAGCGGCGAGCCGGGATAGGCCGCAAGATCGCGGTTCGGATTGAAGGCCCTGACGATGTCGAGATAGGGTTTTACCAGCGGCAGCGTCGTTTCCGAGAAGCGCGCCTGCATGATCCGCGCGATCCCGGTCAGCCATTCGCCGCCGCGGCGCGCCTCTTCGCCGGTCAGATCGTACAGCCCGGCGCCGGCATGGGTGTCGATGACGCGAAACGCCGCCTGCTTCTCCTGCAGATAAATCAGGATCCGCACCAGCACGATGTGCTTGATGACGTCGGCAAAGCCGCCGGCATGGAAGGCGTGACGGTAGTTCATGGCGCCAGCACTACGCTACGGCAGCCCACAGCGCAAAGCGGGACTGAGCCCGTGTCCCGGACGCGGAGCAGCGTTCTTCACGCTGCTCCGCAGAGCCGGGACCTACACGCTTATTGTGAGACGGCATGGGCCCGGATCAGCAGCAAGAGTGGGGCGCTGCGCCGCATCCGGGGTACGCTGCCTCAGTCTACCCGCCGCGCACCGGCGGCATCACCACCTCGTCG
>JBGPSI010000161.1:0-11362 GCA_041490045.1 Bradyrhizobium sp.
ATTGAAGATCGGCGGGGGGCTGGTGATCCCGGTTGGCGCCGATCAGCGCACCCAGGAACTGGTGAGGGTGATCAGGATTTCGAAAGACGAATATCTGAGCGAGGACATCGCCGACGTTCGCTTCGTCCCGCTGATCGGCGAGGAGGGCTGGCTGGGCGCGCAAGGCGAGGCCCGTGCGCCGGCGCGCCGGGCGCTGCGGCCGGTTCCGTCAGGTGAGGAAGCGCTGGTGCGCAATCTCGCCGACGCCGCCGAATCTTTTTCCTCGATCGAGACGGCCGATCTCAATCCGCTGATGCAGCGGATTGGATCGGCGCGCATCGTGCTGCTCGGGGAAGCGACCCACGGCACCTCCGAATTCTACCGGATGCGCGAACGCATCACCCGCGATCTGATCGTCAAGAAGGGTTTTCGCTTCGTGGCGATCGAAGCGGACTGGCCGGATGCAGCCCGCGTCGACCACTATGTGCGGCATTTCCAGTATCCGCCTTCGGAGTGGACCGCCTTTGCGCGGTTTCCGACCTGGATGTGGCGGAATACCGAGGTGCGCGATTTCGTCAGCTGGCTGCGAAAGCACAATGGCACGGCGGAGGCCGGCGAGCGCGTCGCCTTTCACGGCCTCGATCTCTACAGCCTCTACGATTCGATCCGGTCGGTCCTGAATTATCTCGACGAGGTCGATCCGGAATCGGCGAGGGTGGCCCGCGAACGCTATGGCTGCCTGACGCCGTGGCAGCGCGATCCCGCGACCTATGGCCATGCCGCGTTGACCGGATCCTATCCTACCTGCGAATCCGACGTGGCGCGCACGCTCGCCGACCTGCTGGCGAAGCGCCGGGCCTATGCCGAGCACGACGGCGAGCGGTTCCTCGACGCCGAGCAGAACGCCCGTCTGGTCACCAATGCCGAGCGCTATTACCGGATCATGTATTACGGCTCGCGCGCGTCGTGGAATCTGCGCGACACCCACATGTTCGAAACCCTGAAGAACCTGCTGGCGTTTCATGGCGCGGATAGCAAGGCGGTGGTCTGGGCGCACAATTCCCATGTCGGCAATGCCGCTGAGACCGAGATGGCGGCGCGCGGCGAGTACAATATCGGCCAGCTCTGCCGCGAGGAGTTCGGCGAAAAGGCCTATCTGGTCGGCTTCGGCACCAACAGCGGGACGGTCGCCGCGGCGACCGAATGGGACGGCCCGATGGAGGTGAAGAAGGTTCGGCCGGCGCATCCCAACAGCTATGAGCATTTGTGTCACGCGACCGGGCTCGCGCGCTTCATGGTGGGTCTGCGCGGCCGCGGCGAGCTATGCGGTCCGAAGGGTCTCGGCAGGGAACGTCTGGAACGGGCGATCGGCGTCATCTACCGGCCCGAAACCGAACTCGCGAGCCACTATTTCCAGGCCCACCTGCCGCGGCAGTTCGACGAGTATGTCTGGTTCGACGACACCCATGCCGTGACCCCGCTGGACACCGAGGAAATAAAAGGACTTCCGGACACCTATCCGTTTGGGATGTGATCCGATCATGAGCCGAGATGCGACCGCCTATGTTCTGAAGAAAATGGACTGGATGCGCGTTGAGCGAATATGGCCCAATGGCCTGCGCTATCTGTGGACGGATGCCTTTGGACTCGTCCTGCTGGTTTCGCTCTATGCGGAACTTGGCGACAGGAAATTCCTCGCGCAGGCCGAGTGGCTGGTCGCCGAGGTGGACAGGGTTCTTGGGCGTACCCGCGGCATTCGTATCGGCGAGGCGGCCGATCGCGACGGGCAGTATTTCCACTATTTGGCTGTCTGGATGTACGCTCTCACCGTGCTTGCCCGCTATCTGCCTGCGTACCGGGATAAAGGCATCGATCTCGTGCGGCAGACCCATCGAGCATTTGTTCTGCCGGGTCGGGGCGTGATCTGGAAAATGAAGGAAGATTTGTCCGCGCCTTATCCCGGCTATGGTTTGGGCGCGCTCGATGCCTTCGATGGCTATATTTCGTACCGGTGTCTCGGCGAGGAGCCGCTGCGCCGGGAAATCGCGGAAATGAAAGCGCTGATCGATCTGTCTGCTCCGGAATTGTTCATCACCCAGGATCTGGGTCTTGGAATGATGTTGTGGATGACCCACTTCTTCCCGGAAGAGGAATGGGCGGTGTCGCAGCGCGGCCGCTGCCTGAGGCAGCTCGATGCCATGTGGCAGAGAGACAGCTATTTTTGCCGCGAACCGGAACTGCCCAAGATCAAGATTGCTTTTACCAATTATGGCGTCTCGGTCGGACTTCAGGCGGTACGGGGAATGCCCCAACGCGTGCGGCGGCTGAATGAATTCTTCGATAGCTTTCGGTCAGGCGACGAATATGATGGCGAAGCCATTACGCATGTCATGGCCTGCAATTCGCACTTCCCGGGATATTTCCTGCGCGACTTTCGCGGCTCGGCCGATCCCCCATGACGACAGCAAACCAGCAGGCGATTTTTCGACGGATGTCGGGGGCCACAGATCAGTTAAGAGGACCAAATGAACAAGCTCAAAATTCCGCATAATGCATTCGTGTTCGTCGGCGACGGCCGAAAGGCCCTGTTCCTGCGCAACGAGGGCGACGAGAAATTTCCCAATCTGAAGACCGAAAAGGTTTTCGAGGATGAGAATCCGTCCAGCCATACGCAGGGCACCGAGCGGCCGGGGCACCTTGGCAAGGGATCGCAGCGAAGCGCGGTCGAGCCGACCGATTGGCACGATATCGAGGAGCACCACTTCGCGCGGAAGGTCGCCGCTGCCATGGAGCAGGTGGTCCGGGCGGGCAAGGTGAAAGCCCTCATTGTGGTGGCTCCGCCGAGAACGCTCGCCGACTTGCGAAACGCATTCCACGCCGACGTGAAGGCCTGCGTCATTGCCGAGATCAACAAGGATCTGACCAAGGAGCCGGTCTGGGAAATCGAGAAGCATCTCACGGCGGAAGCCTGAGACGCGGCATCGGAACCAGGGAAGGTTTTCGAAATGGCACCTCCGCGGAACCCCCGCAATTCTCCTTCCGAACAGACCGACGAAGCGCCGGGCCTGATCGAGAGCGAAGAGGTCGAGATCGAGCGCGACATCCCCGCCGACGACAATCAGCCGGTCGAGCGTATCGAGCCGCGCGAGCGGCCGGCGCCGCCGGCCTTCGAGGAGTGAAAGTGCCGCACGTGCCGGTTGCGCGGCATCTATGAGGCCGCGCCAGGTGCTACGACCGGTTCATTGCCGGCCAACCGGCCATCGACGATGCGGATCTGGCGCTGCATCCGGGAGGCAAGATGAAGGTCGTGCGTGACCGCGACCACGGTTTTTCCACGCAGTGCCACGAGATCGCTGAGAATTCCGAATACCTGCGTGGTGGCGGCTGAATCGAGGCTGCCGGTCGGCTCGTCGGCGAGGATGACGGGAGGATCGTTGGCGAGCGCGCGGGCCACCGCCACCCGCTGCCGCTGGCCGCCGGACAATTGATCCGGATTCTTGTGGCGATGATCGCTTAGCCCGAGCGAAGCCAAGAGCTCTTCGGCCCGGGCGGTGATGGCGCGCGGCGACAGTTTTCCCAGCGCGCGCATCGGCAGCGCGACATTTTCAGTGATCGAAAATTCCGGAAGCAGAAAATGAAACTGAAAGACGAAGCCGAGACGGCTGAGCCGCACTTCCGCGCGTTCGCCCTCGGTCATCCCGGTGGTCGACCGGCCGTCGATCAGCACGTCGCCGCTGGTCGGCAGGTCGAGCAACCCCAGCAAATACAACAGCGACGACTTGCCCGAGCCGGAAGGGCCGGTAATGGCGATGAACTCGCGCGGCATGATGGAGAGGGTGATGTCGGCCACCAGCGTCACCGGCACGATCCCGCTGAGGATTTTTGTCACCTTGCGGGCCTCGATCAGCGCCATGCTCATGTCGCGCCCCGGATGATGTCGACGGGATGCAGCCGCGCCGCGGCGCGGGCCGGGAAATAGCCGGCCACCAGGCTCGAGAACAGGGCAACGCCGGTCGCCAGCAGATAATGCTTGGCCGAGTAGAGCACCGGCAGATGATTGTAATCGGAGAACGGCGTCTTGAACTCCAGCGACGCGAGCCCCCGGGTGAGGAGATAACCGAGCACCCAGCCGAGCGCGGCGCCGACGAAGCCGACCAGCAGCGCTTCAAGGATGAAGATGGCCCGGATGGTCTGATCCCTGAAGCCCAGCGATTTCAGGATGGCGATATCGCGGGTTTTCTCATGGGTGATGGTGGAGATGATGTTGTAGGTGCCGAAGCTTGCGACCAGAAGGATCGCGCCGACGATGGTGTACATCAGCACGTTGCGCAGCGTGATCGCGGACAACAGATCTTCCTGCGCCTCCTGCCAGGAAATCGACTTGTATCCGGTCTGCTCGCCGATCCGCTCGCTGATCAGCCGGGCTTGCATCGGATCGCGGGTGCGCACGCGAATCTCGTTGACGATACCGGTCTGCTTTTCGAGAATCTGCGCGGTCTTGAGCAGGACATAGCCGGTGGTCTCGTCAGTGACGCGAAAGCCGGAGTGGAAGGTGCCGACGACGGTTGCGCTCATGGTGGCGCCCTCCGCGGACGCCAGCGTGATATTGGAATTGACCCGCGCGCCGATCTTGCGGGCGAGCCGGTCGCCGAGCAGGATCGCGTTCGACGAGCGGTAGAGCGATTTCAGCGTTCCCTGCTTCATGTGGGTGGCCAGATTGGAGACGTCGCCTTCCGTGCGCGGATCGATGCCGATGATGGAAACGGTCAGGTTGCGGCCGGCGAAGCGCAGCACCGCCTTCGACTGCACCGAGGGCGTCAGCGCGCCGGGCACCCAGCTCTGCAGCGACGCGATGGTGGCAAAGGGATTCTTGATGCCGGGCCGTCGGACCTCCGGCGTCAGGCCGTGAAATTCGGCCGCCGCATAGGTCATCTCGGCCGGTTGCCGCGTCGGCTGGCGCAGCTCATCGGTCACCGAAATATGCGGCAAGGCATCGACGAGGGTCTTGATGAAGTCGTCCTGCGATCCCTCCATCATCGCCGCCATCATGATGGAAAAGCCGACCCCGGTCATGACGCCGAGGATCGCCACCAGCGTCTGACGGGCGCGGTAGCGGACATGGGTCCAGGCGATGGTCAGGATCAGGTTCATGGCGAGGCGTGCTCGGTCAGCACCGGCCGGACCCGGGATCCGTTTTTGATGTTGGTGGTGGCAGGGGAGGCGACCAGTTCGCCCTCGCTTGCGCCGTTGACGATCTCGACAAAGCCGGTGCCACGAATGCCAATCTCGACCTTGCGCAAGCGCGCGTGGTCGTCCTGGATGGTCAGCAGCTTGTTGTCGACAACGGCATTGGCGGGGACGAGAAGGACGTCAGGCTTCTCCCGGCTGACAATATTCGCCTCGACGCTCATTCCGACCCGCAACGGGGTATCGTCGGGCAGGCCGATCCTGACGCGGAACGTCTTGGAGACGGGATCGCCCGCCGGCGTGATTTGCTTGACGAAGCCGGGCAGCACTCGGCCGGCGAAAGCGTCGGTGCGCAGCAGCGCCTTCTGCCCGACCTGGACGCGGGGAATGTCCTCCTCGTTGACGTCGGCGACGACCCAGAGCGGCCTTTCGAGGCCTACGCGGTAGAGGATGGTGCCGGGGTCCACCATGTCGCCGACCTCGCCGTCCTCCTTCAGCACGGTGCCGTCCATCGGTGACACCAGCTTGAAGTATTCCAGCCGCTGGGTTTGCGCGGCGATCTGCGCCTGGATGCGCGCCAAATCGCTCTCGGCGCGCTGATAGGCCTGCGAGGTCGCCACCCCGCGCGCCAGCAATTGCGACTGGCGGTCGAATTCCCGGCGCTGGAATTCTTCCAGCGCGCGCAGATCGTTCAGCGTGGCCAGCGCTTCCTTGTCATCGAGGCGCGCGAGCAGATCGCCCTTCCTGACGGTCTTGCCCTCGCAGCGGCAGCGTTCGATGATGCGGCCGCGCACCAGCGGGGTCGAGCGCGACCACGTTTCGGGTTCGACCGCCCCGGTCGCATAGACGATTTCCGCCGCATTGCCGCGGCTGACCTGGGCGACCGTCACCGCCGGTCCGCGCGACAGCCACCAGGCGATCGCCGCCAGCGCGACGATGATGGCGGCCGCGATCAGCAGTTTTCGGACAGGCAGCCGGCGAACGGCCGCGGCCCGCGGGGGCGCGGCTTCCGGGACGTCGGTTGGTGCAACTCTCATGTCCATGATCGGTCCGGCCGGTTAGAGTTCCGCGCTTGGCTTGAATCGCGCGGGGATCAGTGGACCAGCAGCACGCAGGCAGAGCCTTGCTGCAGCAAATGACGCGTTACGCCGCCGAAGATCCATTCCTGCAAGCGGGCATGTCCGTAAGCGCCCGCCACGATGACATCGATCCGGGCCTCCGAGGCGATGGCATCCAGCTGGCTGCCGGCGTCGCCGGCCGATAGTTCGACCTGCACTGATGCCTGCACATTGTGGCGCAAGAGCCAGTTGGCCACGTCGGCGACGCGCGCCGCCGCGGCGTCGCGTTCTTCTTCCCCGGGAACGATCTCGACGATCGTCAACTCGGTGGCTTTTCTCAGCAGCGGCAGCGCGGCCGATATCGCCCTGCGGGATTCGGCGGTATCCTTCCAGGCCACCAGCATGCGATCGAGCGCCAGGCTGGTGCGGCGGGGCGGCACCACCAATACCGGACGGCCGGCTTTCATGACGGCATCGCCGATGTCGAGCAGCTGGCCAGGACCAAAGGCCGAGTAATTCTCCGAACGGCCGACCACTAGCAAGTCCGCAGCGCGCGCCTCTGCGGCGAGAAAGTCGGCAGGGTTTGCGGCGCCCGAGCGCCATTCCAGCGCACTGCCGAAACCCTTGAGCGCCGATCGAAAGCGGGCTTCGCAGCGGCCGATGGCCTGGTTCAGCGGCTCGTAGTCGACTTCGAGCACGCTCGATGCGATCATGCCGTCGGCGTGGATCGGTGCGGCCGGCAGCCCCGCGGTGACGCCGATCACACTCGACTTGAACCGATCCGCAAGTTCGCACGCGGCCCGCAAGGCGGGCTCGCTGCCTCCTTCGAGATCGAGATGCACCATCAGGGATCGATAGGTCACGCCGTCCCCAATTCAGTGCGAGATCAGTGCGGGGACGGTGAGGGATTCGAACATGCCGCGCGTCGTGCCTCCCAGGATGAACTCCCGAAGTCTCGAATGGCCGTAGCCGCCCATCACGATCAGGTCCGTATTGTTGTCTGCCGCCAGAGACAGAATGGCGTTGTGAATGTTGGGGCCGTCGGCCGTGATCCGGTAGGGCGTGGCGGGCAGGTCGCGGCGGGCGAGGTGAGCGATCAGTGCGGCCGAGGATGCTTCGCTGGCATCTTCCTTCTCATTGACGGTAACGATGTCGATCGTCTTCGCCTTGCGAAGGAACGGCAACGCATCGTGGACGGCCCGCGTCGCCGGGACGCCGCCGTCCCAGCAGATCAGCACGCGATCGGCCTTGATCGGAGCGCGGGTGATGTAGGGGACCATCAGCATCGGCCGTCCGGATCCGAACAGCACCGCTTCGGAAAGGAAATCGGCCTGGCTCGGATTTGACCGGTCCGGCTGGGCGACGATATTCAGATCGTAAAGCCGCGACATCTGCGTCAAGGTGCGGGTCGCCGCATAGGAAACGTCGAACGTGCTCTTGGCGTCGTGCGGGATGCCGAGCTTTCTCGTGACGATCTCGAATTGATCCAGCACGATGGCGGCCTGCTCGACGCCCGTTTCGTACTCGGCGGCCATGACGACGGCGGCGGCTTCCGAGGCGATCATCGGATTTATGGCCTGATAGACGCAGGCAATGCCGTCGAGATGGGCTTCAAACAGGGTTGCGACCGAAGCGGCGCAATCGATCAAGGCACCGGCGGGCCGGTCAACGGGAAGAAGGACGGAGATATCGTTCAACATGTTCGACCGCTTTCTGGTTGGGAGGACCGTTCATTGGTCGAATTATGCCTGCCTCGGCTTCGGACTTTTTGATCTATCTCATGCTTGGCGTCGCGCCGCGGACCGGCAAAACATGGGCAAATGCCCCGGGGAACCGGCCGCCGGTGTTTCGTCGCTCCCTCCCACGGGGATGTGGACTCGATGGCGACTCACCCGTAATCTGCGCGCAATTTGGCGCGGGCGCGGATTTGAACAGCGACCGGCAGGGTTTATTTTAGATTATCCGATACTTTTTGGATTGGGGCTGGGCCGGTGGCCTGAAGAGCATTTGGACGGCACGTGCCGCTGTTTTACTTTCGAATCTGCAATGGGAGCTATTCGGGTACTTCCGGCGAGGGATTCGACCTCGCCGACAAGGATGCTGCCTGGGCGGAGATGACCAGGGTTTGCGGCGATCTGGTCGGCGGTATTGCCCGCAAACTGCAACAACAAACGGAATGGCGGATGGAGCTTTTGGACGAGTCCCGAAAGCCCGTGTTCAGAATTCGCGTGCTGGCGGAGACGTTGGATCTCAAGGCTTCGCCGGATGAATGAACGTCCATGGCGTGGTTTCGGAATCCCTCGGGACTTCCACGTCGATCAGATAAGGCCCGCCATGCGCCAGCGCTTTTTCCAGCGCGGCGCGAAAACCTTGCGGCGAGGTCACGCGCGCGGCACCCACGCCGAAGGATTCCGCAAGTTTCACAAAATCCGGATTGACCAGGTCGGACGCCACCACGCGGCCCTCGAAGCGCTCGCGCTGGTCGCGCCGCACATTACCGTATGAATTGTTGTTGAACACCAGGGTCACGACGCCGATGTTGAATTGCACGGCGGTGGCCAATTCCTGCACGCCGAACATGAGGCCGCCATCGCCTGTGATCGCGACCACGGGCCGGTCGGGATTGGCGACCTTGGCGCCGAGCGCGGTGGGGAAGCCCGAGCCGAGCGTGCCCTGATAGCCCGAGGTGATGAAGGTGCGCGGCTCGTAGACCGGAAAGCCGTACCAGGAGGCGAAACCGACCTGCGACAGCTCGTCGGTGACAATCGCGTTGGGCGGCAGCACCTCGCGCAGAATGTTGAGATAGGCCATCTGCGGCTGGACTTTCTGGATCTCCTGCAGCGCCGCCGCCGAAGCCTCGCGGATCGCGGCGCGGCGGCCGCTGGTCTTCTTGTAGCCGGCCTTGCTGACGGCGGCGAGCAACTCGCGTGTGCCGGCGCGGGCATCGGCGACCACGGCGGTGTCGGGCGTCAGGCGGCGCATTTCCGACGGATCGATATCGATCCGGATCGATTTCAGGCCAGCCGGCTGGAATGGCCAGCGGAACGAGGAGGCCGGCAATTCCATGCGGCTGCCGATCCCGATCATCAAATCCGTCTTCGGCCAAAGCCGGTAGGCCGCCGCCATCGTCAGCCCGAGATCATGCGCGTTGGAGACGATGCCGCGGCCGCTGCGGAACGCCACGACAGGCGCGTCGATCAGTTCCGCAAGTTCCAGGATCTCGTCGCGCGCGTCGATCGCGCCGCTGCCGACGAAGATCATCGGCGTCTTGCTCGCCGCGATCAGGGCGGCGGCGGCCTTGATCCGGTCGGGATCGGGCAGGGGTGCCGGAAACGGATCGAACGGTTTGGCCGCGCCGACCTCCGCGCGCTGGGTGAACACGTCCCACGGCATTTCCAGTGAAACCGGTCCGCGCCGGCCCGACAGCATCTCCTGGAACGCGCGCGACACCAGCGCCGGCGACGCGTCCGGATATTCGATGCGCTCGGCCCATTTGACGAAGGTGCGCAGGGTCGCGAGTTGATCCGGCATCTCGTGCAGATGGCCACGGCCCTTGCCGAGAAAGGCCGTCGGCACCTGGCCGGTCAGGCACAGCACCGGCTCGTTACATCCGAACGCGGTGAGCAACGCAGCGCCCGCATTCAGCACGCCCGGACCGGGCACAACGCTGAACACGCCGGGCCGGCCGCTGGAACGCGCATAGCCAAAGGCCATGTAGCCGCAGGCCTGCTCGTGGCGAGCGCCGATCACCTTCAACTGCGCCTGCTGGAAGGCGTCGAACAGGCCGTAGATCTGCGCGCCGGGCAGCCCGAACACGGTATCGACGCCGTGCGCGACCAGGCCTGAGACGATGGCTTCGCCGCCGGAACTCACTGTCATTGCTATTTCTCTTTGCTTGCGGACGGATTCATGACGGCTTCGTCGACCACGCCGTTGCGTAGCACGCCGATATTCTCAGCCTCGACCTCGACGACATCGCCGGGCTTCAGATAGCGCGGCGGATCGAACCGCGCCCCGGCGCCGGTCGGAGTTCCCGTCACAATGACGTCACCCGGGACGAGCGTCGTAAACGTCGAGATATAGTTGATCAGATAGCGGAAGCCGAAGATCAGCCGCGAAGTGCGGTCGTCCTGCCGCATCTCGCCATTGACCCGCGTGGTCAGCCTGACATCCGCGATCTGCGACTCCCGGACGTAGGGAACGAGCCAGGGGCCGAGGCTGCCGGTGGAGTCAAAGTTCTTGCCCTGCGTGACGTTGAATTTCGCGTGGCGGACCCAGTCGCGGATCGTGCCCTCGTTGCAAAGCGTCACCGCGGCGATGTGATCCAGCGCCGCGCCCTCCGTGATATGTCGGCCGGCCTTGCCGATCACCAGCACCAGTTCGCCCTCGTAATCTAGCTGCGAAGAGGCGCGCGGGCGAACCAGCGGCGTCAGGTGGCCGACGAAGGAGCGCGGCGTGCGCATGAACATGCTCGGATATTTCGGTGCATCCTGGCCGTCGTTATATTCGGCGTTGCGGTCGGGGTAATTGACGCCGATGCAGATGATCTTTTCCGGCGCGGGGATCGGCGGCAGCCAGGTGACGCCGTCCAGCGCGTAGTCCGGCCGGTATCGCCCGGCATCCTCGGCCATTCGCGTCAGTGCGCCGGCGGCGATGACCTCCCGCAGGGTCGGATAGTCCTTGCCGAAACGCGCGGAGAGATCGACGATTCCGTCTTCGGTGACGCCGCCGTATTTGATCGATCCATCGACGGAGAAAGTGGCGAGACGGGGAGATGTCATGGGATGTCCAATCTTGCGGCGCGAGCCGCCTAGCCAGGGTTCATGCCCTTGGCCCTGATGACAGCCTTGGCGGCGGGCGCGGTCAGAAAATCGATCAGGGCCTTGGAGGCCTCCGCTTCCTTTGAGTCCGCCGCGACGGCGGCGGTGAAAGCCAGCTCTTGTTGCAGTTCGGCCGGAAAGGGGCCGACGAGTTCCACGCCGGGACCGATCAGGACGTTGACGAGAAACACCCCGATTTCGGCCTCGCCTTTGGCGACGCTGGGCGCGATCTGCGCCGGCGTGGTCTGCGGCTTGGTCTTGGCCTTCATCGCCTCGCCGATGCCGAGGCGGTCGAACGTCTTCAGGACATGGGCACCG
>JBGPSI010000162.1:0-11254 GCA_041490045.1 Bradyrhizobium sp.
TTCTTCGAGAGCCGCATTGCATTGCTTCGGTGACACGGCAAAGGCAAATGGCAGCGCGATCAACGTCGATCGCATCGCCTCATCGATATCAGGATCGCTCCACTTCGAACGTCTTGTGCGCTGAATCGTCGCTGACGGGACTTCCCCAAAGGCTTTCCGGTATTCTCCCGAGAATCGACCCAACTGGCTGAAGCCGCCGGCAAGCGCAACGTCCGTGACGGTGGCTTGCGGGCCGGCGTGGAGCAGTTCCCGACGAACGCGCGCAAGCCGCATCTGGCGCACCCACCCGAGCGGCGTTGTGCCCAGAAACATCTTGAAGTGGGTTTCGAGCGTCCGTGGGCGGACGCCCCCGATTTGCGCAAGCAACTCGAGCTGGATCGGCTCGGATAAGTGACCGCGCAGCCAATCGACAACACGCAACAAGTCGGCCGGCAATGCCGGCGACGACGCCAGTAACTCCGCCCCCTCACCAAGGGCCTTTGAGATTGGATCAAGCGTTGGCATCGCTGACTTTCCTCATCAAAGAACGGATATCAGCCACCACTCATGCATCATAGCCCGTTTTCGGCGATCTTTGAATATCGATGCGTAAAACGCATAGCCAGCTCAATATGCCCGGCACAGAATCCGCCGCATGTCAGGCTCGATTCGACGAGCGCCGAAGACTCCGACGCGACATCTGGAGCAGAGAGATGAAAAGGTATCGATTCAATTTCGCATGCTTGCTCGTGCTCGCGTTCTTGCTCGGGGTCTCCGCAATATCGGGGGTGTTGCCGTCGCCTTCAGCCGCGGCGGCAGACAAGTTCGAGATTAAGCCCGTTGCCGAGAGGAAGATCAGCAAATTGCCCGCTGGGGCGTTATATTGGCAGATTGAGAATTTCTCCACGCTGGCGCAAGCGCAAACCGCTGCGGGCCCGACCTCGCTCGTCGCGGAAGTCGCGGACAACGTCTGGCTCTTCACGCTTGGACCCCAAGGCAGCGCGACGCACGGTGGAAGCAGAGTTGCCGAAATCGGTCCCGTGGCCCCGATCACTGCGCCGGAGTATCTGCTGCGCATCAACATCGCGGGCGGGCCACCCGGGGTCAAGACGCCGGTGCATACGCATCCGGGTTCCGAAACCTTTTACGTCCTGACTGGCCAGCTAGGTCAGAAAACACCGCACGGCGAGAGCCATGTCGACGCCGGCCACTCCATGCCTGGACACGCTCCCGGCATGCCGATGGAAGTCTCCAGCAGTGGCACAAGCGATTTGAATGCCCTCGTCATGTTTGTGGTGGATGCCACCAAGCCGTTCTCCTCGCCAGCCACAATGCCCTAGGCGTCCCATGTCCGCTTTGGGGCGCCGGCTTGATGAGGCGTCGATCACTTCCGGTCCGGCCCGATCAACAGATATTTTCGAGGTCGCTCGGCATGTCGTAAACATGCCATGAACAGGCATGGTCATCCGAACTCGGCTGATTGCTTCGGCCGAGTAACGTTCCCGGATCTCACGCAACGGATACTGACCTTAGACTGGTGAGGCGATGGCCTCGTCCTTTAGGGGGCGAACCGGGCTATTGTACTGACGATAGGTGTACAATCTGGCGCCCGCCATTCATTGCCTTAAGACTGTTCACGTACTCCTCAGGACGCTGCCAGCGGTGAGGAACTTTCAACCCCATAAAACTTGCGATGCTGCCGATAAACGACGTGCAATTGGATATTTCGGCATTCCAGACCGGTGAACTCGCCTGCAATTTTTTGATGTATGCGAAGACCCTCTTTGCGTCCGGCTCGTTCAAGTAAACGCGGTAATGAGCGGTCAAGTACTCCGGATCAAGATCGCCATAGCTTGCGCCGGTCTCGGACGGCACCCACGTCAAATAACCGACTACATAAGCCAGGGTATCTCCCGCAGGTGTAAGGCCCGCGACTTCAACTTTTCGCTCGCTTGTCTTCCCGTACCAGACGAAAGCGTGGCCCCAGCTCGCCGCCGTCCTGGCTCTGAAATCAACGTAGTACGGGCCCTTCGCAGATGCCGGCTTCCAAGTCGACTGTGGCGCCGGTTTCGATTCAACGGACGCCTCAGTGGAAACAAGCGCATTCGCGTCGACAACGCGCTTCTGGAACTCCCGTATCAGCGAAACGAAACGTTCCGAAACGGCCCCAGTGTCAGCCTCGTTTGCAGAAGCCGGTTGGATTTCGCACTGGAGCAAAACCGCGAGTGTGAATCCCGCAAGCAAGCAAAGCCCTGATCTCTTCGGCCTATTTGCCACGCTTCGCCCTTCAACCGTCGACGATAAAGTCAGTTTAGCGACACCTGAATCGAAACCGCCTGTTAGTATCGCGACACGACGGGTGCCTTGCCGATCGGGGTCTTCCCGATGGGGGCCTTGCCGATCGGCATTTTGCCGAGTGGAGCCTCCTGATAGACGGGCTGTCTGCGCGGAAGGTCGGCAGCGCCAGCGGCAGTCACCACGGCAAGCATTGCGGCCGCTACAATCACAATTTTCATCACGGCATTCCCCCTGAGTTAGAAGAAACCAAGCAGTAACCTGCTGAAGGTTTCCCCGCAGAATACGTCTACAGTGCGGCAGTCAGGACAGGTTCGGGGAATGGGCTTACGGTGCGGCAGATATGGTACACGGGAACTCAACTCCTATTGGGTCAACGAAGCGATAGCCGAACGCCGTTGTCGCGCCAATCGATCCGGAATTGACGACCGGCTTGCGTGGTCTGCCAAGGATCAAGAGCGCCGTTTTTAGCGGCCGCTTGTGACTTCCGGTTTTGCCCGACAAGCAGACGTTCGAGGCGTCCGTCGGCATGTCTCAAAGGTGCCCATTGGCAGACATCCGAAGTCAAAGAGGCCGCCAACTGAGGCGGCCCTACTGCTCGTCCGGTTCCATTTTTCCGCAGGTCGCTCCTGCGGTCCTTTTCGTTGGGACTCCTTGATCGGGATCAACGGCTGTAATGCTTTTTGATCCGAAGTTTATAGAATGGTTGCCATCGCCGATCTCAAAAAGCATTTTTTGAAACTGTGCGCCGACGAAGAAGCCGACGTCCAATGGTGTGACGTTCCGACGCAGGCGTTGGCACTGAGCGGTGAGCTGGAATTCATCCTCACGCCGCACATCACGTCAGAGATTGCTTATGCGGTCTCGATGCACGAGCTGGGCCACATCAAGAGCCGGGACCAATCCAGCGATCAGATCGAGCGCGAACGCGCGGCTTGGGACTGGGCGCGGCGCAACGCATTGATGTGGACGCCACACATGGAAGGTTATGCGGCTGCCTCGTTGCGATGGTACGAAGCGCAGCGCCGCCGCTCGAGGAGAGAGTGACGTGCCCTCAGAATTCGTAACAGCGCAACGCGATCGGAGTAACGTACCAGCAATGCTGCTGTCGTTCTCTCATTGCTGGCCGATCCGCTGCACCCGGCTCGGTGATGGGCTATCAAGAGCCGGCAGACGAAGCGCGGAAAGTCCCGATGTCCCTTTTGGTCAATCGCGTCGTTTTCACTGTCCGCCGATGACTTCCGGCACCCGGTGAACGGACATCGCAAGAGCCCGTCGGCATGTCTCGCCGACGCGGTCACTCGGCTCACGACGCCAGCGCCTTCATCTCCTTATGGAGATCGGACTTCCCCTCAAACCCGATGCCCGGCAGATCCGGCATGGTGATGTGGCCGTTCTCGACGCGGACGCCATCGGGGAAACCGCCATAGGGCTGGAACAGGTCGGGATAGCTTTCATTGCCGCCGAGACCGAGCCCGGCGGCGATGTTCAGTGACATCTGGTGGCCGCCATGGGGGATGCAGCGGCTTGCCGACCAGCCGAGCGTTTTCAGCACTTCCAACGTGCGCTGGTATTCGCACAGCCCATAGGACAGCGCACAATCGAATTGCAGCCAGTCGCGATCGGGCCGCATGCCGCCGTAGCGCAACAGGTTGCGCGCGTCCCGGTGGCTGAACAAGTTTTCACCGGTCGCCATCGGCCCGGGATAAAATTCCGCGAGCGCGGCCTGGAGCTGGAAATCGAGGGGATCGCCGACCTCCTCGTACCAGAACAGCGGATACTCCCGCAGCATCCTGGCGTAGGCGATGCCCGTTTCCAGATCGAAGCGGCCGTTGGCGTCGACAGCGAGTTGCGCCTCCTTGCCGATCTCCTCGAGCACGGCCTCGATGCGCATGCGGTCTTCCTGGATGGGCGCGCCGCCGATCTTCATCTTGACGACGTTGTAGCCGCGATCGAGATAGCCGCGCATCTCGCCGCGCAGCATCGACAGGCCCTTGCCCGGATAATAATAGCCGCCGGCGGCATAGACGAACACGCGCGGATTGGCTTTAAGGCCATGTCGCTCCGCGAGCAGGCGGAACAGCGGCTTGCGCGCGATCTTCGCCACCGCGTCCCACACCGCCATGTCGATGGTGCCGACCGCGACCGAGCGCTCGCCATGGCCGCCCGGCTTTTCGTTCGACATCAACGTCGCCCAGACCTTGTCCGGATCCAGATTGTCGCCGGCTTCATCGAGCAGGGCTTTCGGATCGGCCTCCATCAGGCGCGGCGCAAAACGCTCGCGGATCAGGCCGCCTTGCCCGTAGCGGCCGTTGGAATTGAAGCCGTAGCCGACCACCGGCTTGCCGTCGCGCATCACGTCGGTGACGACGGCGACCAGGCTCGTCGTCATCTTCGTGAAATCGATATAGGCGTTGCGGATGGGCGAGGAGATCGGTTTTGTCACTTCGCGGACGTCGACGATGCGTACGGACATGGTTTTGGCTTTCCCAGGATGGCAGGAACTATCTACGCCGTCATTGCGAGCCACCGGGTCGCGCGAACGCGCGCCCGATGGTAAACTCCGCGAAGCAATCCATTGCGGCATCACAAGCGGAAAGAATGGATTGCTTCGTCGCTACGCTCCTCGCAATGACGAGGGTATTCAGGTCGTGCCCTTGTCGCGAAAATACGGTTCAACCGGCCCGTGGACCTTGATCGTCAGGGGATTGCCGTAGCGGTCCTTGGCGTTCCCTGCGGTGACGCGCACCCAGCCCTCGCTGACGCAATACTCCTCGACGTTGGTCTTCTCCACGCCCTTGAAGCGAATGCCGACGTCGCGCGCCAGTACCGCCTCGTTATAGTAGGGGCTCTTCGGATCGGTCGAGAGACGGTCAGGCAGTTGATCGGTCGTTTGATCGGTCATGGCGTCGTTGTTCTCGTTCACAGCAGGGCCTCTATTTCCTTTTTCAGGGATTGCGGGGTTGTGGTCGGCGCATGCCGCGCCACCACCTGGCCCGAACGGTCGACTAGGAATTTGGTGAAATTCCATTTGATCGACGAGCCCAATAGCCCGGATTTCTCGCTTTTCAAATACCGATAGAGCGGATGCGCATGGCCGCCATTGACGTCGATCTTGGCGAACATCGGAAAGGTGACGGCATAATTGCTATCGCAGAACTGCTCGATCTGTTTGGCGTCGCCCGGTTCCTGTTTGCCGAACTGGTTGCAGGGAAACCCCAGCACCGAAAAGCCGCGCGGACCAAGCTCCTTTTGCAAGGCCTCCAGACCCCGGTATTGCGGCGTGAACCCGCAGGCGCTCGCGGTGTTGACGATCAGGAGCACCCGACCCTCGAACCGCTTCAGCGGCACGTCCTCGCCGGCCAGCGACGTTGCGGTGAAATCGTAAATGCCGGTCATCGTGCCCTTTCAGACCATCGGTGCTAGCTGACGGGATCGATCGGCGCAGGCGGCGTTCCGCCGGCTTCGATCGCCTCGCCCGCCATCAGACAGAGATCCTCGCGGTAGCGGCCGGAGACGATCTGAACGCCGACGGGCACCTTCCCGACCAGGCCGGTGGAGACCGTTAGCGCAGGCAGCCCCATGAAGGGAATGGCGATCTGCGTGAGCTGCGCCTGCCATACCCGCGCGAATGAAGCCTCGTCGCGCATGTCGAGGCCGTCGGGGAACGGCAGTTCGCCGGATACCGGCATCAGCAGCACCGGATAGCTCTCGAAGAACTGCAGCCATTCGCGCGTCAAGGTCGCCCGCCGCGTCAGCGCCTTCGAGAACGCGTCCGCGTCGAATGGAAACACTTTTGACCGGTTGCCGCGCAGGCAGGCGAGCGCGCCGGGATCGCCTTCGCGCTCGGCGGCGGCGAGCTGCGCCTCATAGCCGTCGCCGAGCCACAGTTTTGTCTGGAGGTCGGCGGCCTCGCGCAGCGGCGGCGTGGTTTCGATTTCTTCCACCACCCATCCGGCGCGCTCCAGGCGCTTGCCCGCATCGATGATCGCTGCCTTCACTTCGGCAAAGGTCTCAAGACCGTCCGGCTGCAGACACAGCGCCGCCCGCTTGGGCATGGCCGGTCCTTCCAGCGGCGCCGGCACCCACCAGGGGTCGCGCACGTCCTTGCCCGACATCGCGGCCAGCGCGATCCTGAGATCGCCGATGGTGCGCGCCAAGGGTCCTGAGACCGCCGAGATCTGCGGCCCGATGGTGCGTTCGGGCAGCGCCGCATTGAAGGCCGCGATGCGGCCGACCGTCGGCCGCAGGCCGTGAACGCCGCAGGCATAGGCGGGATAGCGGATCGAGCCGGCGATATCCGTGCCATGGGCGATATGACCGATGCCGGCGGCGACCGCCGCCCCCGCCCCGCCGGACGAGCCGCCCGGGGTGATGCCGGGGTCGCGCGGATTTTTGGTGTCGCCATGGACCAGATTGGTGGTGAACCAGCGATAGGAAAATGCCGGACAGTTGGTGCGCCCGAGGATCACGGCGCCCGCCCTGCGCAGATTGTCGATGACCGGGCTGTTGCTCTGCGCGATCACCTCGCGCTGCAGCTTGAGGCCGTTGGTGGTGGCGAACCCCTCCTGATCGATATTGACCTTGACAGTGACCGGCACGCCCGCCAGCGGACCCAGCTCCTCACCCCGCTTGATCGCCGCATCGATTGCCGCGGCCTCCGCCAGCACATCCTGCGGCCGGTGATCGACCACGGCGTTGATCGCGGGATTGACCGCGTCGAGACGCGCCAGCGCGGCGAATGCCGCCTCTTTCGCCGAAACCTTTTTCGATTTGACGAGACCCGCGATATCAGCGGCCGACAGACGCCAGAGATCCTGCATTGCTCACTCCATTGAACGCCCGCTTGTAGCGTTATGCCGCAATGGTTGTCGAGCATACGCACTCGTCATTCCGGGGCATCGCTCAGCGATGAACCCGGAATCCCGAGTTTGTCTTGCGAGATTCCGGGTTCGCGCTTCGCGCGCCCCGGAATGACGAAATAACGCCGTCAGTGTTTCGTAACGGGAATGTCGGAGAAGTCGAGGATCGCCTCGGTAAACGGAAACTCCAGCACGATCTCGCCGGTGTCGTCGGTCACTTCCAGCACCGCGTTCAACAGACCGCCGTCCGCGCCTTCGCTCTTCAGCAATTCGCGGATCATGGCGCGGGCCACTTCCCATGCGCGATCGGGATCGCGCAGGTCCTCGCCTTCGGGATCGGAGATCAATTCATCCTCGATGCGGGTGTTGAAGAAATAGCGCGGCATGGGTCTCGTCCACTTGGGTTGGGGCTTCCCGTTCGGGAACCGGCGGCTGCTCACAGGTTCTTTATATGGAATTATCCGGAATTCGCCGGGTGAGGTCGAGCCCGAACAGGCTTGCGGATTGTTGCAAACGACTATGAACCCGTTGATCGGGCTTTGGTTTGACACGCCGCCGCACAATCCCGTGAATTCTTTTGCATCGCACCATCAAAACCTTAGGTTTTATGGCGAAGATTTCACTGGCGAACTTTTCATTCCCGATTAGTTTATCTCCCGAGGGCGGAATGCGTCCGGTCTAGCAAGGAGAGCCAAAATGGCCTGGAAGACCCCGAAAATCGTCGAAGTGCCGGTTGGCATGGAAATCAATATGTATGCGTGCGCCGCCCGCAAGTAAGCGGCTGCGACTTCACGTTTCGACTCAGGTGGACCTCCAGGCATGACCCGTTCCTGACTGAGGAACGTGGTTCATGCCTGCGTCCGCCTTCAAAGCTTTTCGAGTACCCGAAGCTTTGAAATCAATCTCTTTGAAATCAATCTCCAGGAGAGACGGATCATGCTTCGCGTCGTCGTCCTGGGCGCCGCGGCAGGTGGTGGCGTTCCGCAATGGAATTGCGGATGTGCGGTTTGCCGGAAAGCGCGGAGCGAACATCCGGAGCTGCGGAGCACGCAAGCCTCGATCGCGGTCAGCGCGGACGCCGAGCACTGGTTCCTGATCAACGCCTCTCCCGATCTGCGCCAGCAACTGATCGCGACGCCGCAGCTTCACCCCAGGGCCGGGAAGCTCCGCCATAGTCCGGTCGCGGGCGTGATCCTGACCAATGGCGAAATCGATGCGGTCGCGGGCCTGTTGTCGATGCGCGAAGGCTGGCCGTTCACGATCTATGCGCATGAGAAGGTGCTCGCGATCCTCAAGGCGAACAGCATTTTCAATGTGCTGAGCGAGAAGAACGTGCGGCGCCAGGCGATCGGGCTCGACACGGCGTTCGAGCCGGCCCTGCCCGACGGCGCGCCGTCCGGCATCGAGATCGTGCCGTTCGAGGTTCCCGGCAAGAGCGCCTGGTACCTGGAGGGCAAGGTTCACCCCGGCGGCAGCGATGGCGCCGGCGACACGCTCGGGCTGCGGATCCGCGACAAGGCGACCGGCAAATATTTTTACTTTCTGGCGGCCTGCGCCACCGTCACCGATGATCTCAAGGCCCGCCTTGCCGGCGCGCCTCTGGTCTTCTTCGACGGCACGGTGTGGCGCGACGACGAGATGATATCAGCCGGCCTCGGCACCAAGACCGGGCAAAGCATGGGACACATCGCCATGTCCGGCGATGACGGCGCCATCGGAAGCCTGGCCGGCCTCGATATCGGCAAGAAGATATTTCTGCATATCAACAATTCCAATCCGGCGCTGCTGCACGATTCCGCGGAGCGCAAGATGGCCGAGCGGGCGGGATGGCAAATCCCCGCCGATGGAACGGAGATCACGCTGTGAACGCGATAACCCAGAACGCCAGGACCCAGGACGTCAAGACCCAGAACGCGATGAAACCGGACGGCATGACTGCCTTTTCCCGCGGCAACAGCGCCCCTTTGAACAGCGCCGAAGAACTCGAAGCAGCACTCCGCCACATCGGGGCGGTGCGCTACCATAATCTGCATCCGTTTCACCGGCTCTTGCACGGCGGCAGGCTCAACAAGGGCCAGGTGCAGGCCTGGGCGCTGAACCGCTATTATTACCAGAGCACGATCCCGATCAAGGACGCGGTGGTGATCTCGCGCTTCCGCGACCGCGCCACAAGGCTGGAATGGCGGCACCGGATCGAAGACCATGACGGCGATGTCGGCGCCGAAGGCGGCATCGAACGCTGGCTGAAGCTGACCGAGGGTCTCGGCCTCGACAGCGCCTATGTGGAATCCACCGAAGGCATACTGCCCGCGACGCGCTTTGCGGTGGAGGCCTATGTGCATTTCGTCCGCGACAGGAGCCCGCTGGAAGCGATCGCCTCCTCGCTGACCGAACTGTTCGCGCCGAGCATACATGAGGAACGCATCTCGGGAATGCTGGCACATTACGACTTCGTCAATCCCGACATCATGAGCTATTTCAAACGGCGGCTGACCCAGGCGCCGCGCGATGCCAACTTCGCGCTTGAATACGTCAAGGCCCACGCCAGGACACCGGCGGAACGCGAGGCGGTCTGCAACGCGCTGTTGTTCAAGACCAATGTGCTATGGGTTCAGCTCGACGCGCTGTATCATGCCTATGTCGAGGGCCACATTCCGCCGGGCGCGTTCGCGCCCAAGGAAAGTTAGAGCAGAGGCGCCGCATGGCCAACCGCAACATCAGCGTCAGCGAGACCAGCCGGCCGGTGCTGCCGCGGCATGCCAAGCTGAAATTCGATGAGACCCGACAGGTCTGGGTGATCCTGGCGCCGGAGCGGGTGCTGGCGCCGGACGAGATCGCCGTGGAAGTGCTGCAGCTGTGCGATGGCGTCCGCAGCGTCGGGCAGATGGTGGATCAGCTCGCCGAAAAATATGCCGCCGAGCGCGGCGCGATCGCAACCGACGTCATTGCCATGCTGCAGGACCTTGCCGACAAGGGATTTCTGACCGAAGCGCGCGAGAAGACCTCATGAGCCCGACGCTGACAGATGCCCATGTTGTGGCCAGCGATCCCGCCGACGGGCTCGCGGTGCTGGAGAACCGCGGCTCGACGGCCGAGACGTTCGGCATTCCGCTCGCGGTACTCGCCGAACTGACGCATCGCTGCCCGCTGCAATGCCCCTATTGCTCCAACCCGGTCGAGCTCGATCGCGGCGGAGCTGAGCTTACGACCGAGGAATGGAAGAAGGTGCTCTCGGAGCTCGCCGAAATCGGCGTGCTGCAGATCCACTTCTCCGGCGGCGAGCCGACCGCTCGCAAGGACCTGGTCGAACTGGTTCAGCAGGCCAGCGATGTCGGGCTGTATTCCAATCTGATCACCTCGGCCGTGCTGGTGACCCGCGAAAAACTCGCAGCGCTCGCCGATGCCGGGCTATCTCACGTGCAGATCAGTTTTCAGGGCAACGAGCCTGTCGTGGCCGACCGCGTCGCCGGCTTCAAGGGCGCCCACGCCAGGAAAATCGAAGTGGCAAAATGGACGCGCGAGCTGGACCTGCCGCTGACGGTCAACGCGGTGATGCACCGGCAAAACCTGTTCCAGCTGCCCGACATCATCCAGATGGCGGTCGATCTCGACGCCGACCGGCTGGAAGTCGCCAATGTGCAGTATTACGGCTGGGCGCTGAAGAACCGCGCCGCGCTGATGCCGACGCTCGCCCAGCTCGAGGAAACCACCCGCCTCGTCGAGGAAGCGCGCGAGCGGCTCAAAGGCACCCTCGCCATCGACTATGTGGTGCCGGATTACTACGCGTTGCGGCCGAAGAAATGCATGGGCGGCTGGGGCCGGCAGTTTTTCAATATCTCGCCGGCTGGAAAGATCCTGCCCTGCCACGCCGCCGAGAGCATCACCGGCCTCGAATTTGAATCCGTGCGATCAAATCATTCGATCGCCTGGATCTGGCAGAATTCGGAGGCCTTCAACCGTTATCGCGGCACCGGCTGGATGAAGGAGCCGTGCAAGAGCTGCGAGTTCAGGGAAGTCGATTTCGGCGGCTGCCGCTGCCAGGCTTTTGCGCTGACCGGCGATGCCGGCAACACCGATCCGGCCTGCACGCTGTCGCCGATGCATGAGCAGATCTTCAA
>JBGPSI010000163.1:0-11254 GCA_041490045.1 Bradyrhizobium sp.
GCGGCGATGATGATGGCCGCGCCCGCGATTGTCGCGGGCTGCGGCACGTCGCCGAAGACAAAATATCCGAACATCACCGCCCAGACGATCATCGAATATTGATACGGCACCACCACGCTGGCGGGCGCGAGCTTCAGCGAACGGTTGACGCACAGCAGCGCGCACACCGAAATGCAGCCCGCCGCGGCAAACAGGCCGAGGCTTCCGACGCCGGGCGTGACCCAGCCGAACGGCGACATCAGCGCGCCGAGCGCGAAGGTGCCCATGAATTGCGACGACGCCAGCACGATATCCGGCGTTGCCCGCAACGAGCGCGTGATCAGCATCAGGACCGCAAACGACATGCTGCCGCCGAGTGCGATCATCGCCGGCCAGCTGACCGTTTGCGCCGACGGACGCAGCGCGATCAGGACGCCGCAAAATCCGATCAGCACCGCGCTCCAGCGCCGCCAGCCGACATGCTCGCGCAGCACGATCGCCGACAGCGCCGTGACGAAAATCGGACACGCCAGGTAATAGGTGACGACGTCGGCGAGCGGCAGATAGACGGTCGCCAGAAAGAACGCCGCGACTTCCACTGTCGAGAGCATCACCCGAAGCAATTGCAGCCAGGGACGTTCCAGGCGCGCAAACTCCCCGCGGTGCCGCCAGATCATCGGCAGCAGCACGATCAGCGCCGCGCAGGCACGCAGCCACAATAATTGTCCGACCGAATAGGTCGCGACCATGAACTTTCCCAGCGCATCCCCGAACGAGAACATGAAGATCGACAGCAGCATCAGCCCGATGCCGGCGAGGCGCGCGGAACGCTCTTCGGCGGCGGTGGCGATTTTTGCGAGGATGCTCATGAAGCTTTCTGCGATTGGCGGCTGAGGGTCGCTTATCAGTTTGCAGAAATTCTCTCCAGCGTCATTCCGGGGCGCGCGAAGCGCGAACCCGGAATCTCGGGATTCCGGGTTCAGCCCTGCGGGCTGCCCCGGAATGACGGCCAAGCGATGATTGCCGCGGCAGAACCTCTGCGGTACCGATAGATCACCTGAGTTTCCACGAGAACCCCGCCATGACCGAGTTCGATCCCGCAAGCCACCGCATGGTGCCCGAGCAACGCTGGTTCGAGGATTTTGCGCTCGGCGAGCGCTTCGTGATCCCGAGCCGCACCATGACGTCGGCGGTGTTCGCCGCGTTTCAGACCGCGAGCGGCGATACCCATCCGGTGCATTATGACGTCGAATATTGCCGCGCCCGCGGCATGCCGAACCTGCTCGCCCATGGTTTCCAGACGCTGGTCCACACCGCGCCAGGAGCCGGGCTGTTTCCCTATATCGTGGAGGAATCGCTGGTCGGCTTCCTCGAACAGTCGAGCCGGTTTCTCAAACCGGTCTACGCCGACGACACCATCTATCCGACACTCGAAGTGACGGAGCTTCAGCCCGGGCGGACGACCGGCGTGGTGACGCTGCGCTCGACCGTGTTCAACCAGCGCCGCGAACTGGTGCTGGAGGGGATGCAGAAATTTCTCATTCGCCGCCGGCAAGTGGGCGCTTAGGCGAAACGCGTCTTGCGGGTTTCCTGGCTGCCTTAACCTTGCAGCACGTCGGCGGGATCGTGGTTTGAGCCTCGCAAAAGCCCTAAAATACTGAACTTTCGCGGATATTTACCAAGCTAAGAGGTTGCCGCATCGGCGTCCCTGCCCTACCTATGAGCCATGAAATTCCTCGATGAAGCCAAGGTCTATATCCGCTCCGGCGACGGCGGCAACGGCTGCGTGGCGTTCCGCCGCGAGAAGTATATCGAGTTTGGCGGTCCGTCCGGCGGCAATGGCGGACGCGGCGGCGACGTCATCATCGAAGTGGTCGACGGGCTGAACACGCTGATCGACTATCGCTACCAGCAGCACTTCAAGGCCCAGAAGGGCACCAATGGCATGGGCAAGGACCGCCATGGCGCCAACGGCAAGCCGATCGTGCTCAAGGTGCCCGTGGGCACGCAGGTGTTCGACGAGGACCGTGAAACGCTGATCCACGACTTCACCACGCTCGGGGAAAAATTCGTGCTGGCCGAAGGCGGCAATGGCGGCTTCGGCAACGCGCATTTCAAGACCTCGACCAACCGCGCGCCGCGCAATGCCAATCCCGGACAAGAGGGCGAGGAGCGCTGGATCTGGCTGCGGCTGAAACTGATCGCGGATGCGGGCCTGGTCGGCCTGCCCAATGCCGGCAAGTCGACGTTCCTCTCCAAGGTCAGCGCGGCAAAGCCGAAGATCGCCGACTATCCCTTCACCACGCTGCATCCGCAGCTCGGCGTGGTGAATTCCGACGGCCGCGAATTCGTGCTGGCGGATATCCCGGGCCTGATCGAAGGCGCGCATGAAGGCGCAGGCCTCGGCGACCGCTTTCTCGGCCATGTCGAGCGCTGCCGCGTCCTTTTGCATCTGGTGGACGCCACCTGCGAACATGCGGGCAAGGCCTACAAGACGGTGCGGACCGAGCTCGATGCCTATGAAGGCCATCTCGCCGACAAGATCGAGATCGTGGCGCTGAACAAGATCGACGCCGTGACGGCGGACGAAGTGAAGAAGCAGAAGGACCGGCTGAAGCGCGCCGCCAAGAAGACGCCGCTGTTGATGTCGGGCGTCACGGGCGAGGGCGTGAAAGAGGCGCTGCGTGCGCTGGTCGCGGTCATCGGCGAAGCCCCGGTGTCCGCCAAGGCCAAGGGCGTGGCGCAGGCCGAGCCGTGGGCGCCCTCGACGACACCGCAAGGCTGACTTCTTCATTGCATTTTCGAGTTAACCGGACACCATTTTGCGTCAAACAAACGTGTCAAGACAAACGATAGAGGCCGGCTTGCGCTGTTTTCTTCCGGCTGCGAAACTCCGCCACCCGTAGATATCTCAGGGAGGACAATCATGATCGGTTACGTCACCGTGGGCACCAATGATCTCAAGAAGGCCGGCGAGTTCTACGACAAGATTTGCGGCGAAATGGGCATGGGCCGTTTCATGGCCAATGACCGCCTCATCGCCTGGGGCGGACCGGGCGGTGGTGCCGGCTTCGGCGTCGCGCTCCCGTACGACGGCAAGCCGATGACGGTCGGCAACGGCGTGATGGCCGCGTTCGGGGCCAATGACAAGGCCCAGGTCGATCGCGTCTACAAGCTCGCTCTGTCGCTCGGCGGCTCCTGCGAAGGCCCTCCCGGCCAGCGCAACGAGAAGTTCTACGCCGCCTATTTCCGCGATCCCGATGGCAACAAGCTCAACGCCTTCGTGATGGGCTGAGCCGACCTGCTCGTTCGTCTTTCGGCGCCACTTCCAAATCATGGAGGTGGCGCGTATTGCTCCTACGAAACGCCGCACCTTCCGACAGCACCATGGCCCGTCCCACCTTAAAAAAATTCCGCCGCATCGTCGTCAAGGTCGGCTCCTCGCTGCTGGTCGATTCCGACGCGGGCGAGGTGCGCGGGGCGTGGCTTGCGGCGCTGGCCGCTGATCTCGCCAAACTGCACGGCGAAGGGCGCGAAGTCCTGATCGTGTCGTCGGGATCGATTGCGCTTGGCCGCAGCCGCCTGAAACTGCCGCGTGGAGCCCTCAAACTCGAGGAGAGCCAGGCTGCGGCGGCGGTGGGGCAAATCGCGCTGGCGCGGACCTGGTCGGAAGTCCTGGACCATCACGGCATCGGCGCCGGACAGATCCTGGTGACGCTGCAGGACACCGAGGAGCGCCGCCGCTATCTCAACGCGCGTTCGACCATTGCCAAGCTGCTGGAATGGCGCGCGGTGCCCGTCATCAACGAGAACGACACGGTCGCCACCAACGAGATCCGGTATGGCGACAATGACCGCCTTGCCGCCCGCGTCGCCACCATGGCGAGCGCGGACCTGCTGATCCTGCTGTCGGATATCGACGGCCTCTACACGGCGCCGCCGGGCAGCAATCCGAATGCGAAACTGATTCCGGTCGTCGATAGCGTCACCTCCGAGATCGAGGCGATGGCGGGGGCGGCGGAATCCGAATTGTCGCGCGGCGGCATGCGCACCAAGATCGAGGCGGCGAAGATCGCGACCACCGCCGGCACCCATATGCTGATCGCCTCCGGCAAGATCGAGCACCCGCTGCAGGCGATCGCCGATGGCGGCCGCTGCACCTGGTTTCTGACGCCGGCCAACCCCGTCACCGCGCGCAAACGCTGGATCGCGGGCTCGCTGGAGCCGAAGGGCACGCTGACCATCGACGCCGGCGCCGTGAGCGCGCTGCGCGCGGGCAAGAGCCTGTTGCCGGCAGGCGTGATCCGGGTCGACGGGCAGTTCGCGCGCGGCGATGCGGTGGTGGTGCGCGGTCCCGACACCCATGAAATCGGCCGCGGCCTCGTCGCCTATGACGCTGACGATGCCGAGAAGATCAAGGGCCGCTCGTCGGGCGACGTAATGACCATTCTGGGCGTCAGCGGACGCGCCGAAATGATCCACCGCGACGATCTCGTCGTCGGGCCGAGCGGGGCTTATTCCCGGAACTAGGCCATTGGCCGAGTGGCCCGGGCGCGGCGAAAAGGCGGCCCCGCCCGCCAGCCATGCCCCCGCCGCAGTTCGCAAAACGGCGATTTCCGTGCTAGGACATCGCCTTAACCAGGGTTGGAACAGACATGTCCGCGCCGCTGAAAGCCATCGACGGCAACGCCGATTTGCCGGACCTCATGGCCGAGCTTGCCGCTCGCGCGCGCGCCGCCGCGCGGGTGCTGGCGCTTGCCTCCCCCGATCAGAAGAATGAGGCGCTAGGGGCGATGGAGCGCGCCATCCGCGCTCATGCGGCCGCGATCCTCGCCGCCAACGCCGAGGACGTCGCGGAAGTGCGCGCCACCGGCGCGAGCGCCGCCTTCATCGACCGGCTGGCGCTGACGCAGGCGCGCATCGATGCGATGGCCGACGGCATCGCGACCGTGCGCGAAATTCCCGATCCGGTCGGCGTCGTGACCGAAAGCTGGCAGCGCCCGAACGGCATGGTGATCGAGCGGGTGCGGGTGCCGCTCGGCGTCGTCGCGGTGATCTTCGAAAGCCGCCCCAACGTCGCCGCCGACGCCGGCGTGCTCTGCCTGAAATCCGGCAACGCCGTGATCCTGCGCGGTGGCTCCGACTCTTTCCGCTCCTGCCGCGCGATTCACGATTGCCTGGTGCAGGGCCTGCGCGAGGCCGGTCTGCTCGAGGCCTCGATCACGCTGGTGCCGACCCGCGACCGAGCCGCGGTGGGCCTGTTGCTGACCGGATTGAACGGCGGCGTCGACGTGATCGTGCCGCGCGGCGGCAAGAGCCTCGTCGCCCGCGTGGAAGCCGAAGCGCGCGTGCCTGTGTTCGCGCATCTGGAAGGCGTCAACCACGTGTATGTCGATCATGCCGCCAATCTCGACATGGCGAAGTCGATCGTGCTGAACGCCAAGATGCGCCGTCCCGGCGTCTGCGGCGCGGCCGAAACCTTGCTGGTCGATCGCGCCGGCGCGGCCACGACGCTGAAGCCGCTGGTCGAGATGCTGATCGACGCCGGCTGCGAAGTGCGCGGCGACGACGCCGTGCAGAAGACCGACTCGCGGGTGAAGCCGGCGACCGACGAAGATTGGGATACCGAATATGAGGACGCGATCATCGCCGCCAAAGTCGTCGACGGCGTCGACGAGGCGATCGCGCATATTCACAACCACGGTTCGCACCACACCGACGCGATCGTGACCGAGGACGAGGCCACCGCCCGCCGCTTTCTCGGCGAGGTCGATTCGGCGATCGTGCTGCATAACGCGTCGACCCAGTTCGCCGACGGCGGCGAATTCGGCTTCGGCGCGGAAATCGGCATCGCCACCGGGAAATTCCACGCCCGCGGCCCGGTCGGCGCCGAGCAACTGACCAGTTTCAAATACCGCGTCCACGGCACCGGGCAGACGCGGCCGTGAACGCCGAAGCATCGTCAAACAAGAAAACATCGCGCCCGCGGTGGCTCATTTGAAGTCAGCTTCAGTCGCGTCCCCGCCTGTCGTTCAGGCCATCCCGGTCCACAGCAACGGTATGCGCATCGGGCTGCTCGGCGGCTCGTTCAATCCGCCGCACGAGGCGCATCGCGCCATCAGCCTGTTTGCGATCAAGCGGCTGAAGCTGGACCGGGTGTGGTGGCTGGTGACACCGGGCAATCCGCTCAAGGAGCACGGCGCCTTGCGCGATCTCGAACAGCGCACTGAGGCCGCGCGCAAGATGGCCCACGATCCGCGCATCGACATCAGCTGTCTCGAATCCGTCATCGGAACCCGATACACTGTCGACACCATAACTTATCTGCGCCGCCGCGTTTCCGGGCTGCGCCTGGTCTGGATCATGGGCGCTGACAATCTCGCGCAATTTCATCGCTGGCAAAACTGGCGGCGCATCGCGTCCGAAGTGCCGATCGCGGTGATCGACCGTCCGCCACAAAGTTTTCGCGCACTTGCCGCGCCTGCCGCGCAAGCGCTGGCGCGTTATCGGCTGCCTGAAAATCAGGCCGGCAGGCTCGCCGACCTCCGCGCGCCGGCCTGGGTGTTTCTCACCGGCATGAAACTCAATTTGTCGTCGACCGGCCTGCGGAACCCGGACGGCAGCTGGAAGACAAAGTGACGGGGGTGCTTCACTGGAATATTGAAACCGTTAACCCCACATGCGTAGTATAGCCCGTGGGCTCCGAGATTCGGGGCCCGCGATACAGTGAAAGGAATGGTCCCTGGCCACATCTGTATTGTCCAAGTCTGTTTTACCCACGGTTTCAAAGAAGACGGCTCCCAGAACCACGCGTAAAACATCGACAAAAGCTGCGGCCTTGAAGGCGCAACCCGACGCCGACAAGACGCTGAATATGATCCTCTCCCGCCTCGACGATATGAAAGCGGAAGAAACGGTCACCATCGACCTTCGCGGCAAATCTGCATATTCCGACTACATGGTCGTCACCTCGGGCCGAGCCAACCGGCACGTCGGCGCGATCGCGGAAAATGTGGCGAAAGCCCTGAAGGAAACCGGAATCAAGAACCTCCACATCGAGGGCTTGCCCAACTGCGACTGGGTACTGATCGATTCCGGCGACGTGATTGTGCACGTATTCAGACCCGAGGTGCGCGAGTTCTACAATCTCGAGAGATTGTGGACGCAGGGCCCGACGGCGGCGAAGGCGATCTGACGTACGAGCCGATGCGAATCGGCTCTAGCGCGTGCTAGCGTCGCCGCGCGCGCTAGAGCGCGCGAGTTATCGATTTGGCGCATTTTTCCGCGGCAAACCGGTTTCCACCCCCGGATCAAGTCCGAGGGCATGCTTTGCCGGAAAATGCCTCGATGCGTCTCGTCGTCATTTCGATCGGCCGGCTGAAACAAGGCCCGGAACGGGAACTGTCCGAGCGTTACCGCGAGCGATTCGACGACATCGGCCGCAAGCTCGGCTTTCGCGGCCTCGATATCCATGAAATTCCCGAAAGCCGCGCGCGCGACGCCGCAACCCGGATGACCGAGGAAGCCGCGGCGATTTCGGCCGCAATCCCGCAAAGATCCGTGCTGGTGGCGCTGGACGAGCGCGGCGACAATATCGACAGCACGGCTTTTGCCCGCCATCTTGGCCGCTGGCGGGATGAACAGGTTGCCAACACTATTTTTGCAATCGGCGGCGCGGACGGACTTTCGCCCGATTTGCGGCGCAATGCGAGGTTGAGAATGGCGTTCGGCTCTGCGACCTGGCCGCATCAAATGGTTCGCGTCATGCTTCTGGAACAGATTTATCGGGCCACGACCATTTTGGCCGGGCATCCTTATCACCGCGCCTAAGCCGCGCCAGCCGCAAGCGTTTTAGAGAGCACCGACCAACTTCGATGCAGCCAACGCGGATCATTCACTCCTACCCTGACACCACCGGCCGTGACTGGCCCGCTTCCATTCGTATTCCGCTTTCAATGGCCTTGTTGTCCGCGGGCCTTGCAGGCCTCAGCCTGGCGCCCGCGGCCGCGCAGGTCGTGGCTCCGGCACCCCAGACGAGCCCCGCTTCACCCGACGCCATCAAGCAGCGCGAGCAGGAGCTGGAAGCCGCGCGCGCCCAGCAAAAGAGCGCGGCCGAGGCACAGGAAAAGCTCAAATCCGAAATCGCGGCGGTCGGCCAGGATCGCAGCAAGTTCAACCAGCAGCTGATCGACATCGCGGCGCAGGTGCGCGGCGTTGAGACCAGGATCGGCGATGCCGAAGCGCGGCTGCGCCCGCTGGATTCCCGCGAGCAGCAAATCCGCAATTCGCTCGATTCGCGCCGTTCCGAGATGGTCGAGGTGCTGGCCGCCCTGCAACGCGCGGGACGGCGCACGCCGCCGGCCTTGCTGGTCAGGCCGGAAGACGCGCTGACGTCGCTTCGCACCGCCATGCTGCTCGGCTCGGTGGTGCCCGAACTGCGCGCCCGCGCCGAGAAACTGACCGGCGACCTCACCGAGCTGGTAACGGTTCGCAAGACCATCGCCACCGAGCGGGACCGGCTTGCGGCGGACCGCGACAATCTCAGGGACGACCAGATCCGGCTCGCCGCCCTTGTCGAGGAGCGGCAGCGCCAGCAGAGTTCGATCGAAAAGGACATGGAGGCCGAAGGCGCGCGCGCCATCGCGCTGTCCAGGCAGGTCGACAACCTCCAGGGCCTGATCGCCAAGATGGAGCTGGATGTAAGGAGCGCCGCGAAGGCGGCGCAAACCGCAAGCCTCCAGGGGGCCCCCGCCACGCTCAACGGCAAGCCGAATCTGGGGGCGCTGAAGGACCCCGCCCGGCTGAGCCCGGCCATTGCCTTTGCCTCCGCCAAGGGTTTATTCGCGTTGCCGGTTAATGGCGTCAAGATTCGCGATTTCGGCGGTTCCGATGGCGCGGGTGGCGTCGAAAAAGGCATTTCTTTGGCAACCCGGCCGGGAGCCCAGGTCACAACACCGTGTGACGGCTGGGTTGTTTACGCCGGTCCCTTCCGCAGCTACGGACAACTCTTGATCCTCAACGCCGGTGGCGGGTATCATGTGTTGATCGCCGGGATGGAGCGCATTTCGGTTAACATCGGCCAGTTTGTACTTACGGGGGAGCCGGTCGCGATCATGGGGACAACGTCCCAGGTCGCATCTATTCTCGCGGCCAATGCGAGCCAGCCCGTGCTCTATGTCGAGTTCCGTAAGGACGGCACTCCAATCGATCCAGGCCCATGGTGGGCCGCAAATGAAGGCGAAAAGGTTCGCGGATGATGCGCAAGACTTCAGTAATTCTCCTTAGCGCCGCTACCGGCGCGGCACTGACGCTGTTCGTGACCCAGCCTCGCTCCATGCTGATGGGATCGAGCGCGCGCGCCGCGACCTCGGACACCTATCGCCAGCTCAATCTGTTCGGCGATGTGTTCGAGCGGGTCCGCAGCGACTATGTCGAGAAACCCGACGACTCCAAGCTGGTCGAATCCGCCATCAGCGGCATGCTGTCCGGTCTCGATCCGCATTCGAGCTACATGGACGCCAAGAGCTTCCGCGACATGCAGGTGCAGACCCGCGGCGAATTCGGCGGCCTGGGCATCGAGGTGACGATGGAAGACGGCCTGATCAAGGTGGTCTCGCCGATCGACGACACGCCGGCATCCAAGGCCGGCATCATGGCCAACGACATCATCACCAATCTCGACGACGAAGCCGTGCAGGGCCTCACCCTCAACCAGGCCGTCGAAAAAATGCGCGGGCCGGTCAACACCAAGATCAAGCTGAAGATCGTCCGCAAGGGCCAGGACAACCCGATCGACGTCACGCTGGTGCGCGACAACATTCGCGTCCGCTCGGTGCGCGCGCATGTGGAGGCCGACGACATCGGCTATATCCGCATCACCACCTTCAACGAGCAGACCACCGAGGGCCTGAAAAAGGAAGTCGCCAACCTGCAGAACCAGATCGGCGACAAGCTGAAGGGCTTCGTCATCGACCTCAGGAACAATCCCGGCGGCCTGCTGGAAGAGGCGGTCACCGTTTCCGACAGCTTCCTCGAGCGCGGCGAGATCGTCTCCACCCGGGGCCGCAACGCCGAGGAAACCCAGCGCCGCACCGCGCATCCGGGCGACCTGACCAAGGGCAAGCCGGTGATCGTTCTGATCAATGGCGGCTCGGCGTCGGCTTCCGAAATCGTCGCCGGCGCGCTGCAGGACCACAAGCGTGCGACGCTGGTCGGCACGCGTTCGTTCGGCAAGGGTTCGGTGCAGACCATCATCCCGCTCGGCAGCGGCAACGGCGCGCTGCGTCTGACCACCGCGCGCTACTTCACGCCATCGGGCAAGTCGATCCAGGCCAAGGGCATCGTTCCCGATATCGAGGTGGTGCAGGACGTGCCGGACGAGTTGAAGGCGCGCACCGACACCAAGGGCGAAGCCTCGCTGCGCGGGCACTTGAAGAACGACGGGGACGAAAAGACCGGTTCGCAATCCTACGTGCCGCCGGATGCCAAGGACGACAAGGCGCTGAAGATGGCGGACGATCTCCTGCACGGCATCAAGGTCAACGCGTCGGCGCCGACGACCGCCGACAAGACCGCGACCGACAAGCCCGCCAACAAGGCGGCCAACTGATCCGGTTGCGGCTGAGCTCACCTGCTTTTGCGCAAAGGGCGGCCCTCGGGCCGCCCTTTTGCTGGATGGGCCTCGCGGAACTCGCCCCAAAGACGGCTTCGGGCGCCTTCCGGGTGGTCGCGGATCTGCCTCGGCCTTGCCCCGCCGTGGTATTGTCGCCCGGTTGATTCGGGAAAGGGCCATGGCAGAGACGGCCGACGATCTGAGCACGCCGCTTGGGCAGACGACACCGCGCCGGAGACGCCGCTATCGGCTGCCATTTACCGGAATGCAGCTGCTTGCGGTGCTGCTGGGCCTGTTCCTGGTTGCCTTTCTGGGCTTCGCCCTCTTCAACGACAATCCGCTCGGCGGGGAGCCGATCGCCCGCGTCGCGATCGGTCGGCCGAAACCGACTGACGAAAAACAGGCCGCCGCAGCTCCGGCCGCGGCCGAGCACGGCGCCAAATCCGAGGCCAAACACGACGCGCCGGGCGAGCAGAAGACCGTCACCATCATCGACGGCTCCAGCGGCGCGCGCCACGACGTTCCGATCGGTATCGGAGACGCCCCGGGCAAAGCTGGAGCCGGGACCGACGCGGCGCCCGCCATGATGGCCAATATCGATCCGCGCCTGCTGGAAAAATCGCGCTACGGCATGATCCCGGTGGTGGCGGACGGCCTAAAACC
>JBGPSI010000164.1:0-11200 GCA_041490045.1 Bradyrhizobium sp.
CGCGCCGCTCGAGCCTACCAGCGCGCCGGTGATGATCAGAGCCGAATTGCCGAGCGTGAAGCCGATACCGGCGGCGGCCCAGCCGGAATAGGAGTTCAGCATCGAGATCACGACCGGCATGTCGGCGCCGCCGATCGGGATGATCATGAGTACGCCGAGCGCGAGCGCGATGATCACTATCAGCCAGAAGTCGAGCGCGCTGACGGAGATCACCATATGGACGATAAAGAACACCAACGCGAGCGCGAGGACGATGTTGATGAGGTGGCGCGCCGGCAGGATGATCGGCGCGCCGCTCATCCGGGCGGAAAGCTTCAGAAACGCAATCACCGAGCCGGTGAAGGTCAGCGCGCCGATGGCGACGCCGAGCGACATCTCGACCAGACTCTGGGAATGGATGTGCCCCGGCGTGCCGATGTCGAATGCCTCGGGCGCGTAGAACGCGCCGGCGGCGACCAGCACCGCGGCCATGCCGACCAGCGAGTGGAAGGCGGCGACCAGTTCCGGCATCGAGGTCATCGGCACCCGGCGGGCAACGACGGCGCCGATGCCGCCGCCGATGGCGACACCAAGCACGACCAGGAACCAAGCGATGGCGTCCGTCGGCGGGTGGTTTGCGAGCGTGGTGCCGATGGCGATCGCCATGCCGGCCATGCCGAGGAAATTGCCACGGCGGCTTGATGCGGGACTCGACAGCCCGCGCAGCGACAGGATGAACAGAACACCCGCCACCAGATACAGAATTGCAGACAGATTGGCGTTCATCTCAAGGCCCCCATTGTCTTCGTCACCACGAGGTGCACGCCGCTCACTTGGCTTTCTTCTTGTACATCGCGAGCATGCGCTGGGTGACCAGGAAGCCGCCGAAGATATTCACGCAGGCGAAGATCAGCGCGACAAAGCCGAAGCCGCGCGCCCAGCCGCTGCCGCTTGAAACCAGTCCGACGCCGACCGCGAGCAGCGCGCCGACCACGATGACCGAGGAAATCGCGTTGGTCACCGACATCAGCGGCGTATGCAGCGCCGGCGTCACCGACCAAACCACGAAATAGCCGACGAACACGGCGAGCACGAAAATCGACAGCCGGAACACGAAGGGATCGACGGCCTGCGCGATATGTTCCATGGCGGCTCTCCTTAGCTCTTCGGCTGGAAGTTCGGATGAATGACGGCGCCGTCCTTGGTCAGCGCGGTGGCCTTGACCAGTTCGTCGTCCCAGTTCACCGCCAGCGCCTTGTTCGGCTTGTCGATCAGGGTTTCGATGAACGAAAACAGGTTGCGCGCATAAAGCCCCGAGGCCGAAGCCGCGACGCGGCCGGCGACATTGGTGTAGCCGACGATCTTGATGCCATCGAGATCGACGACTTCGCCGGGCTTTGCGCCTTCGACATTACCGCCGCGCTCGACGGCGAGATCTACCAGCACCGATCCCGGCTTCATCGATTTGACCATCTCGGCGCTGACGAGCTTCGGCGCCGGCCGGCCCGGGATCAGCGCCGTCGTGATCACGATGTCCTGCTTCTTGACATGTTCGGCGGTGAGCGCGGCCTGCTTGGCCTGATATTCCTTCGACATTTCCTTGGCGTAGCCGCCGGCGGTCTGGGCGTTCTTGAATTCCTCGTCCTCGACCGCGAGGAATTTGGCGCCCAGGCTCTCGACCTGCTCCTTGGTCGCAGGCCGCACGTCGGTCGCGGTGACGACGGCACCCAGCCGCCGCGCGGTCGCGATCGCTTGCAGGCCGGCGACGCCGACGCCCATCACGAACACTTTCGCCGCCGGGATGGTGCCGGCCGCGGTCATCATCATCGGAAAGGCGCGGCCGAAGGCTTCCGCCGCCTCGATCACCGCGCGGTAGCCGGCGAGATTGGCCTGGCTCGACAGAACGTCCATCACCTGCGCGCGGGTGATGCGCGGCATCAGCTCCATCGCGAACGCCGAGATGCCCGAATCCGCCATCGTCTTCAGCGCGGCGTCATTGCCATAGGGATCCATGATGGCGATGACCAGCGCGCCGCGCTTGTACTTGCCAAGCTCGGACGCCTCGGGCCGCTTCACCTTGATGACGATGTCGGCGTCCTTGACCGCATCGGCGCTGACGGTGGCGCCGACCGCGGTGAATTCCGAATCCGGCAGGCCCGACTTGATGCCGGCGCCGGGCTCGACGGCGATATCGACGCCAAGCGCCTTGAATTTCTTCACGGTATCGGGCGATGCGGCGACCCGCGGCTCGGAGGGATCGATTTCCTTGGCGACGGCAATCTTCATAAGGCCTCCGGCGGCGCGCAACGCGCGCGGGCAAACTAGCGCTTATTCTGGAGAGATAGATACCGGTTTTGCGACCGGAGCAATTTCTTCGCGCCGCCGGGCGGCGGCGCGATCGCCGCGACGATCAGGTCAGGAAGATCGCCATCATGGCGACGATGAAGATGACGGCGGCGGAGCCGTATTTCACCAGCATGATGAAGCCTTCATAGGTCTGCTCGTGCGCCGGATAATCGTTGCCGTCAGCGGTCGTGTAGGCCACTTCGTTATGCTCTGCCATCGGTGTCTCCGGTTATTGCTTGATCTGTTGCCGTGGAATTACCGCAATCCACCCCGGAGAGCAACGGCGCCGGGCCTTTTGTTCACGAACTGCGTTTGCGAGCGACTAGCGGGCCTCCGCCGGCCAATTGTCCCGGATCCAGCGGGTCAGGCCCTCCTCGTCCACCTCCCCAACGGCAAGGGCGAGAATAATGGCGGTGGCACTTTCGGGCGCTACGATGAAATCGATATCGTTGAGACCGAGAAATACGATGAGCGCGCCGAAGGCAGCCCCGTTATTGCCGTCGACAAAGGGATGGTTGCGGGCGATGCCGAAGGCATACGCCGCAGCTAGGGCAGCGAGGTCCGTTTCGCCATAGCTGAATTTGTTGATGGGACGACCCAGTGCTGATTCCAGCATGCCCTGGTCACGGATGCCGTCCGGTCCTCCGAACAGCGCAAGCTGCTCGGCGTGGAGATCAATCAGGATCTCCACATCCAACCAGATCGGCTCGCTCATTTTGCGAGAGCCTTGTACGTATCCGCATAGGTGCTGAACGAACGCCGGGCGATTTCCATCGCCTTCGCATGCTTCGGATCATATGGCGAAAGCTTTATGCCCCGCTCTGTTTGCTCGACGATATGTAGCTTGTCGCCTTCCTTCAGCTTGAGCCGGGAAAGAATGTCTTTCGACAGGATGAGGCCGAGTGAATTGCCGATCTTCTTGATCTGAATGAAGTCGACTTCAACCGTCTTACGAGGCATGTCGTTCATGGCAAAGCTCCGTTATACAGAATGTATAATGGGCTTCCGAGTTTTGTTCAACAGATGTTTTACATCCCACCCGGCCGCTCAGCCCATTGCCTCCAGTTCGTCGATCATACCCGCGATGACCGACAACCCACGGTCCCAGAAGGTGGGGTCTTTCGCATCCAGCCCGAACGGCGCGAGCAGTTCGGAATAATGCTTGGTGCCACCGGCTGCGAGCATGGCGAGGTAACGCTCGGCAAACCCCTCGGCGGCATTTTCGTAGACCGCATAGAGCGAATTCACCAGGCAATCGCCGAACGCATAGGCATAGACGTAGAACGGCGAATGGATGAAGTGCGGGATGTACATCCAGAAATTCTCATAGCCCGGACGGATGTCGATCGCGGGACCTAAACTCTCGCCCTGCACGCTGAGCCAGAGTTCGCCGAGCCGCTCGGCGGTCAGTTCGCCGTTCTTGCGCTCGGTATGAACCGCGCGCTCGAACGTATAGAATGCGATCTGCCGCACCACGGTGTTGATCATGTCTTCGACCTTGCCGGCGAGCAGCGCCTGGCGCTGTTTGGTGCTTTTGGTCTCCGCCAGCAGCCGCTTGAAGGTCAGCATCTCGCCGAACACGCTGGCGGTCTCGGCCAGGGTCAGCGGCGTCGGCGCCATCAGCGCGCCGTTCTTCGCCGCCAGCACCTGATGCACGCCGTGGCCGAGTTCATGGGCGAGCGTCATCACGTCGCGCGGCTTGCCCTGGTAGTTCATCAGCACATACGGGTGCGCCGACGGCGTGGTGGGATGCGAGAACGCGCCGGGCGCCTTGCCGGGACGCACCGGCGCATCGATCCAGCGATCGTCGAAGAAGCGCTCGGCGATGCTGGCCATCTCCGGCGAGAATCCGCGATAGGCCGTCAGCACCATGTTCTTCGCCTCGGGCCAGCCGATGCTGCCAGTGGCTGCGAACGGCAGCGGTGCGTTGCGGTCCCAATGCGCGAGCTTCTTCTTTTTGAACCAGCCGGCCTTGAGCTGATAGTAGCGATGCGAGAGCCGCGGATAGGCGGCGCGAACCGAACTCACCAGTGCATCGACGACTTCGCGCTCGACGCGGTTGTTGAGATGGCGCGAGTCCGCGACATCCTGGAAGCCGCGCCAGCGGTCGGAAATCTCCTTGTCCTTGGCGAGCGTGTTGGTGATGAGCGCAAAGGTCCGTTCGTTGGCCTTGAAGGTTTTCGCCAGCGCCTGCCCCGCCGCCTTGCGTCTTGCGCCTTCGCGATCCTGCAAGAGGCTCAGCGTCGGCTCGATCGCGAGTTCCTTGGCCCCGACCTTGAAACGCAGGCCCGAGATGGTCTGGTCGAACAACCGATTCCAGGCGGCATAGCCGCTCTGGGATTTCTCGTGAAACAGCTGCTCGACGCGATCCTCGAGCTGGTACGGCTTTTCCTTGCGCAGATCCTCGATCCACGGGCGATAATGCGCCAGCGCCGGCGTCTGCATCGCGCGTTCGATCACGGCATCGTCGATCCGGTTGAGTTCGAGCGCGAAGAACAACAGGTGCAGCGACGCATTGGTCAGCCGCTCGGAGACGTCGCCGTAGAATTTGGAGATCGCGGGGTCGACGCTGTCGCCGGCGTGAACCAGCCCGGCATAGGAGCCGAGACGGCCGGCGAGATCGTCGATCGCCTCGTAGCGCCGCACCGCTTCGGCGAGCCAGGCGCCGCCGCCCTCCTCCGCCGTCCGTTCGGCGAGCTTGCCTTTGTGGTCGGTCTCAAACGCGACGCAATCGACATCCATCTTCTCCAGGTCGTGCGTGACTTCCGGCGCGCCGATACCGGAATAGAGATCGGCCAGGTTCCATTCCGGAAGCTTGGCGGCCCTGTTCTTGGTTTTGGCCGCGGATTTCGTCGCGGATTTCTTGGGCGCCGCCTTGCGTTGAGCGGCCGGCTTGCGGAGGGCGGATGTGGAGCGCGAGGTCATCTTGTTCGTAACCTGTTTTCAATCATTAAGGCTGCGCGTGCGAAGCGAGGGCGGGACGATAACATTTAAGAGTGCGTTAATCGGCATCGGCGAGAGTGCCCCGATTCGAGACAGATAGTTGTAGCGCGCGGGGAAAGCCATGGCTGCCAGCATTTTGATTGTCGACGACGACGCGGTCGCACGCCGCCTGGTCGAAAACATGGTGCAGAAATGCGGCTATGAGGCCATCGTCGTCGAATCCGGCGACGCGGCGATCGCCACCCTGACCGCCCCGGACGCGCCCGTCATCGACGCTATCGTGTTGGATCTGGTGATGCCGGGTCTCGACGGCATGGGCGTGCTGGCCAAAATCCGCGAAGCCGGCCTCAACATTCCCGTGATCGTCCAGACCGCCCACGGCGGCATCGACAATGTGGTGTCCGCGATGCGCGCCGGCGCCCAGGATTTCGTGGTCAAGCCGGTCGGCGTCGAGCGGCTGCAGGTGTCGCTGCGCAACGCACTCAACGCCCACGCGCTGAAGGGCGAGTTGCAGCGCATCCGCCACAGCCGTGAAGGCCGCCTGACCTTCGCCGACATCATCACCCGCAGCGAAACCATGGCCGGCGTGCTGCGCACCGCGCAGAAGGCGGCCGGCTCCACCATTCCGGTGCTGATCGAGGGCGAATCCGGCGTCGGCAAGGAATTATTCGCCCGCGCCATCCATGGCTCGGGCGAGCGAAAGGCCAAACCGTTTGTCGCGGTCAATTGCGGCGCGATCCCCGACAACCTCGTGGAATCGATCCTGTTCGGCCACGAGAAAGGCGCCTTCACCGGCGCCACCGAACGCCACACCGGCAAGTTCGTCGAAGCCTCCGGCGGCACGCTGTTTCTCGACGAGGTCTCGGAATTGCCGCTCGCGGCGCAAGTGAAACTGTTGCGCGCGCTGCAGGAGGGCGCGGTGGAAGCGGTCGGCGGGCGCAAGCCGGTCAAGGTCGACGTCCGCATCGTCTCCGCGACCAACCGGAAATTGCTCGACCGCGTCAAGAACGGACAATTTCGCGAAGACCTGTTCTATCGCCTGCACGTGTTGCCGTTGACGATCCCGCCCTTGCGGATGCGCCGGGAAGATATCCCGCATCTGCTGCGGCATTTTCTGGCGCGGTTCTGCGCCGAGGAAAGCCGCCACGTCACCGGCATCAGCGGCGAGGCGATGGCGCACCTATCGCAGCTGGAATGGCCCGGCAATATCCGCCAGCTCGAGAACGCGGTCTATCGCGCCGTCGTCATGAGCGAGAGCGACCAGCTCGGGCTATTGGATTTTCCGCTGGCCGCCGCGCAATCGCAAACCATGCCGGAGGCCCATGGCGAGCCGCTGGTGGTTGCGCCGGCGGCGTTTCATTCGACCCTGCCCGCCATGGTCTCCGGTAACGAAATACCTATCGCGCCGCTACCCTCGGCGGGGACCCTGGCGATGCTGACCAATGCCGGCGAAATGCGACCGCTCGAAGAGCTGGAGGGCGAGATCATCCGGTTCGCGATCTCGCACTATCGCGGACAGATGTCCGAGGTCGCGCGCCGATTGAAAATCGGGCGGTCGACGCTCTACCGCAAGCTCGACGAGGCCGCTGCCGCCGATTCAACGGCCGGCGGTGCGGAGGACGCACGCTAGCAACCGGAGGTTGATCATGGCGCTACGGTGTCAGAGACGAAAGGGCTCCAGGCATGGCCATTCCAGAGCCTTTGCCCGCGCCCTTGCCGGAACCCTTGAACCGTTGCGCTGCGGTGACAGACAAAAGCAAAAGCGCGTGGCAAAAGCGCGCAATCCGTTGCAAAGCGGGTCCTTTGAAGTCAGTTTGTCGTGAGCTGCCCTGCGTGGCGCTGGCTGCATGACAGAGGCACGTGTATCGTCTGCGTATGAATCGTAGCGTGCAGGCGTGCCACCGAGAGAGATTTTGAACGCATTCAGGGAAGAACCAGAAGAACCAAACGTCGACTGCAAACGTTGACTGGATGATGTTTCAAAGTGAGGCCGGCGCTTTAGCGAAGCTGTACGGACGAAACCAAGAACTGTTCCATGCACGGGCAGTTTCGCCCAAGGGGTGTGATGATGCGAGACTGTCTGAACAAGCGCACCGGATTTGACCGTGTGCTGATGGCCGTGGCCGCCACCTTCCTCACGGTGTCCGCGACCTCGGCTATGGCGCAGGCCGATCCGGCACGCAACAGCGCTGCCGAACTTGCGATCGATGCAGCGATCCCGCGTCCGGAACCCGCCAACGTTCCGCCCCCGACCATCAACGATTTCAAGCTGGACAGCGTTGCGCCGGCGGCCGACGCCGCCAAGGCTGATGCACCGAAGGCAGCGGAGAAGGCGCCCGAGGCCAAACCGTCCGACACAAAGCCATCCGACGTCGCCATCGCTCCGGCCACCGACCCCAGCAAGGCCGATACGGCCAAGAAGGATACGGCGACCACCACCGTCGCGCCGCCTCCCGCCGCCGCGACACCCGCGGCCGAGCCGGTCAAGGCCGCGAGCAGCGTCCCGGCCGCGGATCAGCCGGTCGCCGACAAGCTCAAGGACCTGCTGGGTAGCAAGTCCGCGCGCTATTTCGACCGCAAGGCCGAGCGGACCGCGATCGAGAAATTCTACACCGCGCGCGACTTCGTCCCGCTATGGACGCAGGGCGGCGCGCTGACCACGACCGGCAAGGGCGTCGTCGCGCGGCTGAAGGACGCCGCCTCCGATGGTCTCAATCCCGCCGATTATCCGGTGCCGGATTTTGCCGCCGCCTCCAATCCCGATGCGCTGGCGGAAGCCGATCTGAAACTGACCGCCAGCATGATGGACTATGCGCGTCAGGCGCAGAGCGGCCGGATGCACTATTCGCAGGTCTCGGGCGACATCCAGTATCCGGAACACCCGGTCGATCCCACTGAAGTGCTGACCAATGTGACCCTCGCCAAGGACGCCTCGGCGGCACTCGACAGCTACAACCCGCCGCAGAAGCTCTATCGCGAATTGAAGGCGAAGCTCGCGCAGCTGCGCGGCCAGGGCGACGGACCGGTCGTCCAAATCGAAGAAGGACCGGCGCTGAAATTCATCCCGGCGCGCGGCAAGAAGCAGCCCGCGGTCGCGATGGAAGATTCCCGCGTGCCACAACTGCGCGCCAAGCTCGGCATTGCCGAAAACGCCGACGACACCCATTACGACGCCAAGGTCGCCGAGGCCGTTCGCAAGTTCCAGGAAGGCGCCGACCTCAAGCCGACCGGCGTGCTGGACGAGCGGACCGTCAAGGCCATCAACAGCCCGAAACGCGACAAGCAGATCGACACCGTGATCGTCAACATGGAGCGCTGGCGCTGGCTGCCGCGCGACCTCGGCGCGGCCGCGATCGGCGACGCCTATGTCATCCTCAATATCCCGGATTACACGCTCAAGGTGATGCAGCACGGCGCCCAGGTCTGGACCACGAAGGTGGTCACCGGCCAGCCCGGCATTCATGCGACGCCGCTTCTGACCGAGACGATGAAGTTCATCACGGTCAATCCGACCTGGAATGTGCCGCCGTCGATCATCTACAACGAATATCTGCCGGCGCTTCAGCAGGATCCGACCGTGCTGCAGCGCATGGGCCTGAAGCTCGAACGTGCCCGCGACGGCTCGATCCACATCTCCCAGCCGCCCGGCGATGCCAATGCGCTCGGCCGCATCCGTTTCAATTTCCCGAACAAGTTCCTAGTCTATCAGCACGACACGCCCGACAAGAACCTGTTCTCCAGGGATGAGCGCGCCTTCAGCCATGGCTGCATGCGGGTGCAGAATCCGGATCAGTACGCCGCGACGCTACTCAACATCACGGAGCCGAACGCGCACTACACGCCGGAGAAAATCCGCAGCATGTATGGCTCGAGCGAGATCGACCTGAAATTCCCGACGCCAATCCCGGTCAACATCACCTACCAGACGGCGTTCGTGGACGACGGCGGCAAGCTGCAGTTCCGCCGTGACGTCTACGGCCGCGACGCCACCATGATCGCGCTCCTGAAGAACGCGCGCGGCAAGGACCTGGAAAACGTCGTTGCCCATTCGCAGCCGAGCTATTCGCGTCCGGTCGGCAATCTGCCGGCTGGCGTCAGCTTCGCCAGCGACAACACCTCGTCCGGCTTTTCTTCCGGGCCCTCGTTCTTCGAACGGCTGTTCGGCGGGCCGCCGACACCCCCGCCGGCGCCGATCGGCCGTCACCAGCCGCAGCGGCGACTTTTCACCCGCTGATCGTTCACTGGTCTCGCGGCGGGCTGGACTGAATTCCAGAGTGAAATCAACGGCCTCGCCCTCACGGCGGGGCCGTTTGCATTAACCATTGTCCACCGGAATTTAACCAGGGCGCTTTTTCGCCACACTCGACGGGTTAGGTTAAGACCGATTTGGGGGGTGGGATTGAAGCTCGATTAACCCACCCAGTGTTAAGACTGCGTTAACCCTCTTCCGCCACACGGGGTAGTGGAAGAGTTCATTGATCGGTCGTCCTCTGGGTGGGCTCATTCTTGCTGTCTGGTCGCGCGCGCCACTTCAACGCCCTTTCACTGACGAAGGCCGGGTATCATCTCGGCGTCGCTTCGGTGTTGCTCCTCTTGGGAGCGGGGTCGGTACATGACGCGGCCGCGCTGAACGAAACCCGCACGCTGTCGTTCCACCACACCCATTCCGGCGAAGATCTCACCGTCACGTTCAAGCGCGACGGCCGCTACGATGAAGCGGCGCTGAAAGAACTCAATCACTTTCTCCGCGACTGGCGCAGCCAAGACCAGACCGTGATGGACCGGCATCTGTTCGACATCCTCTGGGAAGTCTACCGCGACGTCGACGGCAAGAAGCCGATCCAGATCATTTCCGCCTATCGCTCCCCCGCCACCAACGCCATGCTCCGCCGCCGTTCCTCCGGCGTGGCGCGCTTCAGCCAGCATATGCTCGGCCACGCCATGGACATGTACATTCCCGACGTGCCGCTCGAGCAGATCCGCTTTGCCGGGCTGCGCCTGCAGCGCGGCGGCGTCGGCTTTTATCCGACTTCGGGATCGCCCTTTGTGCATCTCGATGTCGGCAGCATCCGGCACTGGCCGCGCATGACGCATGACCAGCTGGCCCGCGTCTTCCCTGACGGCCGCACCGTGCACATCCCCGCCGACGGCGTCCCGCTGAAGGGCTATGAGCTCGCCCGCGCCGAGATCGAGAAGCGCGACAATGGCGATGCGGCCCTGACCAAGACCCAACCGAACCTGTTCGCGGCCCTGTTCAAGAGCAAGTCCAGCGACGATGAGGACGAAGGCGCCGGCGCTGCGGTCGAAGAAAAACCTGCTCCGGCGAACCTGACGGCCGTTGCCGCCAAATCCACGGACGCCATGCCGGTGCCCCGCGCCAAGCCGCAAATCGCCGCGGCCTTCCAGCTGGCTTCGGCCGACGCGCAGATGGTGCAGACTGCCAAAGAGACAGCCAAGGAAACGGCAAAGGCCAAGCCGCCGACCCAAACCGCCGAGGCAAAGCCGCAGACGCCGGCTGACATCATCAACGCCCGCGGCTTCTGGGGCGACGCCGCGACGACGCCGAAACAGGCCACCCCGGCGCAGGTCGCCGCCATCAGCGCCCGCAAGGCGCTGGCCGCCGCCGATCCGCAACCGACCGCGAGCGTTTCCGCCCTGCAGGCGCTGGCCTACGCGCCGGCGGCCTCCTCGCCGGTCGACCGCGCCAACGTCGTCGCCGCCAGCGCACCGATCCCGCGCAGCGTTCGCCCGTCAGCCTCGCGCAATGCCGCGCCCGCCACCGGCATCGACACCGTCGTCGCCAAGGGACCGCGGGGGCCGGGCAATGTGATTGCAACCTCGACCCGGCTCGCCGCGGCCGCAGGCAACAACATCTGGATGCGGATGATGATGCTGGCGCCGAGCGCAAGCAGCTCGATGAATGCCACCGTGC
>JBGPSI010000165.1:0-11009 GCA_041490045.1 Bradyrhizobium sp.
CACGCGATATAGCGGGGTGATGCGGTTCGCGACCTTGATGGTGGAGGTCTCGCCCGGCCGGCCGTAAATCGCCTCGAGCTGTTCGATCGTCGCAATGATCGGCATTGCCGTTCTCCCAATATGTCCTTTGGGCGTATCAACCGCCCCTGATGATCCGCAGCAGCTCCTGCGCGTGAGTTTCGGCGCTGCCGATATTATGGATCGTCACATCGGGTACGGCCGCTGCACCGTCGACGGCGCGGCCGAGCCGGTCCGCGATCTCTCCATCGCTGCCGCGCGCCCGGGCCGCCAGACGCTGGCCGAGGATCTCGGCCGGCGCCGTGATCGAAACCACCACCACATCGACATAGGTGCGGCGCATCGCCTCGATTACCGTGCGCGATACGTTGGCGACCACCGTGCGGCCAGCGCGGAGTTCGTCATCGATCGCGCGCGGCAAGGCGTAGCCATGGCCATGCGCCTCCCAATGCACGGCGAACGCGCCATTGTCGCGCGCCTGCCGGAAGGTTTCGAAACTCACCTGTGCGTTGTCTTCGAAGGCCGTGGCTTCCCGCGTCACCACCCGCCGGGGAAAAACGATATTGCCGTCGCCGTCAGAGGCCGCACGCGCGAGGCCGATCAGCGTATCCTTGCCGGCGCCGCTCGGACCGACCACCAGCACGAGCCGGCCCGGGCCGGCCGCAGCGGGACTGACATCCGTTATGGCGGGGGTTTCGCTCACGCCACGCGGTGTCCCTCGCGCCAGACGCTGCGCACCACGGGACAATCGCGCGCGACATGGACGCGGATCAGATCGGCGCGCTTGCCGGCCGCGATCTCGCCGCGGTCGGCAAGACCCACCGCTTCGGCGGGCGTCCGGGTGACGGTACGGATGGCGGAGGCCAGATCGATGTCGGGCACGCGCTGCGGCAATTGCAGCGCCGCCATCAAGAGGCTCGAGGGAATGTAGTCGGACGACAGGATATCCAACAGGCCCTCGCGGGCGAGATCGACGGCGGCGATGTTGCCGGAATGCGAACCGCCGCGCACCACGTTCGGCGCCCCCATCAGGATGCCGATGCCGGCCTGGTGCAGGCCGCGCGCGGCCTCGATGGTGGTCGGAAACTCCGCCACCGAAACCCGATCGCGAACCGCATCGGTGACGTTCTCATCCGTCGTGTCGTCATGGCTGGCGAGCGGAATCTCGTATTGATGCGCCAGCGCCACGATCTCGCGCATATTGGTGGCGGCATAGGCCTTCTGATAGGCAAAGCGCCGTTCGAACAGCACGTCGAGCTCGGCGTCGGTCATGCCGGCGCCCTTGCCGCGGTAATAATCGCGCAGCTTGCCTTCGTCGCGGAACTGGCGTTGCCCCGGGGTGTGGTCCATCAGCGACATCAGCCGCACGTCCGGACGCCCGACCAGCTCCCTGGCCTCCTCGACCACGCTTGGCATCGGAATTTCGCAGCGCAGATGCAGGAAGTGGTCGGCGCGCAGCAAGTTGGCGTCGCGCGCCGATGCGATCGCTTCGGCCAGCACCCCTGCCCGGCCGTCGACGTCCTCGGCACCGTCCTCGCGCCAGACCCGCAGCGAATCCAGCACGGTGGTGATGCCCGAGGTCGCCAGCTGGCCGTCATAGGAGACCACGGCGGCGATCGGATCCCAGAACACTTTTGGGCGCGGCACGTAATGGGCTTCGAGGTGATCGGTGTGCAGTTCGATCAGGCCGGGCATGATCAGGTCGCCGCCGGCATCCTCCGCCGCGGCAGGCGCTTTGCCTTCGCCGAATTCGGCAATGCGGCCATCCGCCAAAGCGATCCAGCCGCGCTCGATCACGCGATCAGCCAGAACGATCCTGGCATTGCCAAGCACGGTTTCGTTCCCAGTCGAAGTCATCTCAAACACTTCCCTATGCCGCTGCGGCAAACGATGTCACGTCAACAATCCGGTCGGCGATCAGATGGCGGATCTCGTCATCATGGACGATTGCCACCATCGCGACGCCGGCGCGTTTCTTTTCGCCGATCAACTCTACCACGACAGTCCGATTGGCGGCATCGAGCGAGGCGGTCGGCTCGTCGAGTAGCAGGATCGGCAGGTCCGAGATAAAACCGCGCGCGATGTTGACGCGCTGCTGCTCGCCGCCGGAAAAGGTCGAGGGCGGCAATGCCCACAGCCGCTCGGGAATATTGAGACGGCGCAGCAGCGCCCCTGCCCGCTCGCGCGCCTCCGCCCGCGCCACCCCGCCCGCGATCAGCGGCTCGGCGACGACATCGATGGTGGCAACCCGCGGCACCGCGCGCAGGAACTGGCTGACATATCCGATGGTGGCGCGCCGCACGCTCAGCACCTGCCGCGGCTCGGCCGTGGCGAGGTCGATCACATCGCCCTCGTGACGAATGCCGATCCGGCCGCCGTCGCAGCGGTAGTTGCCGAAGATCATTTTCAGGATCGAGGATTTGCCGGCGCCGGACGGACCGGACAGCACCACGCATTCCCCTCGCTCGACCTGAAACGACACGCCGCGCACGACCGGCAGTTCCACCCCGCCCTGCAAATGCATGACGAAGGTCTTTTCGGCGTTTTCGATCTCGATCATCGCGGTCATTTGGTTCAACTCATGCCGGCAAAATCGACGAAACAAGCAATTGGGTATAGGGCTCGCGCGGGTCGTCGAGAACCTGATCGGTCAGCCCGGTCTCGATGACGCTGCCGCTTTTCATCACCATCACCCGGTGCGACAACAGCCGCGCCACCGCGAGATCGTGGGTGACCACGATTGCGGCCAGACCGAGTTCGCTGACCAGGTTGCGCAGGAGATCCAGCAGACGCGCCTGCACCGAGACGTCGAGGCCGCCGGTCGGCTCGTCCATGAACACCAGCCGCGGCTCGGTGACGAGATTGCGCGCGATCTGCAGCCGCTGCCGCATGCCGCCGGAATAGGCGCGCGGCGCATCGTCGATGCGGCCGATATCGATCTCGACCCGCTCCAGCCAGGACGACGCGGTGTCACGAATACGGCCATAGTGGTTCCAGCCCACCGCCATCAGCCGCTCGCCGACATTGGCGCCGGCCGACACCGCCATCCGCAGTCCCTGCGCCGGATCCTGGTGCACATAGCCCCAGTCGGTGCGAAACAGAAAGCGCCGCTCGGCCTCACCGAGGGCCGCGAGATCGCGCAAGACGCCGTCGCGCATCCGGTACGAAACTTTTCCTGCGCTCGGCGCCAGTTGCGCCGACAACAGCTGCAACAGCGTCGTCTTGCCCGAACCGGATTCGCCGACGATCGCCAGCACTTCGCCGGGATAGAGCGCAAAGGACACGTCGCGACAGGCGGTCAGCCGGCCGTAGTTCTTGCCGAGGCGGTCTGCCACCAGCAGCGGCTGATCGTTCTGATATTCAGCCATGCGCGCCCTCCTTGTGCGGAGCCGCGTTCTCGGTGCCACGATGGCCCTTCGCCTGCCGGGTCTCGCAATAATCGGTGTCGGAGCAGACGAACATCCGGCCGCCTTGGTCGTCGGTGACGATTTCGTCGAGATAGGAATCCTCCGCCCCGCACAGCGCGCAGGGCGCATCGAAGCGGTAGCGCGTGAACGGATGATCCTCAAAATCGAGCGACTTGACTGACGTGTGCGGCGGGATCGCATAGATGCGCTTCTCGCGCCCGGCGCCGAACAATTGCAGCGCCGGACAATCGTCCATCTTCGGATTGTCGAATTTCGGCGTCGGCGACGGGTCCATCACATAGCGGGCGTTCACCTTCACCGGATAGGCGTAGGAGGTCGCGATGTGGCCGAAGCGCGCGATGTCCTCATAGAGCTTGACATGCATCAGCCCGTATTCGGCGAGCGCATGCATGCGGCGCGTCTCGGTCTCGCGCGGCTCGAGGAAACGCAGCGGCTCGGGGATCGGCACCTGATAGACCAGCACCTGGCCGGCATGCAGCGGCGCCTCGGGAATCCGGTGCCGGGTCTGGATCACGGTCGCGTCCGCCGTCGAGGTCGTGGTTTCGACACCGGCGGTCTTGGCGAAGAATTTTCGGATCGAGATCGCGTTGGTGGTGTCGTCGGAGCCCTGGTCGATCACCTTGAGTACATCGGAGGGCCCGAGGATCGCCGCCGTCACCTGCACGCCGCCGGTGCCCCAGCCATAGGGCATCGGCATTTCGCGGCTGGCGAACGGCACCTGATAGCCGGGGATCGCGATCGCCTTCAGGATGGCGCGGCGGATCATCCGCTTTGTCTGCTCGTCGAGATAGGCGAAATTATACGTCGGCGCGTTCATTCCGCGGCCTCCTGCAGGTCGGGCAGGCTATCGGACTGTTCGAACTCCCTGCGCAATTTGCGCAACAGGCCGAGTTCGGACTGGAAGTCGACATAATGCGGCAGCTTGAGATGCTCGACAAAACCGGTCGCCTGCACATTGTCGGAGTGCGACATCACGAATTCCTCGTCCTGCGCAGGTGCTGCAATCTCCTCGCCGAGCTCGCGGGCGCGAAGCGCGCGGTCGACCAGCGCCATCGACATGGTCTTGCGCTCGCTCTGCCCGAAGGCAAGCCCGTAGCCGCGGGTGAAGCACGGCGCTTCGGTGGCCGAGCCCTTGAACTGGTTGACCATCTGGCATTCGGTCAGCGCGATGGCGCCGAGCGGCACGGCGAAGCCGACCTCTTCGGCGAAAAATTCCGCCTCGACTTCGCCGAAGCGGATTTCGCCGGCAAAGGGATGGTTGCGGCCATAGCCGCGCTGCGACGAATAGCCCAGCGCCAGCAAAAACCCCTCGTCGGCGCGCGCCAGATTTTGCAGCCGCAGGTCGCGGTCGGCTGGAAAGCTCAGCGGCTCGCGCGTGAGGTCGCCGATCGGCGCTTGCGCCTCGGCCTGCGGCGACGGCTCGATCAGGCCGTCGCGGCCGAGAATGTCGGTCACGCGCGGCATCGCCGCAACGGTAGCGTCCGCCATCGCGGGCGATTCCGGCACGAAGCCCCCGGCGAGCTGCGGGTCGAGCAGGCGATGGGTGTAATCGAAGGTGGCGCCCAGAATCTGGCCACCCGGAATGTCCTTGAAAGTCGAGGAAATCCGCCGCCGCACGGCCATCTCGCCGGTATCGACCGGCTCGGTGGCGCCGAACCGCGGCAAGGTGGCGCGGAACGCCCGCACCAGGAAGATCGCCTCGATCATGTCGCCGCGCGCCTGCTTGATCGCGAGCGCGGCGAGTTCACGGTCGTACAGCGAGCCCTCGCTCATCACCCGATCGACGCCAAGCGAGAGCTGTCCGGAGATCTGGTCCAGCGTCACCTCTTCGACGCCGCGATCGCCGCGGCGTTCATGCGCCAGCAGCCGATGGGCGTTCTCGATAGCGCGCTCGCCTCCCTTGACGGCGACATACATGTTTCAGTCTCCCTTCGCGGCGAGCCGCGTGGTGCGCGGTATCGCGACAATGGCATCGTCAGCCACCAGCACGACGTCGATGCCGCGCGGAAACAGCGCGGCGTTGATGCCGAGCCGCTCGAACAGGTCGGCTGGCTCGATCCTGGCCTGCAGCACGGTAGATCCGTCAATGCCGGGGCCGCGCAGCTCGAAGCGCGAGCCCTCGGTCAGACTCCCGATCTGCAGGATCAGTGTGATCGAACGGTCCGGATATTCGTTGCTGCCGAAGGCGAAGCGATCCAGCGCCGGCAGCGTGCGGGGATCGCCGATCAGCGCGAAACTGCAGATCGAGGAATCCGCGATGACAGGCGCGCCTGCGTGGAATTTCAGCCACTTCGTCACATCAGCGGTCCGGGACATCGCGGCGTCGAGCCAGACCGGCGTATCGTGGTCGAACAACGTCAACGCAATCGCCGCCGCGCCGCGCATCAGCGGCGAAGGCGCGCCGGTCGCGACGGCGATCCGCTGAATAGATCCGGGGCGCGCCATCGCATCCATCACGGACCGGAATGTCGATTGCGCCGACAGCACCTTGTCGGCGAAGCCAGCGGGAAGTTTGGCAATCGTCGTCATCGCTTCAGCCTTCCCCGCGCACCAGCGTGTAGAAATCGACCCGTGTCGCCGCGGTCTCCCGCGCCTTCCGGTCCCGTTCGGCGACGATGGCCGCGCGCAGGGGCGACAGCACCTTTGCTTCCACGGCGTCGACGAATTCATCCGACTGCACCAGCGCGTCGCACAGCGCGATCATCCGCGCCTTTTGCCGGTCGCGGCCGAGCGTGTAGCCAAAACCCACCTCGCCGGTCGCAAGCCGCACCGCCGCCCGCGACACCGTGGCCTCGCCGACATTGAACGGCGCGCCGTCGCCGCCGATCCGGCCGCGCACCATGACGAGGCCGTTCTCCGGCTCGCGCAGATCCTCGTAAGGAGGCACGGCGATCGCTCCGAGACGGCCGGCGATGTCGGCCGCATTCGAATGCGCCAGCACCGCCATCGCCGCCTGGCGTTGCGCCTGCCTGCCCTCGTCGCCGCCTGCCGCCATTTCCGCCTTCCCGAACTCGGTTCTTGCCGGACTCAAGTTGTCTATGATAATAGACAACTTGATAGCGGTGCGCCATGACTGTTTCGTGACAAGGGATGATTTTTCCGATGCCCCTCCCCGGCTTCGCATGAGCATGCAGGACACGGCCTCCGGCGTGGCGCTTTGGCGGCAAGTTGCCGACGGCATCGAGCGCGGCATTGCCGATGGCAGCTTTGCCGCCGGCGAAAAGCTGCCGGGCGAAACGGAGATCGCCGAAACCTACCGGGTCAACCGCCACACGGTGCGGCGGGCGCTGGCGACGCTGGCCGAGCGCGGGCTGGTGCGCGCCGAACGCGGCAGCGGAACCTATGTCGAGGCCGCAAGGATTGCCTATCCCCTGCGCTCCCGCACGCGGTTTTCGGAGATCGTCGGCGCCGGCGGCCGCGAACCGGACGGCCGGCTGATCGGTGCCTCCGGGGAACTCGCGGGCCGCGAACTGGGGCGGTTGCTTGCTTTAAAGACCGGCACGCCGCTGATCCGGATCGAAGTGCTGCGACTGGCCGATCGCACGCCGATCTGCGTCAGCACCATCTGGCTCGGCGCGGAGCGTTTTCCCGAAGCGGCGCGGGTCTATGAACGGATGCGCTCGATGACAAAGCTGCTGGCGCATTACGGCATCCGTGACTATCGGCGCGCCTCGACCCGCGTCACGGCGTCGATCGTGGACGCCACCGATGCGACGCGGCTCGACCTCGCGCTGGGGCGTCCCGTGCTGGTGGTCGACAGCACCGACGTCGACGCCGACGGAACCCCGCTCGTCACCAAGCGCTCGCGCTTTGCCGCCGAGCGGGTCGAGTTTTTGGTGGAGAACGGCTGATGGTGCGTCAGACGACCGCGCGCCGGCCGATGATGGCGAAACGCAGTTTTCCCGAAATCCAGTCGATGACCGCCACCGTCACCAGGATCATGATGACGGCAAACGCGACCTGGTCGAAATCATAGGTCCTGATCTGCTCGGAGAGTTGCAGGCCGATGCCGCCGGCGCCCACGATACCGATGATGGTCGCAGATCGCACGTTGGATTCGAAGAAGTAGAGGATCTGCCCCGCGATGATCGGTAATACCTGCGGCAACAGGCCGAAGCGCACCGCGAGCAGGCTGGTCCCGCCGCTTGCCAGCACCGATTCCCGCGCGCGCTCCTCGGTGGACTCGATTGCTTCCGAAAACAGCTTGCCGAGCGCGCCGGTATCGGAAACCGCGATCGCAAGAATTCCCGCGAATGGACCGAGGCCGACGACCCCGACGAAGACCAGCGCCCAGATCAGGGCGTCGATGCCGCGGATGGTATCCAGACAGCGGCGGATCACGAAGCGAAGGACGCCGTGGGGCGAGGTGTTCCTGGCGGCGAGAAAACCGATCGGAAACGCCACGACGGTCGCGATCAGCGTTCCCAGGAAGGCAATGGCAAGCGTCTCGCCCATCGCCTTGAGCAAGAGGTCGAGGTGACCGCCGCTCGACGGCGGAAACATCAGTGCGACGAACTTTCCCAGCGATGCCAGGCCCGGCCCGATCTGGCTGAAGGGAATCGCAAGCCACCACACCGCAAACGCCGCGAGGCCGGCGATCCCGAAGGGTACGGCAAGCGCGGAGACGCGCCGGGCCGGCGAGCCGTCGAACAGGCCGCGGTGGCGGTCAAGCACCGCGCTTGCGTCATTGGCACGCATGATGCGGCGCGCGCTCATCGGCCCGTGTCCCGACCGGACAGCCGGTGCCGGATCCGCTCGGTGACGAGGTCGATGATCGCCACGGAAACGATGATCATCAAAAGGATGGCGCTGACGTCGGAGTAGTAGAATTTCCGGATCGCCACGAAGAGATCCTGACCGATGCCGCCGGCGCCCACCATACCGACCACCGAACCCGAACGTACATTGATCTCGAACCGCAACAGGCTGTAGCTCGCGAAGACGGACATCACCTGCGGCAGCGCGCCGAACCGCACCATCTCGACGAACCGGCTGCCGGTAGAACGGACGCCCTCGACCGGCCGCATATCGATGTTTTCGATGGCCTCGGTGAAGAGCTTTCCGAGCGTTCCAAAGCTGTGAATAGCGATTGCGAGGATTCCGGCCAGCGGACCGAGGCCGAAGGCGCTGACGAACATCAGCGCGAATACGAGGTCGGGGACGGTGCGGCAGAATTCAAAGACGCGCTTGATGCTCCATCGCAGCACATTGCCGGGCGCGAGGTTGGCGGCGGCAAAGAAGGCGAACATGAACGCGCCCCCGGCGCCGATCAACGTGCCGAGATAGGCGATCAAGACGGTGTCGAGCAAGAGCTTCAGCCAGCCGGCGATATTCCAGTACCAGTCGGCGACATCGGCGCCGAAATTCGCATAGGTGAGCTTGGGAACGATCCGTCCGAAATAGCTGGTGAAGTTCGATATGTTCTTGACGAGATTGTCGAGATCGACTTCGCCGAAATGCCCGGCGATGGCGATCAGAATCGCAAGGATCGCGAGCACCAGCAGCGATAGCCGGCGGCGGCGCGCGACTTCACGCTGGTAATCGGCGAGCAGCACCTCCAGGCGCGCCGGCGGTACGCTCAGGATACTGGAGGTCATGACGTTCTGTGTTGTCGAGCAGGAGGACGGGAGCGGCGAAGGATCGCCGCTCCCGGCTTGGTTCAGGAGCGCTTTTTGCGCATGTCGTTGACGAACTGGATCATATCGACGGTGTTTTCGTAATCCTTGTGGGTCACTGCGACGAACTCCTTGTCCTTGCCGTCAGACAGCCGGTCGAAAGCAGCCTTGTCCTTGGTGGGCGCTTCCATGAACGCCTTGACGATGCTCTGCTTGAGGTCGGCAGGAAGATCCGAGAGATAGCCATAGGGCGAGCCGGCCAGCAGCCCCGACTTGAAGACGACCCGGAAATCTTCCTTCTTGGCCATTCCCTTCGCGACCATGCGCGTCAGGTTGGAATCGGTGTCGGAGTTCCACCAGTCGGCCGCGCAATCCACCGTACCCTTGTCGAGGGCGATCACGCCGTTCTCGTGGCTGCCGGTGATGATCGATTTGCCGAAGAAGGCGTCGGCATCGATGCCGGCCTTGTGCAGGAAGAAGCGCGGTGCGTTGTAGCCGGAAGTCGAATTCGGATCGACGAAGCCGATGGTCTTGCCCTTGAGATCCTTGATGTCCTTGTACGGGCTGTCGGCCTTGACGTAGATCACCGAATAGTAGCCGACCGTGCCGTCATTGTTTCGGCTGGTGACGAATGGTTCGGTCTTGACGCCGGTCATATAGGCCGTCGAGTAGGAGGCCGGGCCGTAATAGGCGATCTGGATGTTGCCGGCGCGCTGGCCCTCGATGACGGCCGCATAGTCGTTGGCGATCCGCAGCTTGACGGGAACGCCGAGTTCCTTCGAGAGATAGGTCATGAAGGGGGCGTAGCGGTCGTTGACGCCCGAGGCGTTTTCAGCCGGCACCACCGCGAAGGTCAGCTCCTTGTATTTCGCCTTCCAGTCGTCGGCGTGGGCCGCGCTCGCGGTAAAGGCCAGCGCCATCGCGCTGGCGGATAGAAAATGGCGGCGGTTCAACATAGGTCTTCTCCTGTTGGGTGGGGTGAGGCAGTTTCTTGTCGGGCGACGCCCGAGCATTGTCGCGAATTCAAATGACGGTTACGCGATGGCGGCTACGCCCAGTAAGGGATCCTCGACGTCAATGCCGTTCGGCCGTGCCGGCACGTTGCTCCTGGTATCGGATTCGAGGCCATAGAGACGCTTCGCCTCCGACTCCGTCAGTTGTTCCGGCGTGCCGTCGAACACCACCCGCCCCGCGGCCATGCCGATCAGCCGGCCGCAATAGCCGCGCGCCAGTTCGAGCGAATGCAGGTTGCAGATCACTGTGATGCCGAAGTCCCGGTTGATGCGCTGGAGCGCGTCCATCACCACTTTGGTGTTGTGCGGATCGAGCGAGGCGATCGGCTCGTCCGCCAGAATGATGTCCGGCTCCTGCACCAGGGCGCGTGCGATGGCGACGCGCTGCTGCTGACCGCCGGAAAGCTGGTCTGCGCGCTGCACCGCCAGCGATGCGATCTCGAATTGTTCGAGGGCGGCCAGCGCGATCGCCTTGTCGGTATCGGGCCATAGTTTCAATAGCGCCCGCGCCGGGGAAACCGTCGCCAGGCGCCCCATCAGCACGTTGGTCAGAACATCGAGACGGCCGATCAGGTTAAATTGCTGGAACACCATGGCCGAACGGGCGCGCCATTTTCGCAAGTCGCGGCCCCGCAGCGCCGTGACATCGACGCCGTCGAAGAGGATTCGTCCCGAAGTCGGCTCCGCGAGACGATTGATCATGCGCAGCAAGGTCGACTTGCCGGCGCCGGAGCGGCCGATCACCCCGATGAAACTGCCAGGTGCAACCGAGAATGACGCATTGTCCACCGCGGTCTTTGTGCCAAAGCGGCACGTCAGCCCTTCCACCACCAGCATGCAGCGCTCTCAGCTCGTTGTTTGGGCATGTCTTCGAGCAAGCGTGTTGCGCTTGCCTCGAGGAAAAGTTCCGCTTTTCCGGACCATGCTTCAGCTGG
>JBGPSI010000166.1:0-10796 GCA_041490045.1 Bradyrhizobium sp.
AAACCATTGCGCGGGGAATGCCGGGTGTTTCCGGTGTGACCTGACTAACGCGTGTGCGCTCTACCACTACCCCTGCACACGCGGCAGCGGGCGCATCGGGCGCCCGGCATTCCCTGCGCCCTCTTTTCGAAGAGGGCGGAACGAGCAGGCCAAACCTCGCGCGAAACGCGCGGCGAGATCGCGAAGCTGTGGCTGCTGTTGTTTGAAATTCGAAACCGTAAAACGAACGCGACCCTCACCCGTCGTCCCTGCGATAGCAGGGACCCATAACCACAGGAAGCGATTGTTGCGCGAAAGCCGTCGAACAGCTTTTTTCACCGCAGGCGACACGGCGTATGGGTCCCTTGCTTTCGCAGGGACGACGACGTCGAGAAATTGCGCGACAAACATCTCGGCGCAAACCCGCCGCCCGCTACTGCCCGGGCAATTTCCCCACGCTGACCTCGATCGCCGCGAAATATGCCGCGAGATCCTCGATGTCCTTGTCGGACAGGGACGGCGCGACCACGCTCATCGCGTCGTTCTTTCGCAGCCCCGACTTGTATGCCTGCAATTGCGCCACGAGATAGGGCTCGATCTGGCCGGCGATGTTCGGCGCGTCGGGGGTTTTGGAGAGGCCGTCGAGGCCATGACAGGCCTGGCACATCATCGCCTTGGTGCGGCCGGCCTTGACGTCGCCGGCATGGCTTGCGCTGGCGGTCACCACGACAAGACAGGCCGACACGAGCAGTTGGACGGCGGGCACGGCCGCCCTGGAAAACGCAGACATCACGCTGGACCTCGGGGAATTCGAACGATGGAAAATGGGATGGCCCCCGCTTCGGGGGCCATCCCGGGGATTGCGATGTTACTTGCCGTCGTACCAGATGCGATACAGCGCACCGACCAGGTCGTCGGAGACGAGCAGCGAACCGTCGGGCAGTTGTGCCACATCGACCGGGCGGCCGAGGTAGTAGCCGTTGTCGTTCCAGCCTTCGGCGAACGGCTCGGACTTGCCCGCGGCATGACCGTCATCCTTGACGTAGGTCACCATCACCCGGGCGCCGACCGGCACGGTGCGATTCCACGAACCGTGCTGGGCCGAGAAGATCGCGCCCTGATATTTCTTCGGGAACATGGTGCCGGTGTAGAACATCAGGCCGAGATCCGCGGCATGCGCAACCTGTTCCACTTCGGGGAAGATCACGTTGGCCGGCGGCGTCTCGGTCTTGTACTCGTTGGTGCGGGTGTGGCCGCCGCCATACCAGGGGAAGCCGAAGTCCTGGCCGATGGCGGTGATGCGGTTCATCTCGCCCGGAGGAATGTCGTCGCCCATGCCGTCGACCTGATTGTCGTTGGTCCAGAGCGACTTGTCCTTCGGATTGAAGTCCATGCCGACCGGGTTGCGCAGTCCGATGGCGTAGGTTTCGCGGTTCTTGCCGTCGCGGTCCATCCGGATGATGCCGCCGATACCGGCCTTGCGGTAGGGCTCGACCTTCTCCTTGGCCGGCACGTTGTAGGGCTGGCCGAGCTGGATATAGAGCTTGTTGTCCGGTCCGATCCGGCAAACCCGCGCGGTGTGATTGTAGCTCTCGTCGCCCTTCGGAATCAGGTCGCCTTCCGGGACCACGGCGCCGGCGACGACGTCGGGGCTTTCATAGAAGAACTCGGCCGCGGCATATTCCAGCACCCGGTTCTGCTCGGCGATGTAGAGGAAGCCGTCCTTCGAGAAGCAGACGCCGTTGGGAATCTTTTTCGGCAGCGTTGGCGCGAATTCCTTGACCTCGTCGCCCACGCCGCCGCGGGACCGGTCGGTCACCACCCAGACTTTCGATTTGCGGGTGCCGACGAAGGTCGCAACGCCCTGCGGCCCGACCGCGATGTGGCGGGCATCCGGCACCAGCGCGTAGAGCGAAATGTGGAAACCCTGCGGCAGCTTGATCTTGGTCAGGTTCTGCTTGACCTGGTCGGCCTTCTGGCCGGTCTGCGGGATTTCCGGCCAGTCGCCGGCGGTTCCCGTCGGGTGCATTGCACCGAGCGTTTCGAGCGCGCTCGGTGGTGTGGGTTGGGCCGGTTGCGCTGCAACGGGCCAAGCGGCCAGCGACATGATTGCCGCCGTCGTCATCAAACCAAACTTCATGGACGCCTCCCTGTGATGCCCCCAATTCTAACGGGTGAACACCCGCCGTCGGGGAGTGCGATATCAATGCGCCGGCGTGTGCGATTGTCAAATGGCAACCGTTGTATAGCGTGACGAATAGCGGCGCCGGTGCGGCACGCTTGCGCCGAATTTGTGGAACGCTGCCCACGCTCCTTCGATTGCGTGCTTCGATGTCAGCAAATGGGAAAAAGACGCGAGCTTGCGCGGTTCGAACGGCGGACGTAGCCTCACGCTCGTTCGGCACTCGCGCCGTAACATTGGAGAAGTCAGAATGGCCTGGAAAGCACCGAAGATCGTTGAAGTTCCGGTTGGGATGGAAATCAACATGTACGCCTGCGCGGCGCGCAAGTAAGCCGCCTTGCAACGACCTGCCCGGTTCCAGCGCGTCACCTCGTGCCGTTGCTGGAGCCGCGGCGAGGGAAACCGGGCTTGCGTTATTTTTCCTTCACAAAGGCCGCAAAAGCCTCGGCATAGTCCGGATGCCATCGCGACAGCGCGGGCCGGTTTTCGACGATGTCGCCGGCCGCCCACAGGATGCGCCGCTCGTCCAGCTTTCGCGGCACGTCATTGTCCGGACACAAAATATAAAAGTCTCCGGCGCTCACCCGTTCGATCATGAAGTCGACGGTCTGTTCCGGCGTCCAGGCCCCGGCCGGCTTCTCGGTGCGGCCCCTGGCGGTAAGGCCGGTAAAGACAAAACCGGGAATGAAGAGATGGGCGCTGATCCGGCCGCCTTTCGCATTGCGCAAGTCATGTTGCAGCGCTTCGGTGAAGGCCTTCACGCCCGCCTTCGAGACATTGTAGGCGGGATCGCCGGGAGGGGTGGTGACGCCCTGCTTGGAGCCGGTGTTGATGATCAGCCCGGGGCGCCCGCGTTCGATCATGCGAGGTGCGAAAACCTGCGAGCCGTGGATCACGCCCCAGAGATTGACGCCGATGATGCGCTGCCAGTTCTGTACGGGACCGAACATCTGGCTGCCCGGCTGAATGCCGGCATTGTTCATCAGGATGTCGGCGCCGCCGAACCGTTTTCGAACGGCGGCTTCCAGCGCTTCCACATCCTCGGGCCGGCTGACGTCGACTGCGCTGGCCATGATATCGGCGCTGCCGCCAGGTGCGGCAGATGCCAGTTTTGTTTCAGCTTCCGCCAGACGATCGCCGCCGAGATCGGCGATACAAACCTTCATGCCGAGTCGGACGAACCGCATCGCCGCGGCAAGGCCGATTCCGGACGCGCCGCCGGTAATGACGGCGACGTTGTTTGGCGACATGGCTGAATGGGTCACGGAGGTTCCTTCCAATCAAATGCAGTTGTGCGGATCGACAATCGAATTAAGCCAACGCGAGCTCCGCACCATGCGCGAAACGGTATGGGAGATCTTCGTCCGAAGCTCCCCGCAAGCCCGGAGTACCGGGTTGACAGCTTCGGGTTGCCGCTCCCTTTATTTCTCAGCGGCCCGCCGTCTTCTTCGGGCGTGCAATATCGCTGCGCAGCGCCAGGAGCTCCTTGCGGACCGCGCTCGTCGCGGCCCGTTCGATCTTCCGGTATCGCGCGACGAGCGACGTGCCGAATGGCGTCAGCACCGCGCCGCCGCCGTTCTTGCCGCCGGTCTGACGCTCGACGGCGGCATGCCGACAGATGCGGTTGATCTCGTCCACCAGATCCCAGGCCCGCTTGTACGACATGTCCATCGCGCGGCCCGCGGCCGAGATCGAGCCGCAGGCCCGGATATTTTCCAGGAGCTGGATCTTGCCGGGCCCGATGCGTCCCTCGCTGTCGAGGTCGATACGAACGCTCAGCGAAGGAAGCGGATTCGCGCTGGATTTTGCCATGGAAAACTTGCTCTGATGCTCTGGAACATCAGATTGCCATTGAAGCCTTTTGCGAACAAGGCGAACCGGTTACACATAAATATCGATAGACATTGACGGGGCTGAAATGAAATATCCTTCGCTGTTTTCACCATTGCAGGTCGGTCCCTACCGGCTCAATCACCGGGTCGTCATGGCGCCGTTGACGCGGATGCGGGCGGAAAGGCCAAGCCTCGCGCCGCGGGCGCTGAACGCGGAATATTATGCGCAGCGCGCGACACCGGGCGGGCTGATCATCGCCGAAGCCTCGCCTGTCATGGCAGGCGGATACGGCAATCCCGGCGTGCCCGGCATCTATTCAGAAGCGCAGATCAAGGGTTGGCGCGGCGTCGTCGACGCGGTTCACGCCAAGGGCGGGGTGATCTTTCTGCAGCTCTGGCATGTCGGGCGCGTTTCGCATTCCTCGTACCAGCCCGGCGGGGGGCCGCCGGTCGCGCCGTCAGCGGTGGCGATTTCGGCGGAGTTGAAGACCGTGACGGCCGATGGAAAGCCCGCATCCTACGAGACACCGCGTGCATTGGAGACCGCCGAGGTCGCCGGCATCGTCGAATCATTCCGGCAGGCTGCGAGCAACGCCATGAAGGCCGGCTTCGACGGCGTCGAGATCCACGGCGCCAACGGCTATCTGATCGAGCAATTCCTGCAATCGCGCAGCAATCTGCGCACCGACCAGTACGGCGGAAGAATCGAAAACCGCGCGCGATTCCTGATGGAGATCACGCACGCCGTGATCGGGGTGTGGGGCGCGAACCGCGTCGGCGTGCGGCTGTCGCCTTATGGCATCGCCAACGATTCCGGCGAGGCCGATCCGATGCCGCTTTACACCCATGTGGTCCAGGCGCTCAATCCGCTTGGCCTCGCCTATCTGCATTTCATCGAGCCGCGTTCGAGCGGCGCTGGCCGCGCGGAGGTCAACCACCAGAACGTGCCATCGGCGATGGTGCTGTTCCGGCCGATCTGGAAAGGGGTTCTGATCACGGCCGGCGGCTTCACCGGCGAGACCGCGAACGCCGCGATCGCCGACGGTCATGCCGACGCCATCGCGTTCGGCCGCATCTTCATCTCCAATCCGGACCTGCCGCGGCGCCTGCACGAAGGATTCCCGCTGACGCCCTATAACCGCGCGACTTTCTATGGCGGCGAGGAAAAGGGTTACACCGACTATCCCGTCTATGGCGAGCTGGAGCCGGCGTGAGGGCGTTGCGATGTTCCCGGAAGAGCCAGAGGCGGCAAAGAAGCCAAAAGCGGTGGCGCCGGGCAAGCCCGCCGAGGGTCGATGCCTGTGCGGTAATGTTCGCTTCGAGATCGACGTGCCGGCGCGCTGGGCCTGGCACGACCATTCGGCCGCGAGCCGCCGCGCTCATGGCGCGGCCTATGCGACCTATGTCGGAAGCTGGCGCAAGCGTTTTCGCATTACCAGGGGCGAGGCCGAGATCGCGCGCTATGAGGACAAGGCGGCAAAAACCGCACGCAGCTTCTGCGTGCGCTGCGGCACACCGCTGATTTACGAGCGTGCGCGGTCACCGCACATGGTCAACATCCCGCGCGCGCTGTTCTCAGGCCGCACCGGCCGGCAGCCGCTCTATCACGTCGCGATCGAGGAGCTGCAGGAATGGGCCTACACCGGCGAGCCGCTGGTGCCGCTGAAGGGCTTTCCGGGCGTGGTCTGGCAGCGCTCGAAAAAGAAGAAGCGCGGCGATCGCGACGGCATGTTTTGAGCTGAGACAGCCGGCTCGCGATGTCGAGTCCCGCCTCGCTCATGTCAGCGCAGGGCAGCCATGACTGCGCTTCCTTGATCTCACCGTCCCCGATCGGTCATGATGCCAATACCCCGTCGGTAACGGCCGCGGGAAGGGGGAGGAAATTCATGAATCGCATCAGCGGACGCTCGGCGTTCCTCGCATTGCTCAAGGACGAGGGCATCACGCATCTGTTCGGCAATCCCGGCACCACCGAACTGCCGATCATGCACGCGCTGAAGGAGCATCCCGACCTCACTTACGTGATGGCGATGCAGGAAAGCCTCGTGGTCGCCATCGCCGACGGGTTCAGCCGCGCCTCCGGCCGCCTTGTCGCCTGCAACGTCCACGTCGCGCCCGGGCTCGGCAACGCGATGGGGTCGCTGTTCAATGCAAGTTTCACCGGCACGCCGATGATCCTGACCGCGGGACAGCAGGAGCAGGGCCACGGTCTGATGGAGCCCGTGCTATACGGACCGCTGGTCCAGATGGCGGAGCCGCTGGTGAAATGGGCCGTTGAAGTGACGCGGCTGGAAGACCTGCCGCGGATCGTGCGCCGCGCCGCCAAGATCGCGACCACGCCGCCGACCGGACCGGTTTTCATCTCCCTGCCCGGCGATATCCTCAACGCGGAGGCCGGCATCGACCTCGGCCGTTCGACCCGCGTCGATACGCGGGTGAAGCCTTCCGATGAAGCCCTGCAGGCGCTGGTGGCGCGCATCCTCAAGGCCGAGCGGCCCGTCATCATCACCGGCGATGAAATCGTCAAGAGCGATGCGTTGAAGGAAGCCGCGCTGCTGGCGGAAACGCTCGGCTGTCCTGCGTTCCAGTCGTCGACGCCCTATGGTGCGAGTTTCCTGTCGGAAAGCCCGTGTTTCATGGGCGCGCTGTCGCGGCTGCAGAAGCAGGTTCGCGAGGTGCTGTCGCCCTACGATCTGATGATCGTGCTCGGCGCCGATCCCTTGCGGATGTCGGTGTACAGCGAGGTCGATCCCTTGCCCGAGGGCATGCCGATCCTGCAGGTCGGCCTGGTCGACTGGGACCTCGCCAAGAATTACGGCGCCGAGATCGCGCTGAAGGCCGATGTCAAGGAAACCCTGCGCGTACTGGTTCCGGCGCTGAAGGCCGCCGGCGGTGCGGCGCTCGAGACCCGCGCCAGCCAGGGCATCGCGGCGCTCAAGCCGAAGAACTGGACGGCGCGGCGCGGCACGCTGATCGAGCAGATTTCGAAGGCAAAAGATCGCTCGCCGATCGATCCGGATTATCTCGCGCTGCAGGTGGTCGAGGCGATGCCGGATAACGCCATCCTGGTCGACGAGGGGTTGACGTCGTCGCGCCAGATGCTGGCGCTGCGCCCGCATCGCGACCGCTATGGCTATCACGCCTTGGCGTCGGGCGGCATCGGCTGGGGATTGCCGGCCTCCGTCGGCGTCAGCCTGGCGAATCCGGACCGGCCGGTGGTGTGCTACTCCGGCGACGGCAGCGCGATGTATTCGATCCAGGCGCTGTGGACCGCGGCGCATCAGAAGCTGCCGTTGACGGTCATCATCGTCAACAATGGCGGCTACCGCATCATCAAGCAGCGGCTGCTGGCGTTTCATGGCGACGATCATTTCGTCGGCATGGATTTCGTCGATCCGCCGGTCGATTTTACCGGCATGGCCAGGGCGCTCGGGCTGGAATCGATGCGGATCACCGAAGCGAAGGATTTGAAAGCTTCGCTGTCGTCGGCATTCAAGCGGCCCGGCGCGAAGCTGATCGAGGTGGTGGTCGACGGCACGGTGTAAAGATCGTCATTGCGAGCGCAGCGAAGCAATCCATGCGTAAGGGAACCAAGCTGGATTGCTCGTCGCTTCGCTCCTCGCAATGACGAAGGAAGCTACTCCGCCGCCTTCGCCGTCATGTGTGGGCGATACTGCGCGGCCGGATGCGGCGCTGCGAGCCGCGCGCTGCCGGCGCCGAACAGTTTTTCGCGCAGCGTTCCCGGCTGGTAGGCGGTCTTGTAACGCCCGCGCCGCACCAGCTCCGGCACCAGCATATCAGCGATATCCTCGAAATCGCCGGGCGAAACCGCGAATGGGACGTTCAAGCCGTCGACATCGGTCTGGTCGAACCACGCTTCGATTGCGTCGGCGACTTTCTCCGGCGTTCCCACCACGACCGGTCCGATGCCGCCGATGCCGACATGCTGGGCGACCTCGCGCACGGTCCAGACCCGGTCCGGATCGGCGCGGGTGATGTTGTCCATCGCGGTGCGGCCGGCGTCGTTCTCGACGTGGCGAACCTCCTGGTCGAGGTCATAGGCGGAGAAATCGACGCCGGTCCAGCCGGACATCAAAGTGAGCGCGCCCTCGGGGCTGATGTGGCTGCGATAGTCGGCGTATTTGGCTTTGGCTTCCGTTTCGGTGCGGCCGAGAACGACGGTGAACATGCTAAACATCAATATGTCAGCCGGGTTGCGCCCGGCCTTCCCGGCGAGTTCGCGAATGGCGGAAACGCGCGGGGCGATGATCTTGGCCGTTGGCCCCGACATGAAAACGCATTCGGCATGCTCGGCGGCGAACTGCCGTCCGCGCGGCGAGGTGCCGGCCTGATAGAGCACCGGCGTGCGCTGCGGCGACGGTTCGCAGAGGTGAATGGCATCGACGCGGTAGTGTTTTCCTTCGTGCAGGACCCGATGCACCTTCGCTGGGTCCGCAAAAATTCCCCGCGCCCGATCGCGCAATGCCGCGTCGTCCTCCCAGCTTCCTTCCCAGAGCTTGTAGACCACCTCCATATATTCGTCGGCGACGTCGTAACGGTCGTCATGTGCGGTCTGCTTGTCCTTGCCCGCGCCTTTGGCCGCGCTGTCGAGATAGCCGGTCACCACGTTCCAGCCGATCCGTCCCTCGGTCAGATGGTCGAGCGTCGACATCCGCCGCGCGAAAGTGTAGGGCGGCTCATAGGACAGGTTGGAGGTCACGCCAAAACCGAGATGTTCGGTGACCGCGGCCATCGCCGAAATCAGCAGAAGCGGATCGTTGCAAGGCGTCTGCGTGGCGTTGCGCAGTGCCGCGTCCGGGCTGCCCCCGAACACGTCATAGACGCCGAGCACATCGGCGAGAAACAGGCCGTCGAACCGCCCGCGCTCGAGCGTTTTGGCCAGATCGATCCAGTACGGCAGCCGGTTATAGTCCGCCGTGCGGTCGCGCGGATGGGTCCACAGCCCCGGCGATTGATGCGCCACGCAATTCATGGCGAAGGCGTTGAGCCGGATTTCCTTTTTCATGAACGAACCGCCTCGTGAGCCTGGGCATGTTGTTATCGCCCGGTCGGACGCCCGGCTTCGGCGCAAATTGTTGCATTCCGGCGGCCCTGCGCAAAGCAAAATGTCGGTGCCATGCCACTTTCGGCCGCCTTCGTATCTCGATACGTTGGCCGGCCGCGAAGCCTGTGCGATCCGCGAAAGGAACACATGACCAGAATTGACGCCATCGAACGGGCGCGCCAAATGCTGCACTCCGGCGAGTTTCTCGCCGAGCTCGACCGCAGGGTTGCCTATCCCACAGAAAGCCAGAATCCAGAGCGGGGCGATGCATTGCGCGCCTATCTCGTGGAAGAACTTGCTCCGGCTTTCGCGCAGCTCGGTTTCTCGACAAGGCTGATCGAATCGCCTGATGGCAATAGCCCTTACCTTCTGGCGGAATATCGCGAGAGCGCTTCGGCACCGACCGTGCTGATGTACGGGCACGGCGATGTCGTCGACGGCATGGTCGGCGAATGGCGCGACAATCTCGATCCCTGGCGGACGACGGTCGTCGGCAACCGCGTCTACGGTCGCGGCACCGCCGATAACAAGGGCCAGCACAGCATCAATTTGTCGGCGCTTGGTGCCGTGCGCGAGGCGCGCGGCGGTCGGCTGGGCTTCAATGTCAAGTTCATCGTCGAAACCGGCGAGGAGATCGGCTCGCCGGATCTGCGCCAGGTTTGCGAATCCTTGCGCGATGAACTCAAGGCCGATCTGTTCCTGGCTTCCGATGGGCCGCGGCTGGCCGCCGACCGCCCCACCATCTTCCTCGGCTGCCGAGGGGGATTGCGAATCCAGCTCGACGCGAACTTGCGCGAGGGCTCGCACCATTCCGGCAATTGGGGCGGCGTCCTGGCCAATCCCGCGACCATCCTGGCGAGCGCGATCGCCACCCTGGTGGACGGCCACGGCCGCCTGTTGCTGGACGCGCTGAAGCCGCCGCAGCTCTCCAACCAGATCCGCGCCACGCTGGCCGACGTCAAGATCGAGCCGATGGCGGACGAGCCGGCGCTGTCGGAGAACTGGGGCGAGGCGGGCCTGTCGCCCGCCGAGCGGCTTTATGCCTGGAACACCCTCGAAGTGCTGGCGATGTCGTCGGGCAATATCGAGAAACCGGCCAACGCCATTCCGGGCCGGGCGCAGGCCATGCTGCAGCTTCGCTTCGTCGTGGGTACCGGGGTCGACAGGGTCGTCGACGCCGTCCGGGCGCATTTGCACGCCAGAGGCTTTCCGATGGTGGAGGTGCGCGCGACGCAGAGCTTTGCCGCCTCGCGGACCGATTTCGACAGCCCCTGGATCAACTGGGCGGCCGCCTCGATCCGCCAGACCACGGGCAAGGCGCCGGCGGTGCTGCCGAATTTTGGCGGCTCGCTGCCGAACGATGTGTTTTCCGATTGCCTGGGACTGCCGACGATCTGGGTGCCGCATTCCTATCCCGGTTGCTCCCAGCACGCGCCCAACGAGCACATTCTGCTTTCCGTAACCGAGGAAGCGCTCGGGATCATGGCGGGGCTGTTCTGGGATCTCGGCGAGATGCCGCGTTAGGGCCACGAAAGGCCATCGGCTCGCGAACGCCGTTTTCCAGCCCGTCGATCAAACCTTAAGAAATTGCGTATATTACGCCAGCCGCTTCAGCCCTTCAGGAGAACTCGCTTGGATCAGATCGCTTACGTCAACGGTTCGTTCGTGCCGATGTCAGAGGCCAAGGTCTCGATACTGGACCGCGGTTTTCTGTTCGCCGACGGCATCTACGAGGTCG
>JBGPSI010000167.1:0-10791 GCA_041490045.1 Bradyrhizobium sp.
CGGGTCAGGTCGACAATCCCGCCTGTCTTCAGGATTCCGCCCAGGGTTCGCATCACGTCGGCTTCCTGCAGCCGCGCGATCAGCGGCTTTTCGACCGCCGCGATCGTCGGCCGTGGCTGGCCGTCATCCGGCTGCTTCAATGGCGGCGCCGGCGTCGTCGTCTCGGCGCTGGCCGGCTGCGGTTCGCCGCTGCCGGGCGGCAGCCGGTCAGCCGCGACCACCCAGCCGGAAGCGGCCAGTGCGCCGAGGATGAAGCCGATCATCGCCAGCACGCTCATGGCCGGCGGGAAGGAGCGCCGCTGCGGCACGGTGGCCTCGCCGATGATGCGTGCGCTCGAGGTGTTGAGGCTTTCCTGTTCCTCGGTTTCGCGCGAGCGCTTCAGGAAGGATTGGTAGACGTCGCGGCTGGCATCGACGTCGCGCTCCAGCTCGCGCAACCGCACTGAGGCCTGGCTGAGCTGGACACTCTGGCGCTTCTGCGCGTCCAGCGCCTTGCTCAGGGAGGTTTCGTAATCGCGGGCACGCGTCAAATCGTTTTTCGCCGACTGCGCGAAGCGTTCGACTTCTTCGCCGATGGTGCGGCGCAGATCGTCGACTTGCTTCTCCATCTGCCGCAGCGCGGGATGCAGCGGACCCAGCTCGCCGGTCAGTTCCGCGTAACGCTTGCGGGCTTCGGCATATTGCGCGCGCAGATTGGCGATGGTCGGCGACTGCAGCGCCTCCGGAATGGCGCCGGCATCGGTGGCGGCGCGGCGGCTCGCTTCGATCTGGTCGTACTTGGCCTGCGCGTCGAGCGTCAGCGCGTGCGCCGCGGCGAGGCGCTGGTTGCTCGATGAAAGCTGCTGGTCGCTGATCGCGGTGTCCTGCGAGCCGACGAAATTGTTCTGCGCCTTGTAGGTCGCGAGCGCGTTCTCGGCGTTGCGAAGCCGCTGCTGCAATTCCTTGAGGCGGCCCGACAGATCGGTTGTTGCCCGCCGCGCGGCGGTGGCCTGTGACTTCTTCGATTCCGCGAGATAGGCGCTGGAAATTGCATTCGCGAGCATCGCCGCCTTGGCCGGATCATACGACCAGACCTCGACGTCGACGATGAAGCTGCGATCGGTCTTCTTCACATTGATGTGGCGGTTCAGGATTTCCAGCGCGGCCGTCTCTCCGACCTTGGCTTCCGAGGCCGAGCGGAAATCGAGGCCGAACAGGCCGAGCAGGGATCCCAGCAGGCCCCGGGATTCACCGCCGAACTCCGGATCCTTGTCGAGATGGGTGTCCTGGATCGCCCGCAGCAGAACGCTGTTCGAGGTGATCAGGCGCGCCTGGCTTTCGACCACCATGGCGAGGCCGGAAAGATCCTGGGTACGCGGGGTGAGTTCGCGATCGACCAGCTGCAGTTCGCGGGGATCGACATAAAGCTGGGCGGTGGCCGAATATTTCGGCGTCAGGCTCTTGCCGATCGCGACCGCGGCACACGCGCAGATCAGGGCGGCCATCGCGATGGCGACCCTTTGCCGCCACAACAGCCGCGTCAGTTCGAGCACGCTGAAGCCGGCGGAGGTTCGCGCCTCAGCCTTCCGGTCGTCCGGCCCGGCCTGATCTAGCGGTTGGTCATACGCAAGCATGGGCCCCAGCTTCCATTCGAACTGCCGCAGGTATCGGCTGAGGGGTCACTCTTCGCATCACGCCACACGCGCACGCCTTCGGCGCGGAACCAACGCAACAGGAAAAATTAACCATACTCAGTGGGGGACTATTCACTGAAATGGCAAAAAAAGCGTTTAAGTGCGGGCGCATGGCAGCGCCTCCGAGCTGCCAAGGCCCGCCATTCGCATTCGTGGTGTCATCCGCTCGCGTCAACGAAAAATTAACCATCCGGCGCGCGCGCCGGATGTCCCCGCGATCGGCGCGCAAAGGCGCCGCCAGCCGACGGCTGACTCCAGCCTTGGTTGCGAAACGCGCTGCGCTCATGGTCAGCGCTTCCGCAGGATTACGTGGTAGTCGCCGTGCCGCACGTCGATCTTGGCGGGAATCAGGAAATTCATGACGGCGGCGGCGCCATCGAGCAGGGCGGCCAGCGCCGGCTTGCGCGCCCGCATCTCCGGAAAACGCGGGCTCTCGAATTCCTTCCGGTAGATCAGCTCGAGGCCATGGGTCTTCGCGAAGGCTTCCAGATTGGAAAGCGTGACCAGCGGATGGAAGAAGGTCGGGAACGGCGCCTCGCCGGGCAGGCCGGCATGTTTTTCGCCACGTACGTAGCGGTAGAACCAGACGTGGAACCAGTGCGGCGAATATTTGGTGACGACGCCGGAAAGCGATCTCGGGTTCGGCGCGCCGATGAACATCAGTCCGCCTTGCTTCAGCGACTCGCAGAAGCGAAGCAGCGCGGCTTCGACATCGGGAAGATGCTCGATGACGTTATAGCAAATGACGAGGTCGAAGCTGTCAGGCGCGAAGCGGTGGACCTGCACGTCGCCGAGGATCGTCTCCTGCGCGTAGTCGTTGTTGCAGATCTGGTTCGCATCGATATCGACCACCGTGACGTGGGCGCGGCGCAGCACTTCGAGCGGAAGGAAGCTGGTCGAGCCGCCGCCGGCTTCGTAGATCCTGAGTCTTCTCGCCGGCAGCCTGGTGCCGAGGATGCCGTGAACCGCAAGCAGGCTGTCGCGCGCCTCGCCGGGCGCCAGTTCGAGCAGCGCCTGCGGATGCTCGGGCGCTGCCGCGCCGGCCGTGACGCGCAGATCGGCCGTAATTCCGGCCGGCGTCGCATGGGTGAGATCGATGGTGGCTGTTTTGCTCACTTGTTCTTATCCAATGTTGATGTTGGCGAGTTTGGTTCTGAAGAACGCATACCCGAATTTCAGGCGCCGGCGGGTGTGCGAGATATCGAGCAGCCAGCACATCGCCACGTAGCTGGCGAAGCCGACGCCGACCAGGATGACGCAGGCGGCGAAATCCGAAACATGCAGATTTCTGTCGAGGGTACCGATGGCCAGCGTCATGACCAGTCCGGCGATCATCGTCAGCGCCAGCCGTCCAAGCGGAAATGGCACGGGGAACGCCAGGCGGCTCAGGATCAGCGCGCAGACAAATCCGGTGACGTCGGCGCCGAGCCGGGCCCACGCCGCGCCCACGGTGCCGTGGCTTTTGATCAGAACGTAGGACAGGACGACATTGGCTGCGATGATCGAGGCGGTGTTGATCAAATAGAGCGAGTTGCGTCCCGACAGCAAAAAACTCGCATGCAGATATTGCTGGGTGAGGACCTGGAAAATGACGGCAACCGCGACGATCGGCATCGCCTGCACGGCCACCTCGCGGAAATCGGCGCCGAGAACGACGTTGGCGACGTGCGATGAAATGACGGCAAAGCCGAGACAGGCCGGCAGCGTGATGCTGAGCAGCAGTTCCACGCATTCGGCGAGATGCGAGCGCACCGCCGCATCGCCTTGCCTCGCGTGAATTTGCACGGCGAGCGGAAAGAACGCCGAGGCCGCGCTCATCGCCGGCATCATGAGGGTCTGCCGGACGAGGTCGAGGCCGGCGACATATTTGCCCGCTTCCGCGGCGCCGACGAGACCCGCGATCATGAAGCGATCGGTGACGCTGGAGACGGCGAGCAGCGTCAGTGACAGCGTCAGCGGCAGGCCCTGCCGGGCCAGAGCGAAGAGGCCGGAAGCATCCGGTTTGATCACCGTTCCCCGCCATGCGGTTTGCGACTGGACCAGCACCGCGAGCAAATAGGCCGTCGCGGACGAAAGCAGCAGCAGGAATCCCGTCGGACTGTAAAGGGCAACGATCGCGCCGAGGCAAAGCACCGCGGCGGCGCGAACCAGCGTGGCCTTCATGACCGTGAACGCTTTCAGGCGCGCGCGAACCAGATCCTGGGTCAGCTCGAACAAAGCGATCGCGAGCGCAAGCACCACCGCGGCCAATGCCGCCGAAATGTCCAGGCCGACCAGGCGTCCCAATCCGTAAGCGATGGGGGCGGCGAGGCAGCAGACCAGATATCCTGACATCACGAGGCCGCGGACGTCGGTGCCGTCGTCTTTTGCATGCCCGCTCAGGATGAGGTTGCGAAACCAGCCCGCCACGAAGACGCTGACGACGGATGCGAATCCGAGGCCGAGCAGATAGGTGCCGTAGTCATGCGGCGAAAACAGCCGCGTGAAGGCAAACACGCTGAGCAGTCCCAGCAATGCCGAGAGTATATTGGCGCTCAGATTGATGCTGGCTTGTCCGATCAGCATGGCGCGGCGAGCCCCGCGGCTTCCTTGCAGAGCGGGAGCGGGGCAAGGCTCGCGGCTTCCCCGATCGCGGCCCGGATGGCGGCAACCGGCGTCCCGGAGAAGGACGCCACCGAGAAGGCGACGTCACCAGGATCGGCGCCGCGAAGCAGTTCGTTCAGTTCGGCCGGGCTGAGTTTCGGCGAATCCCAATAGCTGAGGCATGGCGTATGCGAGGTGAGGGCGTGCTGGGCGGAAAGGCGGGCCTCGTCCCGTACGAAATAGCCGTACAGCATGTATTCCGAAATGCCGTGCGCCCGGCATAGCGCTTCGACCCAGTCGATACCGGCGACGGCCTCGATCCGCGAGGCCATCGCGCGCGTCGTCTCCTGGTCCCAGAAGATGATGTGGCCGATGAAATCGGGGGCCGGAAGCGGCGGGGTCGCCAGACCCAGAAGCCGATGGCTCGTCTCGACCCAAAGCGAATGGTGGACGAGGCTGGATACGACCCCGTCGGGCATGGTGAGCAGCGGGATCGGATTCGGAGCCTCAAATCGCGACAGATCGAAATCCCGGAAGAAGACGATGTCGGAATCCAGGATGCAGTATCGCTGGTGCGGCAGCGAGATGGTGGCGGCGATCTTCAGGAATTGCTGCACATGCCAGCCGCTGATCGGCTTGGTGCGGAACGACCACCAATATTGGCGGCGCTTGCGCTGCACGAAGCGCGGCAGCGGCCGCAGCCAGTTGGGCAGGAATTTCGATGCCGGAAGGACGCTCCTGTGCTCGCTCTCGAAATGAGCGAACAGAGGCACATCGCAATCCGGTACCAGCAGATAATGTTTTGCGAACGAGCCGACGTGACGGTCGACGCTCTCGCACAGCAAGGTGCACAGCTCCAGATCGCGCCCGTAAGTCGGGGTTAACAGCGCGACTTGATTCATCCTGTCGATCTCTGTGGCTATGACACTCAGTGGCATCGTTTCTCGGGCGCTTATTTCTCTGTGGTGAGAGACAGCAAAATCGGTGCCGGTGGAACCGCGTTCTCCGGCAGCGCGTCGAAGGTGGTTAATTCGATGCGCGGTAACCATCCCCTGCGGTGAGACGGACGCTTCGCATGGTGCTGGACCGGATATTGCAGTGATCGGCGCCTAGTACCGAGCTCCTGAGACTGCGTCGACGCATGAAAATACCATCGCTATTCCGGCGTGACGTCGTCGCGCGCGGCGCGAAGCGCGCGAGGCCCGGTCGTTTTGGCACAGTTGGAATGTCCGGGGTGTCCGCTTTTGCGACGGCGCGAACACCATCTGCAGCGGCTGCCGCGGCCGGAAGGTTAATGGCTCCGTCGCGCTTTGAGGCCTGAACGATGAAATACCGCGCCGACATCGATGGGCTGCGAGCGCTCGCCGTCATCCCCGTACTGCTCTACCACGCCGGCGTTCCCGGTTTTCCGGGCGGCTTCGTCGGGGTCGATATCTTCTTCGTGATATCGGGCTACCTGATCTGCGGCATGATCGATAGCGACCTCCGCGAGGGATCGTTCTCGCTGTCGAATTTCTATAAGCGCCGGATGTTGCGGATCCTGCCGGCGCTGCTCGTGATGTTCCTCGTCACCAGCGCGCTCGCTTACCTCTACTGCCTGCCCGTCGAACTCGAGGACTATTCGAAGAGCCTGGCAAGCGCGGTCGGTTCGGTCTCGAACGTCTACTTTGCCGCAACAGCCGGATATTTCGATGCGCCCGCCGAGACAAAGCCGCTCCTGCATACGTGGTCGCTTGGCGTGGAGGAGCAGTTCTATCTGGTCGTGCCGCTGTTGATGCTTTTCGCCTATCGCTTCGTGCCGAAGCGCGCCAGGCTATTAATCGCGGCCGTTGCCGCGCTCTCCTTTGCGGCGGCGTTCGCGGTGAGCTATCGAAACACGACGTTTGCCTTCTATCTCACGCCGTTTCGTGCCTGGGAACTCGCGCTCGGCGCGTTGCTGTCGATCAAGTTCATTCCGGCGCCTGCGACCGAATTCCGCAAGAACGCATGCGGCGCGATCGGCATGCTGCTGCTGTGCGGGGCCATCTTACTCGGATCGTCGTCGGCCCCGCTGCTGCTGATGACGTCGCTCGCCAGCATCGGCGCGACGCTCGTTATCGCCTCCAGCGAAGGCGAGGTGTCGACGGTAGGAAAGTTATTGTCGGTGCGGCCGGTCGTGTTCGTCGGCCTGATTTCCTATTCGCTCTATCTCTGGCATTGGCCGCTGATCGTGTTTCAACGAACAGATGGACTTCTCGCGGGCTCCTCCGGCGCAATGACGAAACTGACGCTGATCGCAGGATCGATCGCCATCGCCTGGCTGTCGTGGAAATTCGTCGAGGTGCCGTTCCGGCTCAAGGCGAAGGACGTCTCGACGGGAACAGTCTTCGGCGTCGCATCGGCCGCGATGACCTCGGTCGCAGCGCTTTGCGGCCTGGTGTTGCTCGCGGGCGGGGCGCCGTTCCGCTTTCCCGAGCGCGTGGTCGCGATCGCCTCCTATCTCGCCTACGATCCTTCCGAGGTGTTCCGCTCCGGCCGCTGCTATCTGGCGACCAACCGTCAACAGCTCGATGTGCAGACCTGCATGAAGCTGGATGGGAAACGACCCAATTACCTCCTCGTCGGCGACAGCCACGCCGCCCATCTCTGGTTCGGCCTGTCCACCGCAATGCCGGAAGTAAATCTGATGCAGGCGACCGCGAGCGCTTGCCGGCCTGCGGTCGAGCGGGTCTCGCTGCTCGATAGCCGGGCTTGTCCGAAGCTGATGCGGTTCGTCTTCGACGATTTCCTCGTCAACAACAGGGTGGACAAGGTCCTGCTCGCCGCCTCCTGGAAGGACGAGGATATCCCGGTGCTGTCAAACACCCTGGAGACGCTGATGTCGCGGGGGTTGGACGTCGTCGTGCTCGGGCCGATCGTCGAATATGACGGCGCGCTGCCGCGGCTTTTGGCCGACGAAATCCTTCGCAACTCGCCTTCGATCGCCAGCGCCATGCGCACGCCGGGCATTGCCGCGCGTGATCGCCTGCTGAGGCGGATGGTCACGGCTAGAGGTGCGACCTATCTGTCGGTCTACGATTCGGTTTGCCGCGACGGCCGTTGCGACGAGTTCGCGGAGGACGACGTTCCCCTGCAGTTCGACGCGGGCCATCTGACGGCCAAGGGCTCGCTCGAAGTGGGGCGCCGGCTGGCGCCGTTCTTTGGCGGCAAGCTGGCGAGGGCGGACGATGTTGCGAACTAATCGAACCGCCGGCGGGAGCGGCCGGGTCAAAGTGAAACGGCTCGCCGCAGTACTGGCGGTTCTTGCGCTCGCAGGGACAAGCTCGGTCGATGGCGCGACCAAGGCGGCTTCAGGCGCTGCTTCGAATTCCGCAAAATTGGCCGGCGCGTTCGTCAACTGGGGGCCCGTCGGCCGCGAGCGTACCTTGCGGGCGTGGGAGCAGTGGCTCAACCAGGCGCCGACATCGGTGGTCGGGCTCGACTTCTACGCCGAAAGCACCTGGGAGGATTTTACGCGATTGAGCTGGGTGCCGGGCATCTGGAAAAAGCTCAATCCGGCGCGGAACGTCGTCTGGTCCGTTCCGCTGACGGTGAAGGGGACGCCGCTCAAGGAGGTCGCCGACGGCCTGCACGACGCCGAATTCGAAGCCGCCGCGAAAGCGATTTCCGAGGCGCAGCCAAACGCCGTCATTCGTCTCGGCTGGGAGATGAACCTTGTCTCCATGGCCTGGTTCGCCAAGGGCCAGGAGACCGACTACATCACGGCGTTCAGGCGCGTGGTCCAGATATTCAAGCGGCACTCGAGCGGCTTCAAATATGATTGGTGCCCGGGATGGGGAGCCCAGGACTCTCCCGCCGATCTCGCTTACCCCGGCGACGACGTCGTCGATTACATCGGTCTCGACGTCTACGATTTCAAATATGAGGGTTCTGCCGGCGAGCGATGGGAGAAGTTTTATCTCAACGCGCCGTTTGGTCTGCAGTGGCACAAGGAATTTGCCGCCCGGCACGGAAAGCACATGAGTTATCCCGAATGGGGCGTCGGCAATTTCGGCGATAATCCCCTCTTCATCCAGAACATGCACGACTGGTTTGCGAGCAACGCAGGCAACATCGCCTATGCGGCTTATTTCGACGTCGACGGCCTGTGGCCGACGCAGATCGACAATAACCGCTTTCCCAACTCCCAGCGGCTTTTCAGGAAACTGTTCGGGCGCCGATCCTGAACGGGCCGGGCGCCTGCGCTTTAACATTGGTTAACGCCGTCCCGTTAACCGTCGCCGGAAGTCTGTCATTCAGCGCGCGCCGCTGGACCGGATATTGCAACTTCCCTTGCTTATCCTTTGGATGTCACGGCGGAGCAGGTTGATCGATGTCGTTAGAGGCACATTTCGGGCATGATCTCGTGGTGAGCCCGGCAGAGGCCGGGGCACTGGGCGTTTTCGGCACAGCCGCTTCGTCCGGAGTGTCCGCGTATGCGACAGCGAAGGCCGATGCCTCCCGCGCGTGGGCGGCGGCGTCGGCTTCGCTCGATACCTCGATTTCGACCGTGGTCTGCATTCCCTGTTTCCGCCGGCCGCAGCATTTGCGGCTGACGCTGGAGTCGCTCGCCCGCCAGCGCACCGGCCGGCGCTTCGCGGTCGTCATCGTCGAAAACGACGCCTCGGCATGCGGCAGCGTACCGGTCGCCGCCGAATTTCTTGCATCCGGCAAGTTCCAGGGCCTCTGCGTGGTCGAGCCGAAGCAGGGCAATTGCCACGCCATCAACGCGGCTTTTGAGACTGCGCTGGCGACGTTCCCCGCCGCCGCCAATTTCCTGATGATCGACGACGACGAGATCGCCTCGCCGGATTGGCTGGAACTGATGCTGCGCGCCGCGGAGGCCAGCGGGGCGGATGTGGTCGGCGGTCCCGTATTTCCGAATTTCGATGACGAACGCAAGCGCGGGCTACGCCGTCATCCGGCGTTCTACCCGGCCTACGAAGTCAGCGGGCCCGTGCCGGTCATTTACGGCTGCGGCAATTGCCTGATCACGCGGCCGGTATTCGCTGGACTGACCAGTCCCGCGTTCGATCTTCGCTTCAATTTTCTCGGCGGGGGCGACACCGATTTCTTCGTCCGTTGCCGCCAGGCGGGATTGAAGTTTCACTGGGCCGCGGAAGCCGTCATCACCGAAACGGTGCCGACCAGCCGGACCGGCCCGGGCTGGCTGGCGCTGCGGGCCTTGCGCATCGGCGCCATCAACTATCACGTCCAGCGCAAATTGGCGCGCACGACGTGGTCGCGGGCCAGGCTGTTCGCCAAGATGCTGGCGCTGGTGCCGCAATCGCTGTTGCTCGCCGTCAGGCTGTTCCTCAGGGAGCACAAGGCCCTGATCGCGCTGCATCCGATCATCGTTGCCGCCGGCAGCGCGCTGGCGGCGATCGGCATCGAACCGCAGCCCTACAAAGCCTCGAAGATCGTGTCGTGAGCGATCTGGCCGCCACCTCTGGACTGCGCGCCGTCGCCGGAGAATTGCGGCGTCAGCAGGTCATGGACCTGGTGCGCGGCGCAACGTTCATCGGCACGCTGCTGCTGGCGTGGATGACGCTGCGGCCGTTCGTCGACCTCGGCAATCAGCAGCTCAAGGACACCACCACCGGCAACGAGACGCTGACCTATCTGGTATTTGGCGTCATCGCCGTGCTGACGGTCGCGCTCGCCATGCGCGACAACATGCGCGGCCTTGCGACCCTGCTGACGCCGGCCTATCTCCTGTTCGGCGGCTGGATCGTCACGACGGTCGTGCTGTCGCTGGACCCCGCCACCTCGGTCAAGCGCTTCGCCCTGACGGCCTGCGTCATTGCCGTGGCGGCGACGCTGCCGCTATTGCCGAAATCCCAGAACGAATTGATGCGCTGGTTCAGCGTCGCCGCGCTGGTGCTGCTGGCGGTCTGCTATCTCGGAATATGGCTGGTACCGAATCTGTCGATTCATCTCGCGACCGATATCCAGGAACCGCAACTGGCCGGAAACTGGCGCGGCGCGTTCGGCCACAAGAATGTGGCGGCGTCGGTGATGGCGATGCTGGTGTTCATCGGCATCTACGTCGCGCGCTCCGGTGCGTGGCTCTCCGGCGGCGCCATCATCGCGCTGGCGTCGGTATTCCTGTTGAACACCGCGGGAAAGAGCTCGCTCGCGCTGATCTTCCTCGTGCTCGCGCTGACGTCGCTGACGTCGATCGTGCGCGGCACCTGGCTGCGCGCGGTGATGCTCTTGTCCCCACTGGTGATGCTTTCGCTGCTCGGCGTCGGCACGGTCCTGAGTGACAATCTCGCTGCCATCGCTAAACTGCTGCCGCTCGATTCGAGTTTTACCGGCCGCACCGATATCTGGGATTTCGCGCTGCACTCGCTGCAGCTGCGGCTGCCGACAGGTTACGGCTTCGAGGCGTTCTGGGGCACCGACGCGATCCGCAATGTTCCGGAAGGCATGGAGTGGGCGGAATACGCCTCGCACAGCCATAACGGATATCTCGACACCGCGTTGTCGATGGGTTTGCCGGGGCTGGCGTTGC
>JBGPSI010000168.1:0-10689 GCA_041490045.1 Bradyrhizobium sp.
CATCCATCAGCGCCGGCGACAGGCAATCATAGGGTTCTAGCCCGAGTTCCTTGAGGCGCGATCTGATCCCGTCCATTTCGGAAGGACTGACGCCGGACTCGATCACCGAGGACACGAAGGCTGCAAATCCCGGCGCTGCGGAGCCCGATTCCTGGAACAGTTCGGGATGGATGAAGTCGAGCCCGTAGAACGGGTGCGCCTTGTTCTCGATGCGGCCGTACATATGCGTGCCGCAAACCTTGCAGGCGTGCCGCTGGATGGCGGCCGAGGCATCGATGATGTGCAGCTTGTCGCCGTTCTCGAGAACGGTCACGTTGTCCCGCGGCACGACCGCGACCACCGAGAAGGTCGCCCCGGCGGGCTTCCAGCATTTGGTGCAGCCGCAGGCGTGATTGTGGGCGACGTCGCCCTTGATGCCGACCTTGACCGGCTTGTCCTTGCATTTGCAGACGAGCGTTCCGCCGGCAAAGCTGCCCGAACCCTTCTTGACTCCGTTGTCGACCGACGGATGGATGTGAACAGTCATAGGCCAATCCTCCCTTGTGTTTGACGTCCTTGCTTCATAACCCGCCTGGTCTAGAACACGACGACCGAACGGATCGACTTTCCTTCGTGCATCAGATCGAACCCCTTGTTGATCTCCTCGAGCTTGAGCACGTGGGTGATCATCGGATCAATCTGGATCTTGCCATTCATGTACCAGTCGACGATTTTCGGCACGTCGGTGCGGCCGCGTGCGCCGCCGAACGCCGTGCCCTTCCAGACCCGGCCGGTCACGAGCTGGAACGGCCGCGTGGCAATCTCCTTGCCGGCTTCCGCCACCCCGATGATGACCGATACGCCCCAGCCGCGATGGCAGGCTTCCAGCGCTTGGCGCATCACATTGGTATTGCCGGTGCAATCGAAGGTGTAATCGGCGCCGCCGTCGGTCAGCGTGACCAGATGCGCGACGATATCGCCATCGATCCTGGACGGGTTGACGAAATGCGTCATGCCGAACTGGCGGCCCCATTTCTCCTTGGAATCATTGAGGTCGACGCCGACGATCTTGTCGGCGCCCACCATCCTGGCGCCCTGTATGACGTTGAGCCCGATACCGCCGAGCCCGAACACGACCACGTTGGCGCCCGGCGTGACCTTGGCGGTGTTCACCACCGCGCCGACGCCCGTCGTGACGCCGCAGCCGATGTAGCAACTCTTGTCGAACGGCGCGTCTTCGCGGATTTTCGCCACCGCGATTTCCGGCAGCACGGTGAAATTCGAGAAGGTCGAACAGCCCATGTAGTGGAAGATCGGCTGGCCCTTGTAGCTGAAGCGCGAGGTGCCGTCGGGCATCACGCCCTTGCCCTGGGTCGCACGGATGGCGGTGCAAAGGTTGGTCTTTTGGCTGAGGCAGCTTTTGCACTGGCGGCATTCGGGCGTGTAGAGCGGTATCACATGATCGCCGGGTTTGACCGACGTGACGCCTGTTCCCACCTCGCGGACGATGCCGGCGCCCTCATGGCCGAGGATCGAGGGGAAAATCCCCTCGCTGTCGAGTCCGTCGAGGGTATAGGCGTCGGTATGACAAATCCCTGTTGCCCTGATTTCGACAAGGACTTCACCGGCCCTGGGTCCCTCCAGGTCGAGTTCGACGATCTCAAGCGGCTTTTTTGCCTGAAACGCGACTGCGGCGCGTGTCTTCATGTACCGTTCCTCCACCCAAAGATTTTTTTTGCTTGAGTTTGGAAAATTTACGGCTTTTGAAAATCCTTGGGGTCCGCTGGGTAGACCCTTCGTCGGCAACGCGGCGCGCTCATAGCGCGCTGAAGGCCCAAGCAAGTCTCATGTATTTTTGAAACATTGCACGCTTACGTCGAATGTCAAGACCGCTAGTTTTGGAAGCCTCGTAACGAGATGATCGCCAATGCGGTTTTGCGATGCGGCAAAGGTGGTGCCCACTGACGAAACACGACGAGACAGTATCACTACCTGTTTCGCGGTGGCATTCGCCGCGTTAGCATTGTCCTCCGGGAGCAAACACGAGATTCTTGTCCAAATTCTGAAACGTGGCGATAGGATCGGGCGTAATATAATATGACCAAGTGATATTTTGTAGGGAGGGCAGCTTGATAGAAATCATCCTGACCGTCTGCGCTATCGCCAATCCTGCCAATTGCGAGGAAAAGCATCTTCAATTCGCCTGGGACGGCTCGGTCCAGCAATGCATGATGGCCGCGCAGCCCTATATCGCGCAGTGGATCGGCCAGCACCCCGCTTGGAGAACAAAGAAGTGGAGCTGCGGTTATCCCGGCAGCAGGAGGGAGGACATTTGAGTTGGCCCATGTGGGCGCGTGCCCAAATGCGTTGTTGTTTTCGCCGCGTCCGGTGCCTGCAACAAAGCCGCGCGGCGGCGCAGGCTGGCGACCGCAGGCGCCTTTTGATTTTCAATTTGGGCCGAACGCAATACCCCAGGGCAACTCTCCGACCTGGATGGATTTGATAACCCGCAAGCGCGCCACGTCGATGACCGAGACGTCGTTCGAGACGCCATTGGCCACCAGCAGATACTTCTCGTCCGGCGTAAAGGCGCCGTGCCAGACCCTCTGGCCGACCAGCAGGTATTTCAAGACCGTGTGCGTGACGCCATCGACCACGGCGACCCGATTGGCGGGGCCCAGATCGACGAAGCCGAGCTTGCCGTCTCTGGTGATATTGATGCCGACGGGCTGGATTGCTTCCGATCGCAGACCGGGAATTTCGAACTTCACGGTCTGCTTGAGTTTCCGTGTCGCCGGATCGATGATGGCAAGGTCGCCGCCGATCTCCGAGCTCACCCATAGCTCCGATCCGTCGGCCTTGAACGCGGAGAAACGCGGACGAGAGCCGACCAACAGATTGTCGACGATCTGGCGGCTTGTCGTGTCGATGAAATGAACCATGCTGGTCGTTTCCGACGTGCATATCAGCATCTTGGAATCCGGACTGACCGTCATGCCCTCGGGCTCGATGCCGACCGACACCTCGCCGATCGACGCGCGCTTCTCCAGGTCGAGCACCGTCACCATCGCGTCGTTCTCATTGGCGACGTAGAGAATCTTTCCCGCCGGATCCAGCGCGAATTGTTCGGGATCGGGACCCGACGGCAACTCGCCGGCGCTGTTGAAGGTTTTCGCGTCAAAGACCTGGATCTTGTCATCGTCGCCGAGGGCGACGTAGAGCAGCTTGCCATCGTGGGAGACTTCAATACCGCGCGGGCGCTGCCCTGTCTTGATGGTCGCGATCGTCTCCAACTTGTCCGTGTCGATCACCGAAATGGTATTTCCCTTTTCGTTGGAAACATAGGCAAGAAAGGCGGAAGCGGAACCGGCCGAGAGAGAAAGCCCAAGCAGCGAAAGGCCAAGGATCGCGGTCCAGCGCACATCGAACATGTCGTATTCTCCAACGCGTCAGGTTCAGCGGCGGTGCAAGGATTGTTGCCCCGCCGGGAATCCGGACTCTATTTGATGCTGATCCGCGGAAATACACAATCGTCCGGCCGCCCAGGGGAACCGACGGGGCTCGCCGTTTCGTTGCGCTACACGGTAAATGGAGTACCCTGATCGTCGCGAGCAAGGCTGATGGAAGACGAAATGAAATGCTGGCATAGGCCGCGATCGCCAAGGCCGATCGACACGGTGGCGTGGGAGGAAATGGTGCAATGCAATCGAGCCGCCGGAGTTGCTGGAACCTTGAATCGGAGGCGTGATTTGTTCCGGGCTCTGTTTGCCGTCTGCGCACTGATCGCTTCGAGCGGGATGGGACTGGCCGATCAGCCGCTGGAAATCAAGATCGGTTATCTCCATCAGGCGCCATCGAGAATAAAGATATCGCTGATCGACGTCCCGGCGGCCAACGACGGTCTGGCCGGCGCCCAATTGGCGATCGAAGACGATAATGCCACCGGGCGCTTTCTCAACCAGCGCTATACGCTGATCGAGAAACTGGTAGGCGAGGGCGACGACCCGGTCGCGGCCATGAATGCGCTGGCCGATCAGGGCGCCTCGTTCATCGTCACGAGCCTCGATGCGGACCGTTTGCTGAAAGTTGCGGACGCGGGCCAGGCGCGCGGCGAAACATTGATCAATACAACGGCCCTGGACGAGCGCCTGCGCGAGCAGGATTGCCGCGCCAATGTCATCCACGTCGCGCCCACGCGCTCCATGCTTGCCGACGCGCTCGCGCAATATTTGATCTGGAAGAAGTGGGGCAAGTGGATGCTCATCGTGGGCTCCCACGAAAAAGATCAACTGTTCGCCGACGCGTTGCGCCATGCCGCGACGCGCTTCGGAGCCAAGATCGTCGAGGAGCGGGTATTCAAGGACAATGGCGGGGCGCGGCGCACCGATAGCGGGGTTGCCGAGATTCAGCGGCAGATGCCGGTGGTAACGCAAGGCGCGCCCGAGCACGACGTGCTGGTTGCGGCGGATGAAAGCGAGGTTTTTGCCGGCTATTTGCCGTACCGCACATGGGATGCTCGCCCCGTTGCCGGCTCGGCGGGACTCGTGCCCACCACATGGGATGCGGCATTCGATCAATGGGGTGCCGTGCAGCTGCAGAACCGCTTCACAAAGACGTTTCAGCGGCCGATGACGGCGCAGGACATGCAGGCCTGGACGGCGGTTCGGATGATCGGCGAGGCCGCGGTCCGCGGCGGAGCCGGCGATCCCGGCAAAATGCTCGCCTACATCAAGAGCCCGGACTTCTCGGTCGCGGCCTTCAAGGGCCAGAAGCTGACGCTGCGTGACTGGAACCTGCAACTGCGGCAGCCGATCCTGCTCTTCGACGGCAGGAACACCGTATCCGTGTCGCCGCAGGAGGGCTTCCTTCACCAGGTATCGGCGCTCGATACGCTCGGTCTCGATCGCCCCGAAACCAAGTGCAAGCTCAAGTGATCGGGCTTGGTCATCCTGTTTCCGGTTCGCCCATGCTCCAGGACTTGAAGAGGTGGGCGCGGAGGCTGAAGCGGGATGTTCACGCCATCTATCTCGCCGCCCGGAGTCCGCGCGTGCCCTGGCATGCTAGAATCGCTGCGATCGCTGTCGCAGGATACGCGCTTTCGCCCGTCGACTTCATTCCGGATTTCATTCCAGTCCTGGGATACGTGGACGATTTGATCATCGTGCCGCTCGGCATCTGGCTGGTGGTGTCATTGATTCCGGAAGATGTGATGGCCGAGTATCGCGCGATCGCGGACAAGGCCGAGACACGTCCGCAAAGCAGGCTTGCAGCGATGATGATCATTGCGGTCTGGACTCTCGGGACCGCCATGCTCGGTTGGATCTGGTTTGCTCACTGGGCTCGGCCGAACTGAGCGATCTCTTATTGCTGCACCGCGGATGACTGTCGCTGGAGTCTTGGTTCGATTTGGTCGCGCCGGAAGCCGGCTTGCGATATTTAGGAGCCGGTCTTATCGTTACGCAGGACGGCAATTTGCCGTTCCGCTTGGCAGGAGATCCGAGATGGCCTGGAAGACTCCAAAGATCGTTGAAGTGCCGGTTGGCATGGAAATCAACATGTACGCCTGTGCGGCCCGCAAATAAGCGAAAGCGACGGCTTCGTATTCCCACGGAGGTGGATTGCCAGCTGTGACGAGCGCTCTCGCTTCGGCGGGCGCGCAGCAGTGGCTGCCACCTCCGAAATTTTTGGTTCGTTGATTTGAGTTCTCAAGACGATCGTCTCATTCCGCTGAGCCGCACGTGCCAGTCACCCCCGAGCGCGCAAGTATCCGGGTATTGATTTGCGATCCGCGCGTCCCGACGGGGTGCTGCCGCGCCCTCGCGCCACCCATCATTTAACCAATTGATATGTAATGATTTATTGTCTCGCGGTTAGTTTATCGCGCGGCCTGCTGCGGTGCAGCATTTTCGGCACGAACATTGCTTCGATGATCTCGCCGGAAATCGCAGGAGCGCGCACGGATGAAACGCATCATCCTTTCTCTCGGTATGTTCGGTTGCTTCATGGGAGTCGTGAATGGCCGTGATCTCGGCCAATGGGATGCGGTCAATCCCGAAGTCCGCGAATGGTACCAGGCCCTGATGCAGCCGGACGTGCCAAATGCGTCGTGTTGCGGCGAAGCGGACGCCTACTGGGCCGATGAGATCCATGTCCGGGACGGCAAGACCTACGTGACAATCACCGACGACCGCCCCGACGAACCGCGCGGCCGGCCTCACGTCGATATCGGAACGGAGATTGAAATTCCGACCAACAAACTCAAATGGGACAGGTCGAATCCGACCGGCCACGGCATCGTCTTCCTGAGCCGTAACCGGTACGTTTTCTGCTACGTCCAGCCTGGTGGCGTCTGATCGATGCCGGCGATCTGGCCCGCGACTATCTCAGAAGCCGCAGCAGCGCCCGACCGGCTTTGCCGTTCAATTCCTTGGCGTCCAGCGTTCCGTCATGGTCGGGATCCGCCGCATTGAAACGCTGTTCGACGACGGCGAGATATTCGTCCTTGGTCAGCGTCCCGTCGTGGTCGGGATCGGCGGCGGCCAACTCTTTCGCCGTCAATCTGCGGGCCAACTCCTTCTTGTCGAGCGTGCCGTCATGGTCGCGTTCCAGTCTGTCGAACGCGGCTGATGCCGCCTTCTTGGCCTCGGCGAGATCGATCGTGCCATCGTTATCGGTGTCGAACATTGCGATGGCGCTGGAATGGCGGGACTTCGCCAAGGCCGGCAATGCCCCAACGAGCAAGGTGCCGGCGGCAAGCGTGAAAACAAAAGTGCGGCGCGATATCATGGGCGTAACCTTTCCTGGTTCGACCTGAACTACGCAAACCCAATTGTGGAACGTGTGTTCCATAGCCGAAAGAAATTCGATCGGATAGCCTTTCGATCTCACCAAAGGGCACACGGATCAGTGCGACACCGCCTGTCTGAGCCGCTCGACTGCGCCGCGTACATCCGCCCATTGCGCCTTGTCCGGGGCGAATTGCTGTCGCAGGTAGGACACGAGCTCCGCCACCTGATCGTTGCTCATGCTGTCCTTGAAGCCCGGCATGTAGCCGAGATCGCTCGAGGCCGGCGAAGCAATGCCGTGCAGGATGATCTGGATCAGATTGTCGGGGGCTGCACTATGCAGATTGCTGTTCAGTGCCAGCGATGGCCGGCTGCCGAACAAGGGCGCGCCGCCCACCGCATGGCAAACCGCGCAGGCGCCTTCATAGAGACGCGCCCCTTGCACGGAGGCCGAGACGGCCCGGGTGCCGGTCGAGGTCTCGAGTTTGGTGGCCAGAGCGTCTTGAGCAGTTTGATCGATCGCATTCGAATTGAACGAGGCGAGATAGACCGCCATGGCGCGGATGTCGGGGTCGGGCAGGGCGGCGAGTTCCTTCACCACCGGCGCCATCGGGCCCGCGGCGACGCCGTGAAACCGGGATTCACCGCTGCGCAGATAGGCGAACAACTCGTCCTCGCTCCAGGGGATCGGCGCATGGGAAAGCGATGTCAGCGGCGGTGCTTCCCAGCCCTCCGCGAAACCGCCGGCCAGATAGGCGTCCGCTTTTTCAGCCCCCAATGCATTGCGCGGCGAATGGCAGGCAGCACAATGACCGAGGCCCTCGACCAGATAGGCGCCGCGATTCCACAGCTCCGATTTCGTCGGATCGGCCTGGAATACCTCGGACGCATGGAATAGCGCGTTCCATCCTGCCATCAGCGGACGCCAATTCAATGGAAACGCCAGAGCTGCATCGCGGTTTACGGCACGCACCGGTGTTTGCGCCATCAGGTAAGCATAGAGCGCCTGCAAATCGGCATCGGTTGCCTTTGCAAAATGCGAATAGGGAAATACCGGATAGAGATGCCTTCCATCGCGGTGAATGCCTTCGCGCATCGCACGCTCGAAGGCGGGATAGGACCACGCGCCGATACCGGTCTCAACATCAGGCGTGATGTTGGTGCTCCAGATCGTGCCGAACGATGTCTCGATCACCCGGCCGCCGGCGTTGAGCGCGCCGTTCGTTTCCGTGTGGCAGACCGCGCAGTCGCCGAGTGCGGCAAGAAGCTCACCGCGGGCGATGGTGGCCTGCGAATAGGTCGAAGCATCCGGCCGGGCAATCGGTGCGATCGAACGCCACGGCAGTACGGCTGCTGTGACGCCGATCGCGGCTGCGCAAAACGCCCCGATGGTCGCGAGCGTGCCCCGCCGCTTCGCAAACGGATTATGCCAGCGATCGGTCGATGCTGCGTGCTTGGGGGCCGCTATCGGGATTGCGCTTGCCGTTGCATCCTGCTCGCCGCGCAATCCCCGGAGAATTTTTTCCGGCGTGAACGGCAGTTCGCGGAAACGGACGCCGGTTGCGTCAAAGATGGCGTTGGCGATCGCTGCCGCGCTCGGGACGGAAGCGGATTCGCCGACGCCGAGCGGCGGCTGATCCTGCCGCGGCAGCATCAGGACGTCGATCTTGGGAACCTCGGGGAATTTGATGATGGGGTAGGCGCCCCATTCGCGGGAGGTCACCGAGTTGCGGTCGAACGACACCTCTTCCATCAGGGCGCGGCTGGTCGACTGGATGACGTTGCCGTGAATCTGGTGACGGACTCCGTCGGGATTGATCATCAGGCCGGAATCCTGGCCGGCGACGACGCGGGTCACGCTGACATCGCCGGTCGCCTTGTTGACGGCGACGTCGGCGATCCAGGCCGACCACGCCGCGCCATAGCCCGGAAACTTGCTGTGCACATAGAGCGCATAGGCAAAACCCCGCCCGCGCACGACATCGCCTTCGGCGACCGGTTCTTGCCGGTGCGGACGCGGGGTCCAGCCGGCGCGCTCGGCAACGGCGTTGACGAGATCGACGGCGCGCTTGTCCCTGAGATACCGCAAGCGATATTCGATCGGATCGACGCCGGCCTCGGTCGCCAGTTCGTCGATATAGGATTCGTGGGCAAAGGTGTTCGGCAACGCCGAGACGCCGCGAAACCAGGACGCGCGTACGATCGGCGGCATGTCGTGCGCCACCACGCGCATGTTTTCGTAATCATAGGGCGGGATCGCGGTGCGGTCGCCCATCTCGAACACGGCCGGGGTCGGCGCAACGGCGCCGGTCAGCAGCAGCGCCAGCGTGGGCGCACCGTTGGACGGATAGCGCGTCGCAAAATCGTAAGCGGCGACGCTGCCATCGGCGTTTAATCCGCCGTTGACGTCCATCAGCTGCGCGGTGCCCTTCGGCTCCCAGGCGTGCTCCTGTTCGCGCGTTAACTGCACGCGCACCGGGCGGCCGACCGCGCGCGACAGCAGCAGCGCGTCGGCGGAAACATCATCGGCGCAGTTGCGGCCATAGCAGCCGGCGGCTTCGAGCCGGATCACGTCGATTTCGGCTTCCGGCTTTTCCGCCAAGAGCGAGAGATCGGCGCGGAGCATGTGCGGATTCTGCGTGCCGGACCAGACCCTGATGTTGCCTTCCCGATAGTCCGCAACGGCGCAGGACGGGCCGATCGAAGCGTGCATCTGATAGGGCCAGACATAAGTCCGCGGCATCGGTTTTGCGGCGGCGATGGCGGCATCGACGTCGCCTTTATCAGCGAGGGTGCGCGGCGTCGAGGGATTGGCGCGCAGCGCCGTCGCGACGTCCTTCAGATCCGGCAATGTCGGCGTCGGCTTCCACGCGACCTTGAGCTGCGCTGCCGCCTTGACCGCATTTTCCTCCCGCTCAGCAATGACGCCGACGAAATCGCCGATCCTGACCACGGCGACCAGCCCGGGAATATCGCGGACCGAAGCCTCATCGATCGCGATCAGGCTGGTGCCGACAAACGGCCCGGCGTCAACGCCGGCATAGGGCGGGCGCACCACGCGGCCGTGGAGCATGCCGGGCACGCGCACGTCGTGCACATAGACCATTTCGCCGGTCGCCTTCGCCGGCAGGTCGGTGCGCGGCACCGACTGTCCGACGATGGTGTAGGCGCCGACCGGCTTGACCTCGACCTCGTCAGCCAGTTCGAGACGGATCGTCTCGCCGGCGATCAATTCGCCGTAGCTGATGCTGCGGTTGTCGCGCCCGCGAACCAGGCCATCCTCGATGCTGAGCTCTTCCGCGGCGGCCTCAAGGCGTTCCGCGGCCCGCGCAGTCAGGAAATGCCGCGCTTGCGCGGCGGCGTTGCGCAAGGGGACGGCCGTGATCTGGATTGTTTCGCTGGCGATGGTCGCGCCCTGATTGGGGACTTGCGAGGTATCGCCCAATACAACCACGACACGCGCAAAGGACACGTCGAGTTCCTCGGCGACGATCTGTCCGAGCGCGGTGCGAATGCCCGTTCCGAGATCGACATGACCGTTGAAGGCCGTGACCGCACCGTCGGCCGTTATCCTGATGAAGGTCTCGAATGCGCCTTCCTCGCCGGTGGAGGCGGGGCGAATAACGGACAATGATCCGGGCCGAGGACCAGGCTTGTCTGGAAAGTCCGGCGAGGCCATCAATCCTGCGCCTCGACGAGACGGCCGGCGGCCCGCATGGCAGCGCGCATGATTTCAATATGCGCGCCGCAACGGCACAGATTGTAACGCAGCGCTTCCAGCACCTCGGCCTCGGAAGGGTGAGGGCTCCGCAACAGAAGCGCCTTGGTGGCCATGATCATGCCGTTGAGGCAGTAGCCGCATTGCGCGGCCTGCTCCCCGATAAAGGCGGCCTGAACCGGATCGGGACGATCGCGCGAGCCGAGG
>JBGPSI010000169.1:0-10609 GCA_041490045.1 Bradyrhizobium sp.
ATGATTGGGACCCGATCCGCGGACTACATCAGGGCCAGCGGTCATGGTGCCGCGCAAACAGGCCGGACACATGACTTGCACCCGACCGCAAGCCGAACGTCAGATTCTCCTTGCAATGCGGGCGTCGTCCACACATGACCCTTTCTCGGACTTTTACCTAGCGGAAGAGCCACCGCCTATGCTTTGATAGAGTTAGACATATTTTACCGATCTAGGGGGCTTTTTTGCCCGGCGAGCGCGTCGAACGGCGACTAGCGGCTGTGTTGGCGGCGGATGTCGCTGGCTACAGCCGTTTGATGGGCCGCGACGAAGAACGTACGCTCGCTAATCTGAAGTCGTTCCGAAAGGCGCTTGTCGATCCCGCAATCGCCGCGCATCGCGGCCGTATCGTCAAGACCACTGGCGACGGCATGCTGGTGGAGTTCGCCAGCGCCGTCGACGCTGCCCGATGCGCAGTCGAAGTTCAGCGCGGCATGGCCGGGCAAAACGCCGACGTCCCGCAGGATCTCAGGATCGAATTTCGCATCGGCATCCACCTCGGCGACATCATCATCGACGACAACGATATCTTCGGTGATGGTGTCAACATAGCAGCGCGCCTTGAGGGCATCGCCGTGCCAGGCGGCGTCTGCATATCCGACGATGCATATAGGCAAATTCGCGGCAAGATCGATATCACCTTCGATGACATCGGGGAACAGACTTTAAAGAACCGAGCCAATGCGCGCATGGCACATACGGCTCGCCGGCGAGGCCGCTCCGTCAATCCGATCAAGTTCGTCTCCGATACAAGTTCAAAATCTAGCGCTACCCGACAAGCCGTCCATCGTCGTCCTGCCTTTCGACAACATGTCCGCTGAGCCGGGTCAAGACTACCTCGCTGATGGAATCGTTGAGGCAATCACCGCAGCGCTTTCGTGCATCCGCTCTTTTTTCGTCATCGCCCGTAGTTCAGCATTCACCTATAAGGGCCGCGCGACAAATGCGCGCGACATCGGCAAACAGTTGGGCGTTGCCTATTTGCTCGAGGGTAGCGTGCAGAAGGCGGGCAACCGCCTCCGCATTATCGTTCAGCTAATCGAGACCGAGGGAGGTGCACACGTCTGGAGTTCGCGCTTTGACGGCGCAATCGACGATTTCTTTGATCTCGAGGATCGAATAACGGAGCAGGTGGCAGGCGCTCTACAACCCTCCATCCGCATTGCCGAGATTGAGCGGTCACGACGCAAACGGCCGCAAGATCTGAGCAGCTACGACTATACTATGAGGGCAATGCCTCATGTCTGGGCGCTTGAGAAGGAAGAAAGCGCTAAAGCGCTCGAGCTCCTCGAAAAAGCGCTCGCGATTGATCCCGAATACCCTTTAGCCTTGTCGCTTGCTGGCTGGTGTCACGCCCAGCGCTCAGTCTACAATTGGGCGGATGACATCGCGGTGAGTCAAGTAATGGCGCGATCGCTCGCCGAGCGAGCCGCAGAGATGAGCGGCGACGATCCTATCATTTTAGCAATACTCGGCGCAGTGCATACCTTTGTACGCAACTACGGAACCGCGCGTGTGCTACTTGAGCGCGCCGTCACACTCGATCCCAACGCCGCATGGGCCTGGACTCGACTCGGATGGCTCGAGAACTATGCTGATCAGTCTCAAAAGGCGATCGAAAATTTCGAACGCGCTCTGCGCCTAAGCCCAATCGATCCGATGAATTTCAACAACTACGTGGGTATAGGGTCAGCGCATGAAGTAGCGCAAGAATACAACATGGCCGCGGCGTTCTATCGACGCGCCCTCCAGGAGCGGCCAAACGCCAGTTGGATATACCGCAATTTGGCATCGTCTCTGTCGGGAGCCGGCCGGGACGAAGAGGCGAGACAAGCCTATACGGAGCTGATGCGCAGCTATCCGGATCTGACAATTTCAAAATTTAAGCAAGCAATGGTATTTTCTCCCGCCGTTCTGGACCGTATGGCAGAGAACCTTCGAAAGCTTGGGTTGCCTGACTGAGCACGCGATGGTGCCGTCTTCCGTTCTATGCACGACAGGGCGGTGATGGAATTAGGCTCCTATACTTCTGCTGTTGGCACCAAACGGACCTGAGCGTGTAGCCTGACAACGTCTGCTTCCGGGAGCAGAACGGACATGCCGGGTCGATTGGCCGAGGTCTCAATTTGACCCAAAGCCGACATCAGCCATCCGCATTCCGTTTGATTGGCTGGGCTGCCGGGCGCTTCATCGCGTGGACAATCAGGCGTGTAATAGGGGAGAGTTCATTACGTAACCTCGGTCTTGAGGGAACCAGGATGAGTTGTGGAGTTTTTTAGATCGGCTTCTCGACCCGGAATTCCATTTTGCCTGGCGCTATGCCTTGCGTATCGTCCTGATCACGGCCGCATTTCATTCCAGCAGCTGGATCGTTTTAGGGATCACAAGCCCCACGGCATATACCGCTCCCAGTGGGAATTTTGTCCTGCCGTCGGGCGGGTTCCGGCCGCATTTTTATCGATCCCCGCGTGGGTTTCGGCCGATTCATGGCGCCCGATAGATCCACCGCCCCAATGTAATCAAGGTTTCTCCCAACTGGCGTCGGCTCCCGATAGCAGAGTGCTGGCCAACAGGAACCTGATGCCGTTAGCTTGGAGACATCCCCATGGGGACCGATCTTGTTCCGCTCCCTCCCTCGGATTATGCCGAAGAACCCGACGTGGCGGGTATATTAAGAGCTTGGGACAGAGCGGAATCTACATCGCGAATCCTCAAGGCGAGTATCTTGTTCGTAACGGCGGGAGGGATCGTGTTCGCGGTTCTGTCGGCGGGAAATCCACTCGTGCTTTTTGCGAAAGCCAGGGCTTCCCTGATTGGCACATCGGCACCTCAGGATGACACCGGTCAGCCGGCGCCAATAATTCAATCAACCGCTGACCGTCAGGTCTTGCCGCCGACTGCAAGGGACGTGCCGAAGGGCGACGAAATGGCCTTCCCGCGTGAAGCTGCCGATCAGAGTCAGACCGAGATCCATCAGCAGCCAGCCGAAGACTTGCTGAAGCAACTCCAGGCCTGGGCGGCCGAGGAGGATGCACGGGCAAAGGTCGAGCCTGTACAGTCGATAGAGCCCGTGCAGTCTGTTGAATCCCTAAAGCCTGTAGAACCTGTACAGCCTGCACAAGAGTCCCGAACACCGGTTGGGCAAGGGCCCGTACCGCAGGTCCGGCACGTGCAAAGGCACCGGCTAATCCGTCCTCTGCAAAATGCGCGGGCAGAGATCCGGCCCGAGCAAAATGCCCGTGCAAAGGCCCGGCTCCCAAAAAACGCCGGAGCTGATATGCGGCGCACGGCCCCGATCAGGGCAAGCCAGCCCCCGCATGATCCTTGAATAGCTCTGCGTCGCGAACGTGACCCGTAAGGATATCGACCGACTTGTGTCGGGATACGTCCATCACCTGCTCGCTACCGTCGGGGCCTTCCCGTGATGAGCTGAATTGGGCGCCGACGGCGCCGGTTACGCCGGCAATCGCAACGACGGGATCGTTCTTCACCGGCTCTGTCCTCTTTGTTTGAGCATGATCCGGAAAAGCGCTACCCACGTTTCCGGATCGTGCTGCAGGCAATAAAAAAGCCCCGGACCTTTTCAGGCGGGGCTTCGGGTTCAGATGATGCGATCGTCTACTTACGCGCGCACGCCTCCCGAGGCCCTGGAGGCCTTTCCGGTTTTCGCGGTGCGTTTGGTGTTCGTCATCATGGCGCGGGCTTATGCGGGAGATTTTGGCCAGCGTCAACGGCTTTCGGACAGAAAATCGGCCTCAACAAGGTTGAAAAAGACGTCGTTGTTACGCGATAAGCTGACACATGGGCCTTCCCAATCACTTTGAACGTGTCGCGACCGACGGCGCCGCGCGCGCCGGCAGGCTGACCACCCCGCATGGCGTGGTGCGGACGCCCGCCTTCATGCCGGTCGGCACCGCCGGCGCCATGAAGGGCATGCATTGGCGCGAGGTGCGCGACGCCGGCGCCGATATCGTGCTCGGCAACACCTATCACCTGATGCTGCGGCCGGGCGCCGAGCGCATCGCAACGCTCGGGGGCCTGCAGACCTTCACCGGCTGGAACGGGCCGATGCTGACGGATTCGGGCGGCTTCCAGGTGATGTCGCTGTCGGAACTGCGCAAGGTGAGCGAAAACGCCGTGACCTTTCGCTCCCACGTCGACGGCGCCATGGTCGAATTGTCGCCGGAACGTTCGATCGAGGTGCAGCGGCTGCTCGGCTCCGACATCGCGATGCAGATGGACGAATGCGTCCGGCTGCCGGCGGAGCGCGGCGACATCGGGCGCGCGATGCAGCTGTCGTTGCGCTGGGGGGAGCGCAGCAAGCGCGCCTTCGAGACCGCGCCCGACGGATACATGCTGTTCGGTATCGCGCAAGGCGGCGACGTGCCGGCGCTCCGGCAGGCCAGCGCGCGGGGCCTGGTCGAGACCGGCTTTCATGGTTACGCGATCGGCGGCCTTGCGGTCGGCGAGCCGCAGGCGGTGATGCTCGCGATGATCGAGGAGGTCGCCCCGATCCTGCCCGCGGATCGCCCGCGCTATCTGATGGGTGTCGGCACGCCCGAAGATATACTGGAGGCGGTCGTGCGCGGCATCGACATGTTCGATTGCGTGATGCCGACCCGCAACGGGCGTCACGGCATGGCGTTCACCCGCTTCGGCCAGATCAATTTGCGCAACGCCCGCCACGCCGACGATCCGCGCCCGCTCGACGAGGAAAGCCAATGGCCTGCCACGCGCGATTATTCCCGCGCCTATCTGCATCACCTCGTGAAGTCGGGCGAGACGCTGGGAGCGATGCTGCTGTCGGAAATCAACATCGCGTATTACCAGCGCCTGACGGCGGACATCAGGGACGCGATTTCACAGCGAAGCTTTGCAGATTTTCGCGAGCGTACGCGCGCCGGCTGGGCGAGGGGCGATATCCCGCCGCGCTGAACGGGGCGCGTCGTCAATAATCGCGATTGATGGGTGCTGCCATGGGAATAAGAAGTCATAGCGTTACATCCGCGGCAGCTTTTGCTCTCGGCCTCTCCTTCACGCCGCCGGTTTCCATCGCCATCGATGCGATCGCCAACACGGTCGCGCCGCTCGTTTCGGCCGCCGTCGGCAATCTCAGCTACATTTCCCCTGCAATGGCTCAGCCGGGCGCGCTCACGAAAAAACAGCTGAACGCACTCGATAAATACAACACCGCGGTGAAAAACTTCGAGTCGATCCTCGCCCGGCGGCGCGCACAGATCAATTCGAACAAGCCGCTGCCGAACCTGCCGGGACAAGCGCTCTACCTTGCACGCATCAACATGATGAGCACATACAAAGACCTCACCGACGCTCTCCCGTCGAAAATCGGAAGGTCCAATAAATTCGGAATCCCTCCGGCGTACTTTGACGCCGACAATGAGCCGCTGCTCGATGAGTACAGGAAGCTTTTCGACCTCATGGAGGCGCCGCCCGTCAACGCGCAAAAATCAGATACGCCGTTCAAGGACGTTGTTGATCTCGGAATTGCGATTGCGCGCGCCAGGGGCCTTGATGCGATGAATGCCGAAGCGGCAGGTCGTATCAGCCTGGGACTCTTCTTTGCCGAGACAAATGGCAATCAAAACGTAGGGAACGCGCGCTCGAACAAATACAAGGGAAGTTTGCAGACAGGCCCATCCGAAGATCAAAATGGTCGAAAGAAGTGGGCAGCGATGAAAAAGTCGATAGCAACCTTTGATCCTGCACTGAGCCTTCGCGACGACAGGGAAGAGGCACGGGTTGGCAATCTGGATCACCGGTTCAACCACTGGACCGCCGTGCGAGATGCCCTTGCGAACGCACAGGCGGATATTTTCCCGCAGGTAACGGCGATCGCGAAAACGCTGCCAGATCCGATCGACCAGATGAAACTGTTTGAACTGATCCAGATTGTTCCCACTCCGACCAGGGTCGCGCTCAAGTCAGGCAACCTGCTCAGCTACAGAATTGCCGACCCGACGATCATGGGATATCTGCGGAACAACAGCATCTTCGCCTTTGGACAAGCCGACAGGGCAAGAACATCTGCAACCTTCCGCGAAATTCTTGATGCCATGTGGCTCTTCAATTCCAAATTTGAACGAGCACTTTCCAAATTCGACGAGATCAAGGCGCGGTCAAGGGGTTGAAGTCGGCAGATGGGGTCGTCACCGCGTCATCAGAGCGGACCGAGCATGGCCCATCGGGGATCACAGAATTCCTTCACGGCCGCCGTGACACCGCTGCTGATGACCTCGCGGCGCTCGGGCGAATCCATCTTGAGCTCTTCGTCGCGGTTGATGATCGAGCCCGCCTCGAGCAGGACGGCAGGCATGCGGGTCGTCTTGAGCACGATCAGCTTGTCGTAGCTGTAGACACCGGTTTCCTTGTCCAGCAGCGGGTGCTGGTACCGACCCATGATGGCCTGGGTATATTGCCGGGCATATTGCAGGCCCTGAGCCTTCATTTCCTTGCCGACCAGTTCGGCGAACAGGAGGCTCGTCTGGAAGTCCGGATTGTTGCGGGAGACGAAGACGGAATAACCGCTGAAGCGGTCGCTGAAATGGCTTTTCTTGCCCTCGAATTCCCAGTTCTCGAGGAATGAGTCGGGCACGGAGTCATGGTGGATCGACAGGAAGAGACTAGCGTGCAGATTGTTGGCGGCGGCGACGCGCCTGGCGAGGCTGGGCCTGGCCTTGCCCTCGGTCAGGAGCAACCTGGTCTCGGCAAAGCCCTCGGTCTTCAAGTCTTCCTCGATGCGCCGCGCAAGGCGCAGATTGAAGACGAACTCGGCGACGTTGCGAGCGCTGATCGCGCCTTCCGATTGGGCGGTGTGTCCCACATCCAGAACGATCCGGAATTTCGAGGGATCGCACATGGTTGCGACCGGTTTTAGACTGGAAGGGTTCAGGGCGATCGGCCCCAGGGCCGCAAGCTTTACAGTGCGGGGCTTTGGCGATGTGACGTGCTTTGACGAGCCTCTTGAGATACGCGACAGCCGGCCGGCATCGCTGACCTCGATCGGCAGAAGCGCCAGGGCGGCCATCGTGGCGATGATGGTGCGGCAGTGCGGCCAAAATCCCGCAGCGGTACCGGCGAGAACACGGATAAACCCGCGGCGCTTCATGCCCGTCCCTCCCGAACGCCATGACCCATTATAGCGGCTTAGATGGCGATACTGGAAGAGGTCGGTGATATCCCTTCAGGGTCAATCGCATCGGTTTGACAGTGTCCGAACCGCTTCCGGTCTTCCCCAACAGGCAGACATTCTCTGTACCAGCTTCTGCCCGAACATGCTCATTCCTTGGGGTCCCGCTGCAAGCTGGCGGGTCCCTTCTCCGTCGGGAATATGCCCTCGTATATCGCGCGGGCCTCTTGAATGAGACGGGCCCGGTCGAGGTCACGTTTCGGGATAAATTGTACAACTTCGCCCATTTTGCTCACCGCGGCCGCCGATTCGGAGGAAATATTCCGCCAATGATCGCCGGCACCGGTAAACACGTGGTTTCAGGTCTTCTGCATCGGAAGAGCTGTGCCTTTCACAAGTAGTTTTTTCTGGACGGCCGGGCCCCCGTGGAAAAAGCCCGCCTCCGTCGGCTGGAAAAAGGGGTAAGATTTTGAGTCTCGAATGTCCGTTCCGGATCGAAGGCGACGGTCGGCGATGCCTACGTTACCGCGCTACCCCTGAACGACCCGCAGATATTCCTGTGCCCGTCTGCATCACCTGCTCAAACCGGGCGAGACGCTGGGGGCGACGCCGGTGCGGGGCGATTCAAGCTTGGCGGGCTTTACATGCCACCCGCGCCGCCTCCGCCACCACCGCCGCCGCCAGCCTGTCTGGACATTTCCAGATCCCTGTCCACGCCACCGGGTTCAGCAGGTACGTAACCGAAAGCTCTCGGATAGCTTTTCTTCGAGCCCCTGGCTTGCATCTCGCGCAGCGGAATGTAGCCGGAGCCCGCGTGATGTTTCCTGGAGACCTTATGCTGGAGACCTGGTGTCTTGCCTTGCACACCCAGCGCAAGCGCCGGTGCGGCGACGATGAGAGCGGCGACAGAAAGTGCGATGATCGTTGTCTTCACTTTTCAGTCCTCCCTCCTTGGATGAATAGCCCGCGCAGCGGTCTGAAATTAGACCCGCTCCGTGAACGGGCCGCATCACGCTACGGTGAAGGCACAGCATTTCTCCACGGCAATACCTCGGTCGGCGTCAAACGACCCGGTAATTTTCGTTGCGCGATGCGAGCACCACCGCGGGCAAATCACGTCATGGAGTTGGGTACCGATCCGAACCGCGACCGACCAACGGGGTACCTCGTCAGGTGGACTTGATGACCGGGGCAAATCGGCGCACAATTAAGCTGGCGGCTCACGAGTCAGCAAGCTGGCCAACGGTCGATTCCAATGTCTGTTACATCGATAGGCCGAATAGTTGCGCCGTCTCTGGCGCTTGTCGCCGCCTGTGGTGCGGCGCTTTTCTTCGGCATCACGCACCTGCGGAGCGAGGCGCCGGTTGAAACCAGAGACGCAATGGCCGCGGCAGCGGTCTTCGCGGCAGCGGTCTTGCCGCCTGCGTCGGGCGGTCGAGATCAGACCTCGCCCGCAACCGCGCAAGCCGATGCAGACGCCGCGGCGGCCGCACTTGCCGTATCGCCGCGCTCGCCGGGCGCCGATGAGCCCGTACCCGCCTTCGACATTGCGCGCATTGAGCAAACGGGCGACGCGGTCATCGCGGGCAGGGCTGCGCCAGGTGCGATCGTGGAATTGTTGCGCAACGGCGAGCGCCATGATCGCGTGGTCGCAGATCAATCCGGGCAATTCGTCATGGTCCCGCCCCGGCTTCCCCTCGGCAACTACGAGCTGACGCTGAGGTCCAGACAGCCCGACGGCAAGCAGGTTTTATCCGAACAGAGCGTGGCGGTCGCGTTAGACAAGGCAGAGGCCAGCTCCGGCACGATCGGTTCGCGCGCCGCGGTGAAGTTCGATGTTCCGGAGACCGCGGTGACAAACCGACCGCCGCGGCGCGTGATGGCCGCCACCGACGCCGCTCCTCTGCCGGACCAAGGGGCATCGCCCGCCGTGGCCGCGTCCGGGATCACGACCACGATCGTTTCCCGCGGCGACAGCCTGTGGCGCATCAGCCGAGCCACCTACGGCGCGGGTATGCGATACGCCGTCGTTTACAAGGCGAACCGGAACCAGATCCGAAATCCGGATCTGATTTATCCCGGCCAAATCTTTGTCCTTCCCGGGAAAGCGCCCTGAGCGGCTTCCGATTTCCCGCCGGCTCCTTCTTCGGGCACACCGCGAAAATGTAATGCTTTGCCGCCACGGGTCGCCCGCCGCTTTCCGGAGGTCGGCCGCCGCATCGCCATGGGCGTCATCGACGGCTGAACAGGGTAAACCCGTAAACTTCAAGGCAATGTCCTAAGCAGAGTTTTACGAAGTCACCCTCATTCTGGGGCCTGTTTTGACGATCGCCCGGCCGATCGCCATTAGGTCCAACGATGGATGGTCTTCATGATTGTCGACAAGCCCAGGGCGAAGGTGGCGCGTGAGCCGCGAAGACAACTCAACAAGCGGCCGACCTGGATCACGGTGGACGGCACGACGAAGAGCGAGTGCTTCGTGCTGGACGTGTCGCCGGGCGGAGCCAAGATCATGACGGACGCCGAGATCGCGGTCAGGGACAGGTTCGGATTGGCGCTCGTGCCCGATCGCCCGAAGCGGCAGCCGTGCGAGGTCGTCTGGCGTCGCGGCAATATCTACGGCGTCAAATTTCTGTCCTGATGTCGCCAAACGCCTGAACGCCGGTTCGAATCCAGCAAGTCGATAAAATCGAAACGTTTCCGATAATCGGACTTTAAAGCGCGGCCGCTTATCTGGATGATGTCTGTGAACACGTTACCGGAGGCCGAGCCATCATGTCAGCTCAGATTGACTGGGATTTCACGGTCTACGACGACGCGAAGGCGCAGATCGGCGCTGCGGTGAGACATCTGCTCAAGGATGCAACCGGCAGCGCGCGCGGCGATATTGTCCGGGAGATCATCGAGATCGTTCACGATGTCGCGAACGGGCATTCGCTGGACCCTCGCGCGGTGAAGCAACCTGCCATGAGCGGCATCACCTACAAGGCCTATGTGATCGACGCTTTCCAGCGCGATACGGATAGATGGCGCGCAAACATCCGCAAATTGAACGGCAAGAAAATCAGGGTTGCCGTTCCGCCCTCGGTGCTCGACGAAGCCACGACCACAGCCGATGCGCCCACCGCCGAGAAGGCCGTCGAGCTTGCAAAAAAAGCCATCGACGCCGGCGGCCTGAGTTAATCCAGAATTTTTCGCCCGCTGCGCATGGCGTAACGAACGCGACACAAGCGCGTTGGCGTTTACGCGACGCTGGCGCGCGGCTGCGGCAAACGGGAGGAGAAATGCCCCACATTTGCACGCCGGCAGCCAATCCTTTGAATAACGTGTTTGTCAGCCCAGAGACGCCAACCTGGAATTCACCGGCAGGTTCAGTTGCAGGCAAACCGCTGCAGCGCGTGCTTGGTCACGAAGCCGTAACCG
>JBGPSI010000170.1:0-10524 GCA_041490045.1 Bradyrhizobium sp.
AGCGGAAATCGCGGTAGAGTGTTTCGTAGTCGGCGGTTTCGGTGAGCATTGAATTGCCCTTTGGTCGTCCCTGACTCTTCATTCTTCGTCATGGCCGGGCTCGTCCCGGCCATCCACGTCTTACGGGTGGTGAATTTCAAAGACGTGGATGCCCGGCACAAGGCCGGGCATGACGTTGAGAGATTTTTCGCCTCCGTCACGGCGCTCGCTTTAGCCTCTCCCCGCAGGCGGGGCGAGGTCAGGAAGACAGCGCCGCCTTCACCAGGCCGCTGGCTTTGGCAAAATCCATTTGGCCGGCGTATTTGGTCTTCAGGACGCCGATCACCTTGCCCATGTCCTTCATGCCGGCGGCACCCGTCTCGGCGATCGCAGCCGAGATCGCCGCCTTGACGTCGTCCTGGGGCATCTGTTTCGGCAGATACGCCGAGATGATCGCGATTTCCTCGCGCTCCTGGGCGGCAAGTTCGGCGCGGCCGCCCTTGTCGTAGAGCTCCACCGATTCCTGGCGCTGCTTGATCATCTTCTGAAATACGCTGAGCAGATCGGCGTCGGACAGCGGCGGCTTGCCTTCGCCGCGCGCGGCGATGTCGGCGTTCTTGATGGTGGAATTGACCATGCGCAGCGTGGAGAGCTTGCGCTCGTCCTTGGCCCGCATCGCGTCCTTGACCGCGTTGTTGATGTCGTCGCGCAGCATCTTTGTGGTCCTCGTGGCGCCCCTGACAGGCCGCATCGTCACAGATGCTTGATCTAGGCCGTTCGCGGCCGTCAGACAACTCGGTTCCGGCGCCATTCTCGCCAGTCTTGCGCCTCGTTCGCCGGAAATATGCTGATTTGCATGTGAATCCGGCGCTTTCCGGCTTTGACGCCACTGCCGGCGAAGACTATGTAGTGCGCTCATGACAATACCGGAAAACGCCTCAGCCTGGCCGGATCACAAACCGACCGCGCTCCTCGTGCTTGCCGATGGCACCGTGCTGGAGGGTTTCGGCCTCGGCGCGGAAGGTCATGCCGTCGGCGAGGTCTGCTTCAACACCGCGATGACCGGCTATGAGGAGATTCTCACCGATCCCTCCTATGCCGGACAGCTCATCACCTTCACCTTCCCGCATATCGGCAATGTCGGCACCAACGACGAGGATATCGAGACGGTGAACATGGCGGCGACGCCGGGGGCGCGCGGCGTAATCCTGCGCGCGGCCATCACCGATCCCTCGAACTACCGCGCCACCCGCCATCTCGACCAATGGCTGAAGGCGCGGGGCATCATCGGGCTTTCGGGGATCGACACCCGCGCGCTGACCGCGCTGATCCGTTCCAAGGGCATGCCCAACGCCGTGATCGCGCACGCCAGAAGCGGCGAGTTCGACCTGCACGGCCTGAAGGAAGAGGCCCGCGAATGGCCGGGCCTCGAAGGCATGGACCTGGTGCCGCTGGTGACCTCCGGCCAGCGTTTTACCTGGGACGAGACGCCGTGGGCCTGGGGCAACGGGTTCGGCCGGCAGACCGCGCCCGAGTTCGACGTCGTCGCCATCGATTACGGCATCAAGCGCAACATCCTGCGGCTGCTCGCCGGCGAAGGCTGCAAGGTCACGGTGGTGCCCGCGACCACATCGGCAGAAGACATCCTGGCGATGAAGCCGGACGGCGTGTTCCTGTCGAACGGCCCCGGCGATCCCGCCGAGACCGGCAAATATGCGGTACCCGTGATCAAGAAGGTCATCGACTCGGGCACGCCGACCTTCGGCATCTGCCTCGGCCACCAGATGCTCGGGCTCGCCGTCGGCGCCAAAACGAAAAAGATGCATCAGGGCCATCACGGCGCCAATCATCCGGTCAAGGACGAGACCACCGGCAAGGTCGAGATCACCTCGATGAACCACGGTTTCGCGGTCGACCAGGCGACGCTGCCGAAGGGCGCCACCCAGACGCATGTCTCGCTGTTCGACGGCTCCAATTGCGGAATCCAGCTCGAGGGCAAGCCGGTATTCTCCGTGCAGTACCACCCCGAAGCCTCGCCCGGCCCGCGCGACTCGCATTATTTGTTCAAGCGGTTTGCGGATATGATGCGGTCGAAGAAGCGCGCTTAGGCACCAGCAACGCAGGTCGTCGTCCTGAGGTGCTCGCTGCCTTCGGCGAGCCTCGAAGGATGAGAAGCTTGCACCCGTGGCCCATCCTTCGAGGCTCGCAAGAGCGCGCACCTCAGGATGACGCCGTCGTGGACGGATTCGTACGCCGAAAACCGCTGGCGCACGCAAAGCGCTTTTAGTATGATGTCCATCATCATACCGCAGGAACGCGCCGCCATGGACGACCAGACCGCCCCCAAAGTCGAGTACGGCGTCACACCCACCGAAGTGATGGCTTCGATGGCGGGGGTCGATTTCGTCCGCGCCATTTTCGACGGCCGACTGCCGTCGCCGCCGATCATGCAGACCATCGAGCCCTTCGATTCCACCGCCGAGCCGGGCGTGGTGGTGTTCCACAGCACTCCCGGCTTCCGGCATTACAACCCGATCGGCTCGGTGCACGGCGGCTATGCCGCGACCTTGCTGGATTCGGCGATGGGGCTCGCCGTCCACTCCACGCTGCCGCCGGGCACCGGCTACACCACGCTGGAATTCAAGATCAGCTTTGTCAGGGGCATGACCAGGGATACCGGGGCGGTGCGCTCGGAGGGTCGCATCCTCAATGTCGGCCGCCGCGCCGCCACGGCGGAGGCCCGCATCACCGACAACAAGGGCCGGCTGCTGGCACATGCCACCACGACCTGCCTGATTTTCGAGATACCAAAGGGAACGTGAGGCGCTGACACCGGTTGTTTCGGCGCCTGATCTTGCGCGCGGGAGCTTTGCCATGTCGGTCGTGAGCGAGGACACAAAACCCCTCACCTTCGTGTTCGAGGACGACGGCCTCGTTCCCAACAACCCGATGCCGTTCCTGATCTACAAGGGCGCCGTCGACGTCGCCAATACTCACCCCGAGAAAACCATCGAGGGCCTGTTCGGCGCAAATGGCTGGGGCGACATGTGGCGCAATGGCGTCTACGACTATCTGCACTATCACGCCACGGTGCACGAAGCGCTCGGCATCGCGTGCGGCCATGCCAGGGTGCGCTTCGGCGGCGATCGCGGCAGGGAATTTGAGATTTCAGCCGGCGACGTCGCCATCCTGCCCGCAGGCACCGGTCATCAATGCATCTCCGCGAGCCCTGATTTTTCCGTGGTCGGCGCCTATCCGCCGGGAGCGAAAATGCACGTTACGCGGCCGACGCCGAAAAATCACGAGAGGGCGTTGCAGACGATTCCGCAAGTCAAGCTGCCGAAGACCGATCCGGTGATGGGCGAAGACGGGCCGCTGCTCAGGCTGTGGAATCGACGAGGCCGGGCGCCGGCCGATTCCTGAGCATCCGGCCGCGCTGCGTTCATTCCGCCGCGGCCTTCTGCGACTCCTCCTCCGCCGCAAGCCCGGAATCTCCGGCTTTCCCACCCTGCATCCAGCGCGTCAGCGCATTGGAAAGAATGTCGAGATAAAGATACACCACCGGCGTCGTGAACAGCGTCAGCGCCTGGCTGACGAGCAGGCCGCCGACCATCGCGTAGCCAAGCGGCTGGCGGATTTCCGATCCGGTGCCGGTGCCGAGCATCAGCGGCACGCCGCCCAGCATCGCCGCCATCGTCGTCATCATGATCGGGCGGAACCGCAGCAGCGCGGCCTTTCGGATCGACTGTTCCGGCGACAGATGCTCGTCGCGTTCGGCCGCGATCGCGAAGTCGACCATCATGATGCCGTTCTTCTTGACGATGCCGATCAGGAGGATGACCCCGATCAGGGCGATCAGGCTGAAATCGAATCCGAACAGCATCAGGATTGCGAGCGCGCCGACGCCGGCGGACGGCAGCGTCGAGAGAATAGTCAGCGGATGGATGTAGCTCTCGTAGAGGATGCCGAGGATCAGGTAGACCACGACGAGCGCCGCCAGGATCAACAGCGGCACGGTGCCAAGCGATTGCTGGAACGCCTGGGCCGTACCCTGAAAGCTCGATGCGAGCGTGCCGGGCGTTCCGAGATCGTACACCGCCTTCTGGATCGCATCGGTAGCCTGGCCGAGAGCGACGTTCTCGCCGAGGTTGAAACTGATCGTGATCGCCGGAAACTGGCCCTGGTGGGCAATCGACAGCGGGCGCACCGGTATCGTCGTCCATTTGCAGAACACCGACAACGGCACCTCGCCGCCGGTCAGCGGCGACTTGATATAGAGCTTGTCGAGCGATTCGAGCTTGCCCTGCATTTCCGGCAGGATTTCGATGATCACGTGATAGCTGTTGAGCTGGGTGAAATACTGGGTGACCTGGCGCTGGCCGAATGCGTCGTACAGCGTGTCGTCGATCAACTGCGGCTGGATGCCGTAGCGCGACGCGGTATCGCGGTCGATCGTAATCGTCAGCGTGGTGCCCTGGGTCTGCTGGTCGGTGGCGACGTCGCGCAATTGGGGCAGCTTCTGCATCGCGGCCAGGATCTTCGGCGCCCACTCGTTCAGCTCATCGAGATTGGCATCCTGCAGCGTGAATTCGAACTGCGTGCGCGTGGCGCGGCCGCCGAGGCGGACGTCCTGCGAGGCCTGCATGTAGAGCCGCGCGCCCTCCACCTTGTCCAGTTTCGGCCTCAGCCGCGCGATGATCTGCTGCGCATTGGCGTTGCGCTGGTCGTGCGGCTTCAGCGTGATGTACATGCGGCCGGAATTGAGCGCGGTGCCGCCGCCGCCGATGAACATCGCGATGCTGTCGACGGCGGGATCGGCCTGCACGATCTGGCTCAGTTCCTCCTGATGCCGCTTCATGTCGGCAAAAGAGATATCCTGTGCCGCCTCCGACGTTGCGGTGAGAAAGCCGTTGTCCTGCTGCGGGAAGAATCCCTTGGGAATGATGATGAACAGATAGACCGACAATGCGAGCGTCGCGAAGAAGATGCACAGCGTCGTCAGTTTCCAGCGCAGGGCGCGGTCCAGGCCGCGCGCATAGGCATTTAGCAGCCGCTCGTAGGCCCGCTCGCTCCATTGGTAGAACCTGCCGTGCCGCATCTCGCCATGCGCGCGCAGGAAGCGCGACGCCATCATCGGCGTCAGCGTCAGCGACACCACCAGCGAAACGAAGATCGCCATCGCCAGCGTCACCGCGAACTCGCGGAACAGCCGGCCGATGATGCCGCCCATCAGCAGCAACGGGATCAGCACCGCCACCAGCGACACGCTGATCGACACGATGGTGAAGCCGATTTCGCTGGCGCCCTTGAACGCGGCGGCGAGCGGCTTTTCGCCGTCCTCGACATAGCGTGTGATGTTCTCCAGCATCACGATAGCGTCGTCGACGACAAAGCCGACGGCGATGGTCAGGGCCATCAGCGACAGATTGTCGAGGGTATAGCCGAACACCCACATCAGCGCGCAGGCGCCGAGCAGCGCCAGCGGCACCGTCACCGCCGGAATCACGGTGGCCCAGAAACTGCGCAGGAAGATGAAGATCACCATCACGACCAGCAGGATGGTGATCAGGAGCGTGATCTGCACGTCCTCGACGGCGGCGCGGATGGTCAGGGTACGGTCGCTGATGATCTTGATCTTGATCGCCGGCGGAATCGCCGCGATCAGCCGCGGCAACTGCGCCTTGATCCGGTCGACGGTTTCGATGACGTTGGCGCCGGGTTGCTTGAAGATGACGAGGAACACGCCGCGCTTGCCGTCAGCCCAGGCGGCCTGCTTCATGTCCTCGGGCCCGGCAACGGCCTGGCCGATGTCTCTGATCCGCAGCGGACCGCCGTTGCGATAGGCGATGATGACGTCGTTCCAGTCCTTGGCGTCCAATAGCTGATCGTTGGCGTAGATCGTGTAGGCGCGTTTTTGCCCGTCGATGTTGCCCTTGGGGCTGTCGACCGTGGTGATCGCGATCTGGCTGCGGACATCCTCCAGCGACAGGCCCTTGGCCACCAGTTTCGCCGGATCGACCTGGACCCGGATCGCGGGCTTCTGCTGGCCGCCGATGAAGACCTGCGCCACGCCGGAAATCTGGCTGATCTGCTGACCGAGCTGGGCGTCGACCGCGTCACTCACCCTGATCAGCGGCAGCGAGTCCGAGGTCGCCGACAGCAACAGCACCGGCGCGTCGGCCGGATTGATCTTGCGATAGGTGGGCGGCGACGGCAGGTTCTTCGGCAATTGACCGCTGGCGGCATTGATGGCCGCCTGGATGTCATTGGCCGCGCCGTCAATGCTGCGGTTGAGATCGAACTGGATGGTCACCGCGGTGGAGCCCAGCGAACTCGTCGATGTCATCTGCGCGATGCCGGGAATTTGCGCGAGCTGGCGCTCCAGCGGCTGCGCCACCGAGGACGCCATGGTTTCCGGGCTTCCGCCCGGCAACGAGGCCGAGACCTGGATGGTCGGAAAATCGACCTGCGGCAGCGGAGCGACGGGAAGCAGTGGATAGGCGACGATGCCGACGAATAGGATGCCCGCCATCAGCAACGATGTGCCGATCGGGTATCTGATGAAAGGCGACGAGATGCTCTCGTTCATGTCTGCGCACCCCGAGGAGGCGGCGGGCGCATCTTCTCCCGACGATCGGGATTAGCCCCCGGCTCGAGCTCCGGGCGCGAAGGTGCGGTTTCCTCGCCTGCGGTCAGGAGGTTCCAGGATCGGGAATCCGGAACCACCTGTTGGCGCAGCATAATCGCTCCCGCAGTTGTTCCGCGATTGGAAACCTTCACCGGCCTATGCGACCTTCGTCCTATCGGCGATACCATCGGAAATCGGCCGCCGGATACCGATGCGGGGACGGGGCAACGGGCGGGCGCCGGATCAGCCGCTCGCCAGATTGAGCTGCCAGGAAATGCCGAATTTGTCCGACAGGCCAGCCGAATCTGGGCTGAACGGATATTTGTCGAGCGGCATGAAGATCTGGCCGCCGTCGGACAGTTTTGCAGACAGCTCATCGATTTGAGCGGCATCGACGCAGTCCACGAACAGGATATGGGGCGCAACGGAATCTTAGGGCGGGCAAAGGCGTTCGCGCGGCACCCAGCTGTTCATTGCGACAATCGTCCTGACACGTTCGGCGTCACTGAGAGCATCCTACCGGTCACCGCAAGGTACCTCCGGCGGCGCAGGATAATTGATGCCTCACTGCACGAGTCCGCATGATGAAAACGCGACCCGCAGCGCCACCATGCAAAGGCGCGGGATAATGACCTTGGCTGGTCCTCATTATCCGGTTGTGCTAGAGTGCCATTGATAGAAGGTCCCGCATGAAAGGCAGCCAAAGAGGCTCTTCAAGCGACATCCATCAGACAGCCCTATAGCATCTGCTCTTATCGACCCTGTTTCGATTCTGCATACGCCGTACGGCATTTTATGCAGCCGACGGTGCAAGTTCTCTTACAAGCAATACGCAACCTCTCGCGCCGTAGCGAGAAGGTTTCCGGTTCGTGCGGCCGAACCTTACGGAGGCCGGAAGATTTCACGGGAGGTCAAGACCAACGACCGTACACGGCAGAAAAGGAGCGTTCGACATGTTCCGAAGAATCCTGAAGCTGACATTGTGTCTCTGCCTTGGCGCGATGATTGCGCCGGGGGCGTCGGCCCAAGCGGCGGCGCCAATCACCGAGCAGGAGGCGCACGCCATTGCGGTGGACGCCTACGTCTATTTCTACTCCATCATGTCGATGGACGTGTCCCGCAAGCAATTCACCAACGGCACAACCGATTTCAAAGGCCCGATGAACACGTTCGTCAATGTGCCGGAATATCCGCCGGCAGATTTCAAGGGTGTCGTGCGGTCGAACTTCGATACGCTGTATTCCGTTTCCTGGCTCGACATGACCAGGGAGCCCGTCGTGATCACCGCTCCGGATACCGATGGACGCTACTACCTGCTGCCGATGCTCGACATGTGGAGCGATGTCTTTGCGTCGCCGGGCTGGCGAACGACGGGCACCAAGGCGGGGACGTTCCTCGTGACACCCCCAGGGTGGAGGCCGGACTTGCGCGACAGGTTCGCCGACGAATTCAAGCTCCCGAACGACACTCAGCGTATCGAGGCACCAACGCCTTATGTCTGGCTTGTCGGCCGCACGAAGACGGACGGGCCGCCGGACTACGACGCGGTCCATAAAATCCAGGCCGGCTACAAGGTCACCCTGCTCTCCGACTTTGGCAAAGCGCCCAAGCCGGTCGAATTCAAGCCGGACCCCAGCGTCGACATGAAGACGCCGCCAAAAGTCCAGGTCGATACCATGTCGGCCGGGGTGTATTTCGCAAATGCAGCAGAATTGCTCAAGCTTCATCCGCCTCATATCACCGATGAGCCGATCATCGCGCAGATGAAAAAAATCGGAATCGAGCCCGGCAAGAGCTTCGACATCGGCAAGCTCGATCCGGCCGTCCAAAGGGCGCTGGAAACCGCACCACAGGACGCTCAGAAGTTGATGGCATGGAAACTGCCGACGCTGGCCCGAGTGGTGAACGGCTGGTCGATGAACACCGACACAGTGGGCGTATACGGCAACTATTACTTGAAACGAGCTATTCTCGCGCAGCAAGGCCTTGGAGCGAATGTAGTCGAGGACGCCATTTACCCTCTCAATCTTGCCGACGAGTCCGGCAAGCCGCTCGACGGCGCCAACAAATACACGATCACTTTTGAAAAGGGCGCTGCGCCGCCGGTCAATGCCTTCTGGTCGATCACCCTATACGATCCGGAAGGATTTCAGGTTGGAAACGTCCTGAACCGCTTCGCGGTCAGCAGCTGGATGCCGTTCAAGTACAATGCCGATGGTTCGCTTGATCTCTATTTTCAAAACGAGAGTCCCGGAAAGGACAAGGAAGCCAACTGGCTCCCGGCACCAAAGGGAGGGTTCAATCTGACCATGCGGCTCTATGCTCCAAAATCGGAAGCGCTCACCGGAAGATGGAATCCCCCTCCGGTCACACGGGCGCAGCGAACGGTGGGTTTGTCGGCTCAGTAAACGCTGATGGGACGCCGGCGCTTCGCGCCGGCGTCCGATCTATCGCCGTCTCGATTTTTCACTCCGTGGAGCGACCCTTGGGGAAGGTCTACGCAGCGTTGCTGCCTTCCTGGCGGCTGGCTTCGAACAGAAACCAGGTGCGGCGCTCGGTTTCGTCGATGAAGGTTTCCAACAGGCCCGCGGTGCCGGAATCCTCGTTGTCGTCGGCAAGCTTGTGGGCCTTGCGCATGGCGGCGGCGACGCGCTTGTTGTCTTCCATCAGTTCGCGCAGCATCTCGCGCGGCGGCACGTAATCCTCGTCGTTGTCCTGGATGGTCTGCAATTTTGCGATCTGCCCGATCGAGCGCAGCGTGATGCCGCCGAGCTTGCGCACCCGCTCGGCCAGCTGGTCGGTGGTGGCGAAGATCGCGTCCGACTGCTCGTCGAGCATAAGATGGTAGTCGCGGAAATGCCGGCCCGAGACATGCCAGTGGAAATTCTTGGTCTTCAGGTAGAGCGCAAAGGCATCGGCCAACAGCGTGTTGAGCGCCGCCGAGATCTTGTCCACCGCGGCCTGCGAGATGTCGGTCGGCGTATCGAGATCGGGGGATACTTTGTCGGATTTATTATCGGACCTGGCTTTGCTCACGATGCACCTTCCTGTTAGGAACCGGACGATTGACGGCATGGACACGGGCCGCCGGACCCTCTAACGCATCAGCTTCCTGCCTGTTCCCCTGCCGGAACCCCTTTACCGGACCCCATACGACGATGGACGACTGGATCGATTATTACGATTCCACGCATACGATTTATGCGAGCAAGCTGCATCGCGACCTGCATTTCCAGCTGATCGCCAGGGACATCATCGGCTACATCTCTACGCCCGATGCGGTGGTATTGGATTATGCCTGCGGCGAAGCTTTGTCCGCGGCCAGGGTCGCGGAGGCCTGCGGCCAGTTGATCCTGGCCGAGCCGGCGCCCGGCGTGCGCGGCCGGCTGATCGCCCGCTTCGCGCCCAATACGAAAATCCGGGTGCGTTCGCTCGAGGACGTCAGAAAGATGCCGGAGAGATCCATCGATCTGGTGGTGATGAATTCGGTCGCCCAGTACATGACCCCAGCCGAACTCGATGCTGCGTTTGCGGTCATCAGGCGGTTGCTGAAGCCCGGCGGCCGGCTGGTGGTGGGCGATGTCCTGCGTCCCGAAGTGGGTATGCCCCGGGACGTGATTGCGCTGCTGCAGTTCGCGGCCAGGCACGGCTTCCTCAGGGACGCCCTGATCGGGCTGGTCGCCACCGCGCTGTCGGACTACCGGCAATTGCGCAGCAAGGTCGGGCTGCAGCGCTACAGCGAGGCCGAGTTGCTGGAAAAACTGACGGCCGCCGGATTCACCGCCTCCCGCGCCCATTCCAATATCGGGCACAATCCGTGGCGGATGACCTTCGTGGCCCGGCACGCGCTGAGCCTGCCGCCGGCCGGTTAGGGTTAATGAACGGCAACCGTGGCTCACCGCGGCGTGATCGGCGAT
>JBGPSI010000171.1:0-10494 GCA_041490045.1 Bradyrhizobium sp.
ATGTAGGCGCGGTCGAGATAGAGCTTCAGAATTTCGTTCTTGCTGAGCCGCGTCTCCAGCCACACCGCGAGAAACGCTTCCTTGACCTTGCGCTCGATGGTGCGCTCGTTGTTGAGGAACAGGTTCTTCGCCAGCTGCTGGGTGATGGAGGAGCCGCCCTGTCGCACGCCACCTGCCTGCGCGTTGGTCAACAGCGCGCGAAACGTGCCGGCGACGTCGATGCCGAAATGGTCGTAGAAGCGGCGGTCCTCGGTCGCCAGGGTGGCCTTGATCAGATTGTCCGGAAAATCCTCCAGCGGAATGGAATCATTGTGCTTGATGCCGCGGCTGCCGATCGGATTGCCGTAGCGGTCGAGGAAGGTCACCGCGAGGTCGGATTTCTTCAGCCAGTCTTCGTCGGCGGTTTCGCGGAACGCCGGCACGGCAAGCGCGAGCAACAGGATCAGGCCGCCGAGCCCGACGGTGGCGGCTTCCGACAACGGCTCGATGAAAACCCAGCGCTTCCAGCGGCCGACATAGAAGCGGTCCATGAAGGTGGAGTACCGCTCGTAGAGCTCGCGCAGGCCCTTGCCGGTCGAAAACAGCGTCGAGTCGATGCGCGCGTCGAAATCCAGCATCCAGTGCCGGATTTTTTTCTTCCATTCCGCTGGTACGATATTGCGCACCGAGGCCCTTGGTCAGTTCGAAAGCGCTCAAGCGCCCGGCCGGGCACCGTCGAGACGTCTTGCGGGAATGTTGCGGCAAACCCAAGGCGCTTTTGCGCCGCTGGGGACTCACTCTCTATCTAGCCGAGCGGGGGCCATAAACCAATGGTCGGGCTCACGATTTCGATCGGCAGGGCTAATGCTGTCCCGGGCTTTTTTCCGCATGTCCAACACCCTACTTGCACCCTTGCCGTCGCAGCCCCTAGAAGGGCGCCAGCCAACGCTGCCCAGAATCGCCAGGACATATGACCGCCCGGACCAAGCCGCCCTCGGGTCAAGAGGGATTCTTTTGGAAAACCAAGACGTTGGAAGAAATGTCCAACGCCGAATGGGAAAGCCTGTGCGACGGCTGCGCGCGTTGCTGCCTGGAAAAGCTCGAGGACGAGGATACCGGCAAGATCTATTTCACCCACGTTTCCTGCAAGCTTCTGGATGCGGGGCTATGTGCCTGCAAGGACTATGCGAACCGGTCCGACAAGGTTCCGGATTGCGTGCGGCTGACGCCGGAAAACGTCCGCACCTTGAACTGGCTGCCGCCGAGTTGCGGCTACAAGCTCGTCGCCGAGGGTCGCGACCTTTATTGGTGGCACCCGCTGATATCGGGCGATCCTGACACGGTGCATGAAGCCGGCGTCTCGGTGCGTGGGCGGGTGCAGGGGACGGAGAACGAGATCGCGGACGCCGACCTCGAGGACCATATCGTGCAATGGCCGGCACTGTTGCCGAAACGGGCGCGGCTGAAGAAGCGGCCACAATCCTGAGAAAACCGATCACGCGATTGCGATTGTCACCCCGCGGGATGCACCCATGCGCCTAACCCGCTGCCCTGGCTGGGATTTGCCGCGTAAATTGCAGGCTAATCCGCGATTCCACGCGAACCTCCAGCCGCGCAGCCGATAAACACGTCCGCATGAACAAGTTCGAACGGCAAAGCCGTCACCCGGCCGACCAGCAGGCATTGCCTGAAACCGTTGCCGGCGAACTGTCGAGAATCCCGGCTGAGGTGCTCGATATCAGCGACGCGCCGCCGATCGCGCCCAAGGCGCCGCTGGCCCCTAGCGAGGTCCGCACCATCCTGATGAGCCTGTTGCTGACGATGTTCCTGGCCGCGCTGGACCAGACCATCGTCGCGACCGCGCTGCCGACCATCGGCCGGCAATTCGGCGACGTCTCCAGCCTGTCCTGGGTGATCACGGCCTATCTGTTGGCGTCGACCGCGGTGGCGCCGGTGTTCGGCACGCTCAGCGACATCTACGGCCGCCGCGCCATGATCATCACCGCGCTCAGCCTGTTTATCGCTGGCTCAATCCTGTGCGCGCTGGCGCCGAACATGCCGGTGTTGATTCTCGCCCGCGGCCTGCAGGGGCTCGGCGGCGGCGGCATCATGCCGACGGTGCAGACGGTGATTTCCGACGTGGTCAGCCCGCGCGAGCGCGGCCAGTATCAGGCCTATTTCAGCGGCGTCTGGATGGCTGCCGGTATCGGCGGGCCCGTTCTCGGCGGCGTGTTCGCCGAACATCTGCACTGGTCGATGATCTTCTGGATCAACGTACCGCTCGGGATTGCCTCGCTGGCGATGCTGTTGCCGAAGATGGCCAAGATCCCGGTGTTCCACCGCCGGCGCAGGATCGACTGGCTCGGCGGCGTGCTGCTGATGGCCTCGGCCGTCGTGTTCATGCTGGTGCTGACCTGGGGCGGCAATCGCTATCTCTGGCTGTCGCCGACGATCATGGCGATGGTGGGAGCATCCGTGGCGCTGGCGCTGGCGTTCGTATGGCAGGCTGGCAAGGCCGAGGAGCCGTTCCTGCCGCTGTCGCTGCTGGGCGGGACGGTGGTGCCCTACGCGATGCTCGCCGGCGGCTGCGCGCTGGGCGCGATGCTGGGGCTGACCGTGCATCTGCCGCTGTATTACGAGGTGGTCTATCACCTCAGCGCCAGCGAAGCCGGGCTCGGGCTGATCCCGTTGGCGGCCATTTCGACCTTTGGCGCGGCGTTCGCCGGGCGGACCATGGCTCGGGTCAGGCATTATAAGCGGGTGGCGATCATCGGTACCTTGTTCGCCACCGTAATGGGCTGCGTGCTGGCGACGACGGCGCTGCCGCTGTGGGCGCTATTGGTGCTGCTGTCCGTGTTCGCGCTCGGCCTCGGCACGGCATTTCCGGTCAGCGTGGTCTCCATCCAGAATTCGGTGGCACGCGCGCAGGTCGGCACCATCACCGGCGCGATGAACTTCTTCCGCGCGCTGATGGCCTCGTTCACGGTGGCGGCGTTCAGCGCGATCCTGTTGATGGCGCTGGGTGCGGATATTTCGCTGGTCGGCGAGCATCGCGGACCGGTGAACTCGATTCCCGCTGCCGACATGATCGTGGCCTTCCGCTACGTGTTCGGCGCCGCCACGGCGATGATCGCCTGCGCGGCGCTGTGCATGATCCTGATGGAAGAAAAGCCGCTGGCAGGGCCGGCGAAACCGGTGGCGATGGCGGAGTAGGGCGCGCGGCCCGGCTATCTATCGGCGGCGATTTGATCTAACAGCGGCGCCAGCAAATCAGTTCTTCAAATCGACCAGGAGCCGGCCATGAGTAAACCCTCCATCGAACAGACCCGGATGGGCACCGAGGGCATTGCCTTTTGCATCGCGCGGACGTTGATCGAACGCGATCCCTCGCTGAAGGCGCCGATGCGCGCTAATTTGCGCAAGATGTGGGAACTGCTGGAGGAGCGCGAGGACCACGGCGCCGCCGATATGGTCGACACCATGATCAAGGCGCTCAACGATCCCGCGTTCTTCAAGCCCTGATTTAGAGCATGATCCGGAAAAGTGGGTACCGGTTTTCCGAAAGATCATGCTCAATCAAGATAACAGCACAGTCTGATTCATTTGAAGCAGACTGTGCCGTTTCAGGCCGCCTGCCGCAGCCTGGTATCGATTTCCTCGCGCAGCAGGTCGAAGTCGATCGGCTTGGTGAGCAAGCCTTTCGCGCCACCTTCGATCGCCCTGCGTTTGGTCTCGGGATCGCCGTAGGCGGTGATCATGATGACGGGAACGTCCGGTCGCAATTCCCTGACCTTGGGCAGCATTTCCAGACCGGTCATGCCGGGCATGTTGATGTCCGACAGGATCAGGATCAGCGACTGCTCGATGGTATTGGCGATCCGTGCCAGCGCGTCCGCCGCTGAGATCGCAAAATCCATGTCAAAACGTTGCGCGCGCAAATCCCGCCGGAACTGCTGGCGGAACAGCGCCTCGACGTCGGGCTCATCGTCGACCACAAGAACCAAAACGCTCACGTCTGACCTCTGTTTTTGTCTGAAGCACTGCTCGTCCGCGGCAGGACGATCCTGAATTCGGTGAACTTTCCTGGCTCCGTCTCGACCTCGATCCTGCCACCGTGCTGTTTCACGATGATGTCGTGGCTCATCGAAAGCCCGAGTCCGGTTCCTTCGCCCGCCGGCTTGGTCGTGAAGAACGGATTGAACATCTTTTCCTTCACCTCGGCCGGGATTCCGGTGCCGTTGTCGCGGATGCGGATTTCCACGGTGTCGCCGAGATTGCGCGTGGCGGCGCTGAGCACCGGCTCGAAACCTGAACCGTCATTCTCCGTCTTGCGCTTGGTGACGGCGTAGAAGCCGTTCGAGATCAAATTCAGGAACACCCGGGTGATTTCCTGCGGAAACAATTCGATCATGCCCGCCATGGCGTCGAAATCCCGCTGCAGGGTGACATTGAACTGCGGCTTCTCGGCGCGGGCGCCGTGATAGGCGAGGTTGAGGCTCTCGTCGAGCAGCGCATTGATATCGGCGGGCCGGTGTTCGCCGGAACCCTCGCGCGAATGCAGCAGCATGTTCTTGACGATGGAATCGGCGCGCTTGCCGTGCTGGACCACTTTCTGGAGATTATCCTTCAAAAGGCTGGTCAATTCGTCGACTTCCACGCGAACATTACTGGCGAGCGATGTCGGCTTCAGCACCTCGTTCAACTCGTCGGTCAGTTCAGCCGACAGCGCGGCAAAGTTATTGACGAAATTGAGGGGGTTCTTGATCTCGTGCGCGATGCCGGCGGTAAGCTGGCCGAGCGAAGCCAGTTTCTCGGTCTGCACCAGACGGTCCTGGGCAGTACGCAGTTCGTCGAGGGATTGCGACAATTCCCGGGTTCGTTCCTGGACCTGTTCGAATAGCCGAACGTTGCCGATGGCGATCACGGCCTGGTCGGCAAAAGTTTGCAGCAGGCTGATCTGCTTGTCGCTGAATGGCTGGACTTCGATCCGGCGAAGCACAATCGCTCCTATGCTTTCGTTTTCGCGCAGCAGTGGCACACTCAGAACGGTACGGACGTTAGTTCTTTCAGCGAATTCCCGGGCGTCGGGAAGCTGCTCTCCCTCGATCGAGAGAAGATCATGCACGTGGACCGGCCTGCGATCGATAACGGCAAGTCCGGACGGAAGTTGACGGTTGATCGGTGTTCGCTTCCAGACAACCGGGATCGATCCATGCTGTGCCTGGAACACCAGGTCATCGCCGTCCTTCAACGCCACAAGGGCATCAGCCGCCTCGCAAAGCTCGCAAGCACTCTCGACGATCGCCTGGAGAACCGGTCCGACATCGGTCGGAGAGGACGCGATCACCCTGAGGATGTTGCCGCTCCCGGTCTGGTACGTCAGCGCCTCCGTGAGGTCGCTCGTCTTCGCCTGCACCTCCTCGAACAATCGTGCATTTTCGATGGCGATCACCGCCTGGTCGGCAAAGGTCCGCAGCAACTCGACATGATGGTCGGCGAAGGTGCCGGGCTGAACGCGTGTCACCGCAATGAAGCCGATCGAGACGCCATCGTTCATCAGCGGCGCGAACAACATGCTGCGGAAGCCGCGCGCCCGCGAGATGTCTAGAATTTCGTCCGACAGGGCTTCGGTGTCGGGAATTTGCGTGACCTCGCCGGCTTGCGCCATTTGAAACGGCGGGAAATCGGCAACGGGCCGCGGGAAGGTAGCCTTCAATATTTCATCCGCGGCGGCAGTGGTTGGCGTGAACGCTTTGAGGTAAGCGATACCATCCATGAAACGGAAGACGGTGCTCGAGAAGCCGCCGATCAGCCTGTTGGCGCTGGCTGCTATGGCCGCGAATACGGGCTGCGCGTCCGAGGGCGAACTGGCGATCACCTTCAGGATGTCGGCCGTCGCGGTCTGCCGTTCCAGCGCTTCTTTCGTCTCGTTGAACAGACGCACGTTCTCGATCGCGATAACCGCCTGGTCGGCAAATGTCTGGAGCAGGGCGACCTGTTGATCGCCGTAGGCACCGGGGTCGGCCCAGCCCACCGTGATCGCCCCAATCGGTTCTCCCCGGCGCAACATCGGCACGGTCACCTGGCTGCGCGTTCCCAGGGCTTCGATCATTTGCCGCGACAGCGGCGGCACCGACTGATCGGATTCGATGTCGGCGACAAAGTTGGGCCGGCGCGACTGGATAGCCCGTCCCGCGGTGGTGTCGTCCGCCGCGGGCCTGGGAAACACCTGCTGCACCGTGTTGAGACCCGGCTCGCTCAAGCCGTACCCGGCGACCATGTGAACAATGCCATCGTCGTAGCGATATACTCGCCCCATGCGCCCGCCGCACAGCCGCACGGCCCGCTCGACGATGACGTCGAAAACCGGCTGCACGTCGGATGGCGAACTGGCGATGACCTTGAGAATGTCGGCCGTGGCGGTCTGGCGCTCCAGCGCCTCCCTGGTCTCGTTGAACAGCCGCGCATTCTCGATGGCGATGACGGCCTGGTCGGCAAATCCCTGGAGCAATGCGATCTGCTTGTCGCTGAACGGGTTGACCTCCTGGCGAGCCGCGACGATGCGCCCGAACGCGGCGCCGTTTTTTGCCAACGGTACCGTAACCATGGTGCCGATGCCGCCGAGTTCGACCGCGGCGCGAAGCGAGGGCTCGTCGGAATGACTTTGCAGAAATTTGGCCATATCGATGCGTTGGATAGGGCGATTCGCGAAAAGGCCCTCCCGTATGGCCTCCGTGATCGGGTAGCCGGCGCGCAGAAACTCGGCGAACTCAGGAGTCATGCCGCGAATTGCGACGGGAACGACACGATCGCGTTCGTAAAGTTGCAGGCTCCCACAGGGCGCGCCGCAGAGACGGTGGGCATTTTCGAGGATGGATTCGAATACCGGGCCGAGGTTGCCGGCGGAATTGTTGATCACGCGCAGGATATCGGAGGTTGCGGTCTGCCGCTCCAGTGCTTCCTTGGTCTCGTTGAACAACCGCGCATTCTCGATGGCGATGACGGCCTGGTCGGCAAAGCTCTGCTGAAGCGCAAGCTCTTCCTCGGTGAAGGGAAGCAGCCGGTCGCGGTAGACGATGAGAACACCGATCGCCTTGCCTTCGCGCCGAAGTGGGGTACCGCACATGGTGCGGGTGCCCGTCGCGCGGGCATGCGGCGGGCCAGGCCAGTCGGCCATCGAAGGATGGAGGTTGTCGAGATCCGGGATGTGAATCTGGCGATTCTCGGCAACCACGGTGCCCGGCAGATTCGGCCCCCCGATCCGGATGGTCGCCAGCGGAACCGCCGAGCGAACCTGTACAGCGCTAGTGCCGAAGCGGAATGCCTGTCCCCACTCGCCGTTATCGACGAGCTGGAGCGAGACGCTGGGAGCGCCAAACAGACGGGCGCTGGTTTCCGCGATCTGCTGTAACGACCGCCCTGCATCGCCGGAAGCGCTCGCGATCATGCGCAGGATTTCGGCGCCGGCGGCCTGCCGATCCTGCATGGCGCGCAACTCGGCCTGCAACCGGGCATTCTCTTGCCCGAGATTGGCCACCACGTCCGGGGGAAGCGCGGTCATTCGCTCAAATCCATTTGCACGGGGCCTGGCGGCACCGCGCCCACAACAACGTACCAGTCCAGGCTCAGTCTTACGGGTCGGCCGGTAAATTCAATGGCACAGATTATTCCATCCTGGCGCATTGCGGCCAGCGCCATCTTTGGTCGCGGTTAAGCCGAAAGCCCGGGCGGATTCAGGTCCCTGGCCTCGAAACCTCGGTTTCCTTCGAGGTGATGAACTCCAGCAGTACCGGGACCCCTTCCTTGGTCTTCTGGATGCCGCGTTTGATCGCCGGAATGATGTCTTCCGGCTTTGTCACGCGCTCGCCATGGCCGCCGAAGGCCCGCGCCATCGCAGCGTAGTCGCCGGAAATATCGGTCGAGCGATATTTCTCGGTCGAAATCGGCATCACCTTCAATTCGATCGCCATGCTGAAATTGTTCAGGAGAATGGACATGATCGGGATCCGCTCGCGCACCGCCGTCTCGAAATCCATGCCGGTAAAGCCGATCGCGGCATCGCCCCAGACATTGATGCAGAGTTTTTCCGGCTTTGCCAGTTTGGCGCCCATCGCGAGCCCGAGCCCATAGCCGAGCTGGGTGGTCTTGCCCCAGCCGATATAGGACAGCGGTTCGACCGCCTTCCAGAACGGCGACAACTGATCGCGCGGGCTGCCGGCGTCATGGGTGATGATGGTATTGTGGATGTCGACGGTGTGCTGCAGATCCCAGAGCACGCGATAGGGATTCAATGGCGCGTCGTTGCTGGTCAGCTTCGGCATCCATTTCGCGAGCCACTCCTTGTGCGAGGCGCCAATCTCGGCGGCGACGGCGGACGCGTCGCGGTCGGACGCGACGCTCTTGCCGATTTCCTCCAGCAGCGCGTCGAGCACGAGGCCAGCGTCGCCGACCAGCCCGATCTTGGCCTCGACGTCCTTGTTGAGATGCGCGGGGTCGAGCGTCGAATGGATGATGGTCTTTCCCTTCGGCATGGCGATGCCGAACGAGGTCTCGGTGAACGAGCAGCCGATGCCGAAAATCACGTCGGCCTCGGCCAGGAATTTCGGCACCGCGCGCGGCACCGCGAGGCCGCCGGAGCCGAGCGATAGCGGGTGCGTCTCGGGGAAGGACGATTTGCCGCCGAGGCTGGTCGTGACGGGAATCGCGAGCCGTTCGGCGAGCCGCCTCAGCTGCGGCCAGGCTTGCGCGTAATGCACGCCCTGGCCGGCATAGATCACCGGCCGCTTAGCCGACATCAACAGCGCCGCCGCCTCCTTCACATGCACGGGATCGGCGCCGTAGCGGGTGCGCAGCACCGGGGTATAGTTCAAGGGCTCCGGCACTTCCTCGTTCCACATGTCGGCCGGGATTTCCACGATGACCGGTCCGCCGCGGCCGTTCTTCAGCTTTGTGAAGGCGCGGCGGAAGATGTTGCCGACTTCAGCGGCGAGGTTGATCGGTTCGGACGACTTCGAAAACGCCTTCATCGCCTGGCTGGAATTGAAGTTCGGATCGATAGTGGCGAGCCGCCGCGCGTAGCCCATCGGCAGCACCAGCACGGGTACGGACTCGCCGTAGCATTGCGCCACTCCGCCCATGGCGTTCTCCGCGCCGGGGCCGTGCTGCATGCAGAAGGCGCCGATGCTGCGCCCGGAGGTGACCCGCGAGATCGCGTCCGCCATGTGGAGGCCGATGCGTTCCTGCCGCACCATGACGGGGCGGATATCGGCATTGGCGGCGTACTCGATGAGGTGATTGACGGGATAGCCGCAGAGAATTTCGATTCCCTCGCGCTTCATGATTTCCGCAATGGCGGTGCCGAGCTTCATGCCGATTCCTCCCCTGGGACTGGCCGATGTCGGGCTCGGCCTTTGCGGGGTAGTTGGAACAGGAATCCGTCGATTGGTAAAGCGTGCGCGCCGTGGCTCGCCGGAAGCTCTGATATGCATCCCTGTGCGTTGGCTTCAGGCGGATCCCTCCAGCGCGCGCCGCAGCCGCCGGATGATGACGCCGCGGGCGCGGTCGTCGGCCGCAGCCTCGATCTGATCGTTGATATCGAGCACCAGTTTCGACATCTCGTTGTGCCAATCGAGATGCGTCACCGCTTCCGGGGTGAGCCGGCGGCGGCGCGCGACGTCCATGAGCGCAGGCGCAGCCGTCGAAAGCTCGTAGATATCGTCCAGCAGCGGCTGAAACAGCTTTGCCGCCGGAATGATCCGCTCGGCGAGGCGCTCGGCCAGAGCCGCGATCGCGGCCTCTTCGCCGTGAACGAGGAACACGCCTCTTTCAATCGGGCGTCGCGCGGCGATCCATCGGGCAATCTCGCTGCCATCGGCGTGGCCCGAATATTCGTCGATCATGCGGATGCGTGCGGCCACCTTGATCTCGTCGCCCTGGATGCGAACGGCCTTGGCGCCTTCCTGGAGAAACCGGCCGAGGGTGCCATTGGCCTGATAGCCGACCAGCAGCACAGTGGCGCGGTCATTCCATAGCCAGCGTTTGAGATGATGCCGGATGCGGCCGGCGTCGCACATGCCGCTGGCGGCGATGATGATATGGAAGCCGGTCAGCTTGGCGATCGATTTGCTCTCGTCGACGGTTTCGGTGAACCGCAAATGCGGCGAGTTGAACAGGCGGTTGACGTCGACATCATGATCGAGGCTCGCGGCATGTTTGCGGAACACCTCGGTGGCGTGGATCGCCAGCGGCGAATCGAGGAAGATCGGCGCCGCCGGCACTTCGCCGCGTTCCATCAGGTCGACCAGATCGACGATCAATTCCTGAGTGCGCTCGACCGCGAAGGCGGGAATGAGCAGGGCGCCTTTTGCGCCTGCAGCGTCGCGGACCTCGGCGGCGAGACGCTGACGGCGCTGTTCCGGCGTGGTCTTGGCGCGAATCCGGTCGCCATAGGTCGATTCCGAAATCACGTAGTCGAAATTCGCCGGCGCCTTCGGGTCGGGTTCGAGCAACTTGGCG
>JBGPSI010000172.1:0-10477 GCA_041490045.1 Bradyrhizobium sp.
GAACGCTCGCCGGTTGTGGTGATAGCGGGCGCACCAGGCGCTCGCGAGCGCGCCAGCGGATACCTGCTGCATCACCAAGTGCGCACCGTCGATACCCAGCTTGCCGTGTTCAAGGAATTCACTTGCGATCAGGCAGTGCTCACGGATGCGGCGGCCGCGCCAACCGAAATCGCGCGGGTCTTGCGCAGCGCACTGGAACTGTCATTGCCGGTCTATATCGAGTTTCCACGCGACATGGTGAACGCGCGGGTCGAGCCGGTGCCGCGGCTCCCTCAACGCGCCGCCGACCCGGGGGCGCTTGCCGAATGTGCAGAGGAAGTCCTTGCCCGCATCGCCAACGCCTCATCGCCAGTCCTCATGGTCGACGTGGAAATTCGTCGTTACGGGATCGAGGAGCACGTCGCGGCGCTGGCGCGCAAGCTGGGCTTGCCGGTGGTCACGACCTTCATGGGACGGGGTCTACTAGAAACGGCGGGCGACGTCTTCGCCGGAACCTACCTCGGCGCGGCCGGCGATCCTGCGGTGACCCAGTTGGTCGAGAACGCGGACCTCGTTCTTTTGTTCGGAGTAATCCTGTCCGACACCAATTTTGCACTGTCGAACCGCGCGCCAGACCCGCGTCGTACCGTTTTAGCGGCTGGCCGCGAGGTACAGGTAGGCCATCACATCTACCGTGACTTGCCGCTGACCAATCTGATTGCCGCTCTCGATGTCCGCGCCAAGCATCGAGCGCCACGGCAAACCAAGGCAGGGCAAGGGATTGTTTACCCACGAGGGCTCCCCGCCGACGATCAGCCAATCGCGCCGTCGGATATAGCCGCCGCGATCAACGACCTGTTCGACCGCCACGGCAAGATGCCGATGACCGCCGATATCGGTGATTGCCTGTTCACTGCAATGGAGATCGACAACACGGCGCTGGCGGCGCCGGGTTACTATGCCGGAATGGGCTTCGGGGTGCCGGCCGGCATCGGCGTGGCGGCGACCGGCCTTCGTCCGCTGGTGCTGGTGGGTGACGGCGCGTTCCAGATGACTGGTTGGGAACTCGGCAATTGCCGACGCTACGGTCTCGATCCGATCGTCGTGCTTTTCAACAATTGCAGCTGGGAAATGCTGCGCGTGTTTCAGCCTGAATCGCGCTTCAACGATCTCGACGACTGGCATTTCGCCGACATCGCGCATTCGCTCGGCGGCACCGGCGAGCGGGCAACGACGCGACGGGAGCTCGCCGCCGCCCTCGATCGTGCCGTCGCGCGGCGCGGGCAATTTTCTCTGATCGAAGTTATGTTGCCGCGCGGGGTGACGTCCGACACGTTGGCGCGTTTCGTATCCGGCTTCAAGGCGGCACGCGAACGCATGGCGAAGTCATGATCTATTAACGGCGCCCGTGGCCGCCGTCGATCACCTACCGCACCGCGAGCGCGGCCAGCAGCATGCTGCGCAACAGCGGACGCCATCCGCCAATGTCTGAGGTTGGGCTCCATAGGACGAGCCTCAACTTCGCAGTTGGGCACCTACGTGACGTCAGTGCCGTGGCAAATGCCCGCTTTGCGCCAAAGACCGCCATTCCCCCAAAGGTCGGTTTCGGCGCACTCGACGATCTGGCCACCCCTAAAGCCGAAGCGATGCTAAGTTCTTTGATCGTAGCTACAACAAAACATGTCTTGGCCACTAGGATTGCGGTCGGTATTCTTGCAGCAAGAAAGCCCGGACCGTTATGCAGCAGCCGTCTGCATAGCGATCCGGCCTGACTGTTACGCGGATATCCTGAAGGTTGAAGCTGCCAACTGTCCGCGCTGCGAAGGCGCAGCTGGCTTGCTTCAGACGCTATCCGGATGCCATGACGTTTTCGTCGAACGGTTACTTCTTTTTCTTCTTGGCTGTTTTCTTTGCTTTCTTCGCCTTCTTCGCTTTCTTGGCCATGTTGCCCTCCGTGATCCCCAAAGTGGATTAATGCAAGTCATCCTGCATGCATTCAAAATACACCACAATTGCAAAATTGATACTGAACGCTTCGAAGAAGGTAAACGACCGTCGCGCCGTCGCGACCACGACGAGTTCGCTTGGTCTCGCGGCGTAGCAAACGGTACTGGTCACAGCCGATGAAGTGATCGGATGAAGTGATCAAATAATCGCTCGTCGCCGCGGACAGCACGACGACGGTCGCAAACAAACTCGGATAGCAATAGACTGCTTGCATGAAGAAGATCGGCCCTTCTCTCTTTCAGGCACTGGACGATGCCGCTTGGCGGGCGCCCTGCACCTGAGCGGACTGCCAAGGTTCTGCGATCTCCTTGCCGGTTGGAAACTGGATGGCTTTCTACTCATTCCCCGAGATCCCGTTTGCGTATGAACGGCAGCTTTGCTGCCAGAAGCGGTCGTACCGGCAAAGGCGCTCGGGTATTGGCCTAGCCCGACAGCAGCGCGACGTGCTTTGATGAGCTACGCTGAATTTCAGATTTTAGACGTTTTTTGACCGGAGCACGGGTGGAACGGCGACTGGCGGCTATCGTCAGCAGTTGCAGTGTTCCTGAATGGCTCAACGCCGCTCAGAGGCCGAGCCCACGTCATGGGCTGGAAACGTAACGATTCATTGCAAGCACCTGAGGCACAGATGACGAAAATGATTGCTGAACTGATCGAACAACGGTTTGGTCTTCCAAGCACGGCGGGACACGATACCCCCGCGGAGGGTGAGCTGACGGCGATCCTCAGCCACCGAACCCACCGCCGCTATACCGACATGCCGATTTCCGAAGACTTGATGCAGCAAGTGCTCGCCGCCGGCTTGTCGGCGCCGGCAAAATCGGATCTGCAGCAAGTGGCTGTCCTTCGCGTAGAGAACCCCGGCATCCGCCGGGCGGTCGCCGAGTTGCTGCCGGCCATGCCGTGGGTCGCCCAGGCGGCGCGGTTTTTGGTGGTATGCGGCGATTCGCGCCGCATCCGGCGTGTCTGCGAACTGCGCGGCATCCCGTTCGCGAACGACCACCTCGATGCTTTCCTGAATGCCGCGAGCGACGCCGCCATGGTGCTGCAAAATCTGCTCCGCGCGGCAAGCGCGGCAGGGCTTGGCGCATGTCCTATCAGCGTGATCCGCAATCATGCAACGCGCGTTGCCGAACTGCTGGCGCTCCCCGATCATGTATTTCCGCTGGCGGGCCTTTGCCTCGGCTGGCCGTCACGCGAGGGATTTGTCAGCATGCGCCTGCCCATGGCGCTCACGGTGCATGTCGACCGCTACGACGATACCAACCTCGAAGCCGAGATCGATGGCTACGACCGCCGCCGCGATGCCCGCCACAGCATTCCCGAGAGCGACTGGCGCCAGGTCGAGCGTTTCGGCAAGCCATCGCTCTATGGCTGGTCGCAGGACAAGGCCCGGCAGGTCTCGGTGCCCGAACGGCAGGATTTTGGCGCCTTCGTTCGCCGCCAGGGTTTCAAGCTGGATTAGCGAATGACGGAGTGACCGATGATCGGGTGGGGATTGCTCCCCGCCGGCCAATTATTTCATAATGCCGGAGAGCCGGAAGCAAACGCGGCAGACATGACGGAGGGAGCGAATGGCCTATACCCTTGAACAATTGAGCGCCGACATCCGCAAGACCCTTAAGTCGGATTCCGGGGTGACCGGTAAGCAGCAGGTGTGCAAACTCGTGTCGAAGGCGCTGCTCGACCAGGAATTCATCGCCAGGCACCTGACCGCCGAGCAGTGTCAACCGCGTAAGGTGTTGTACGAGGACCCGGAGCTCGGCTTCTGCGTTTGCGGGCATGTTTACGAGAAAGCCGCTCACGGCTCGCCGCACGATCACGGTTCCAGCTGGGCCATCTATGGCCTGGCGGTCGGCGATACCGAGATGACCGACTGGCGCGTTGTCAGGAAGGGCGAGGGTGACGAGCCGACCTTGGTCGAACCGGCCAAGACCTATGTCCTGAAGCCGGGCGACAGCCACTTCTATGATGTGGGTGTGATCCACTCGCCGAAGCGAGATGGGCTCACCAAGCTGGTGCGTGTCGAGGGCAGGAATCTCGATCACGTGCAGCGCTCGAACATCAAGGCGGCCTGAGTGCCGGATAGCAAGATCAAACGGATCGATGCGCGGGCCTTGAAGGCCCAACTTCACGATGGCGGCGAGTTGGCCCTCCTCGACGCGCGCGAGGAACTGCTGTTTGGCAGGCGCCATATTCTAATGGCATCTTGTATTCCGCTCAGCCGATTGGAGCTCCTGGTCGATGATCTGGTACCGCGGCGCGGTGCACGCGTCATCTGGTGTGATGATGGTGAGGGGTTGGCGGCGCGCGCCGCGGAACGGATGTCCGCGCTCGGCTATCATGACGTCGCTTCGCTGGATGGCGGAATCGCTGCGTGGGAGGCGGCGGGCTTCCGCATCTATAGCGGCGTGCACGTGCCCAGCAAGGCATTTGCCGAAGTAGTCGAGCACGAGGCCGGCACACCGTGGATATCCGTCCAGGATCTTCAAGCGTTGATCGATTGCAACGCCAGCATCGCGATCTACGACAGCCGCTCTTACGAGGAGTATCACAATAACAGCATTCCGACGGCCATTAGCGTACCCGGCGCGGAGCTGGTCTATCGCTTCGCGGATCTCATGCCGTCGGCCGATACCACGGTCATCGTCAATTGTGGCGGCCGCACGCGCAGTATCATCGGGGCGCAATCGCTGATTAATGCCGGCGTGCGCAACAAAGTCGTGTCTCTGAAGGACGGCACCATGGCCTGGCACCTCGCGGGCCTCAAAGTGGTGCATGGGGCGACGCGAAAGCCGCCCGAAGTCAGTGCGCACGGACTGCAGTCCGCAGGTGAGGCCGCTGCACGCGTTGCGGCGCGCTGCGGCATCGCGCGCATCGACAAGCGTATGCTCGAGTCATGGCGCGCCGAGGCAGCCCAGCGCAGCCTGTATGTCCTGGACGTGCGCTCGCCTGAGGAATACGAAGCCGGCCATTTGCGCGGTGCACGCTCGGCGCCTGGCGGCCAGCTTGTGCAGGAAACCGACTCGCATATGGCCACCTGGGGCGCCCGCGTCGTGCTTGTCGACGACAACGGCGTCCGCGCAACCATGACTGCGTCATGGCTGAAACAAATGGGTTGGCCGGATATTGCGGTTCTGGCCGCCGGCCCGGCCGATGGCGACTGGGAAACCGGACCGCATGTGCCGCGTGTTCTTGGTCTCGAAGCGGCCTCGGCGCCGCATATCGATGCGTTGGATTTGCGCGATCGATTGGCCGCAGGCAAGGTGACGGTGATTGATCTCAACCTGAGCACGCGCTACGCGCTGGGCCATATTCCGGGTGCCTGGTTTGCGATCCGGTCGCGCCTTGGCGCGGCACTGGCGACGCTCCCCTCCCGTCAGGCGATTGTGCTGACGTCGCCCGATGACGCGCTTGCGGCCCTGGCGGCAGTTGAGTTGCAGGCCGTCGCCTCTGTACCGGTGATGACACTTGCTGGTGGCACGCAGGCCTGGGTTCGGGCGAGATTGCCTCTCGAGACGGGGACAACCCGAATGACGGACCAGGCCGACGATGTGTTCCTCTCGCCACGCGAGCGCGGCCAGAACCGCGATGACGCGATGCGCGAATACCTGACCTGGGAGATCAATCTGGTCAACGATATGGCAGAGGACGACGACCACCGCTTCCGCATCATCGCATGAACTGAAGCTGTCCCAGGCACTATCGCTAGACTCCGGCGAACTGAAAGCCCCGGCATCGCCGGGCTTTTTTGTTGAATTTATTAGCAACTATTCCGCCGCCCCTTTTGCGTGGTTTTCGCGCGCCAGACGCTTCAGCAGCTCTTCGGACCTGCTGACCGTTTTGACTAACATCGGTATCAGGGGAAATGCGGAAGTGACTAGGACATCGTAGAACCGCCGCGAATGGGCACTTAGCCGACATCCATGTGTCGCGAATGACCGCTTCGCGCCACAGGACTAAACCGCTCGCGCGGTAGGGCCCTGCTGCGGGCGACACGGCCAATGGGATAGCGCGGTGAGGCGTCCTGTCTTGAGATGAGGGGTTCGCAACCTTCATCAAGACAGGAGCATCCCCCATGACCGATGAGGCCACAAGCCCGCTGCGGCAGCGCATGATCGAAGACATGACGATCCGCAAGTTAACGCCGAAGACTCAGCATGACTACGTGCAGCGGGTCAAGAACTTCGCCACCTTCCTCGGCCGCTCGCCCGATACTGCGAGCTTCGAGGACGTGCGTCGCTATCAACTTCATCTGGTAGCCAGTGGCGCCGGCGTTCCGACCCTCAACCAAAGCGTCTCGACACTGCGGTTCTTTTTCAGGATCACGCTTGGGCGCGCCGACATCGTGAACCACACTCAGTTCATCCACGAACCACGCAAGCTGCCGGTGGTCCTGAGCCCGGAGGAAGTCGCACGTTTTCTCGATGCGGCGCCAGGGCTCAAATACAAGGCGGCATTGAGTGTGGCCTATGGGGCCGGCTTGCGCGTGTCCGAGGTCGTTGCGCTGAAGGTATCCGACATCGACAGCAAGCGCATGGTGATCCGGATCGAGCAGGGCAAGGGCCACAAAGATCGCTACGTGATGCTGTCGCCGCATCTGCTCGAGCTGTTGCGCGCCTGGTACAAGGCGGCACGCCCCCAGGGCTGGCTGTTTCCCGGAATGAACCCGGTCAACCCAATGTCGGCGCGCCAGCTCAGGCGCGCCTGCGATACCGCCGCCCAGATGGCCGAGATCGACAAGCCAGTTTCCCCGCACACCCTTCGTCACAGCTTTGCGACGCATCTGCTGGAGCAGAACACCGATATCAGGGTGATCCAGGTCTTGTTGGGCCACGCCAAGCTCGACACCACGGCGCTGTATACCCGTGTCGCCACCAAGACCATTCGGGAGATCATGAGCCCGCTCGATCGCATCACGGCCAAGCTCAAGGAGGTCACTGAGCCGCCCGCCTGACGCGAGCCCGCTCGTGGCGCGTCCATCGCTGGAGGTCGCGGGCATCTTCCGCGGCCACGGCCCGGCATGGCGCCGGGCCAATGCCGGCCATGTCAGCCTCGGCCAATTGAAGGTGATGTCGGCGATCGAGAACTGCCGCACGGCGGCGCTTGGCGGTCATGTCGCGCGCTGCGAGAAGTGCGCGCACAGCCAGATCTCGTACAATTCCTGCCGCAACCGGCATTGCCCGAAGTGCCAGGGCGCGGCGGCAAAGGACTGGCTGGCGGCGCGCGAGGCCGATCTGCTGCCGGTGCCGTACTATCACGTCGTGTTCACATTGCCGGCGGCCATCGCCGACATTGCCTACCAGAACAAGGCCGTCATCTACGACCTGCTGTTCAAAGCCTCGGCCGAGACCCTGACCATCATCGCGGCTGACCCAAAACATCTCGGCGCTCGCGTTGGCATCACTTCGGTCCTCCATACCTGGGGCTCGGCGATGACCCATCACCCGCACGTCCACATGATCGTGCCGGGCGGCGGCATCTCGCTCGACGGTGAGCGCTGGGTAGCGTGCCGCTCCGGCTTCTTCCTGCCGGTCCGCGTGCTCTCGCGCCTGTTCCGACGGCTGTTCCTGGAGAGGCTCCTCGCCGCCCACCAGGCCGGCCGCCTGAAGTTCTTCGGCGATCACGCCGCTCTCGCCAACGCGCCAGCGTTCGTGGCCTATCTGGCACCGCTACGCCGAACCGAATGGGTGGTCTATGCCAAGCGCCCGTTCGGCGGACCACAGGTCGTGCTGGCTTATCTGTCGCGCTATACCCATCGCGTCGCCATCGCCAACAGCCGGCTGATCGCCTGCGACCGCGGTGCTGTCACTTTCCGATGGAAAGACTATCGTGCCGAAGGCCGTGATCGCCAAAAGGTCATGACACTCGCTACCGCCGAGTTCATCCGCAGATTCCTGATCCACGTCCTGCCGTCCGGCTTTCATCGCATCCGTCACTATGGTCTGCTCGCGAGCGGTACCCGCGCCGACAACATCGCCCGCGCCCGTGAACTGTTGGCCGTTTCAAAACCTGAAGGCCAGCCCACCGCTACCGCCGTCGATGCCGGCAAGCCGAAGTGTCCATGCTGCGGCGGTCGCATGATCATCATCGAGGTCTTCGAGCGCGGTGCCACGCCACGGCATCGGCCGACCACTCCACCCATCGCAATTAGGGTCGACACCTCATGACGACATCACAATCCCGCAAATCCGATCGTCGCACTCGCTGCCTCTCAACCGGCCACGGCAGAGCGCGTCCAGACATCCGCCTGTCGTCACAAATCGTCCGACAGCTTACCGAGTTCGACGCGACCCGCCGGTCATCCAGCAGCCGTTTCCCCATCCACCAGCTTGCTGGAGCGCCTCGACTCCATTCACCCACCTCATCCGCGGCACTCAAATCCCCATAGCCCAAGCCGCGCCACCCACGTCCCCCTCCCGCGGTTTCCTCCCTTGGAGGTTTGCGTACGCCGGCCCCCGGTGCACGCCGCGCCACCGTCATGGGGCCGCCATCCGCAAACCTTCACAGAAGCGGCCAATCGCCGATCATCTCATAGGCGTCGGCGAGATCCTTCCCGCACATGCCCATCAGGGATCACTTACAACCACGTCACAGCGGCTTCGATCTTCATTTTGAAGACTCCTTGCAAGGAACGGGCTTCGAGGAAGGTTTCGCGCTGTGAACGCGGAATACCAGCCGGTAGCCGACCGGCAGAAGCTGAAGACCAGTGCGGTCGCTGAAGCTGCCGTAGAGCCCGCGCGGCAGGAACAGCGAAAGCGACAGCGCCACCGCGCCGAGGCCGATCAGGTACCAGACGCCGGCACTGCCGAAGGTCGATTCGATCAGGAAGAAGATAACCGCGCCCAGGATTGCGCCTTCGAAGGTTCCGAGCCCGCCGACCAGCACCATAAAGATCATGTAAGAAGTCCACTGAACGCTGAAGTAGGTCTTCGGCTGGAACGAGATCGCAGTCGCAAGCCACAATGAGCCGGCGATCGCTGCACCCGCGGCGGCGAAAACAAAGATGATGCGTTTCGTCGTCACAACCCTCACCCCGACCGATTCGGCAGCCTCCTCATTGTCGCGGATCGACTGCAACGCCGAGCCGGTCGCCGAGCGCAGCAACGTGAACAGAAATATCAGCACTGCCGCGACGGCGCCGAGCGCAACCCAGAATGTGAATGCATTGCGGGTGCCGACGTCGTAGGCGTTAAGCGCGATCAACGAGGTGCCGGTCTCACCCTGGATCAGGGGATCGAGGTTGACCAGCAAGTGAAGCAGTTCTGCGAGAACCCACATGCCGATCGCGAATTCGCCAGCTTTCAGCCGCAACATCGGAGCCGAGATCGGCAGTGCAGCGATCCCCACCACTATTGGTGCGGCAAGGATTGCGAGGTAGACGTTAAAGCCATAGTTCGACAACCGGATCGTGACATAAGCGCCGAGTCCGAAAAACGCCTGCTGCCCGATCGAGACTAGCCCGCCATAACCGGCCAGCGCGTTCCATGTCGCGGCCAGCATGATGTAGATAAACAGCGTCGTGACCTTGTCGAGCGTCGCCGTGCCCGCCACGAACGGCAGGAACACCAGCGCGAGTAGCAGGACGGCGCCAGCGGCGGTTGAGACGGCGGAAGTTTTGGTCCAGCGAGCGACGGTGATATCGGATGCCATCACCCGGTTGCCTTGGAAGTAAGGAGCGCAAGCAGCAGGTCGGACAGGCGTCCCAACAAAGTCCGTGCCACCAGCACGATCAGGAAGACGGCGTGCCCTGCGATGAGAAAACCCTGCGGATTGAGCTGCGCGCCGATGCTCTGGGCGACGCCCAGCACGACCCCGCCAAGCAAAGTGCCCCATAGTGAGCCGGTGCCGCCGATCACTGCCGCCTCGAAGGCGAAGATCAACTGCGGACCGCCGGCGTATGGGCTGAAGGTCCCGCGCATGGCGAGAGCGGCACCCGCGATGCCCACAGTCACAAGAGCAATCGCGGTGGCGTAGGTGTTGATGGCCCGCGCGTCGATTCCAACGAGCCCAACCGTGTCGTGGTCAGCGGCCGTGGCGCGGATGGCCCGGCCCAAAAAGGTACGCGACAGGAACAATTGCAGTCCACCCAGCAGCGCAACCGCCGCCAGGAAAATATAGGCCGAGAGTTTGCCGACGAAAACGCCGCCGAGCGGCTCCCAAGAATCGTAGGATAGATCATCGAGAAATGGAGCAAGCGAGCGCGTGTCGGCGCCGAAATGCTGGAACAGGATGTTGTCGATGCAGATCGAAAGGCCGAAGGTCGAGAGTACCGGTATGAGGAAGCCCGCGCGAGAGCTGCGTTCGAGGACGAAGCGCTGGAACACCACGCCGAGCAGTGCCATTGCGGGCAGAACAACCACCAACCCGTAGAGTGGCGAGATCCCCAAGTATTCGGCGAGTGCCCACAGCGCGAATGCCGCAAGAATGGCAAAGCTCCCATGGGCTAGATTGATCACGCCCATGACGCTGAACATGAAGGACAGGCCGC